>CAVFIO010000040.1:13917-16674 GCA_963622535.1 Akkermansia muciniphila
GAGTTAGATTGCGATGTGGCGGTGGTTACGCCTAAGAGCGTGATGCGTGCGGTACCTACCTCAGGTAACAGTCACGATTATTAATTTTATTAACTAGGCGCTGAAGAGATCTGCGCCTTAATTGAGAGATTTCGCCATGAAAGACGATCAGTCACTTCCAAAAGAGGCCGATGAGTACGGCCGTCATGTAAGTCCTTACTTTAATATTGAGGATAAGGCAGAAAAATATCAGGCAGATAAGCTGTTTAAGCGTTTAAGACGCAAGGTAGGTCATGCAATAGGTGATTACGGCATGATTGAGGAGGGCGATAAGATCCTGGTTGCTCTCTCAGGCGGTAAGGACAGCTATGCCCTGCTTGATTTTCTGCTTTCATTAAAGCGCTCAGCTCCCGTACGCTTTGATCTTCTGCCGGTGCATATTGACGGCGGTTTTCCTAATGCTGATGAAAGTCCTCTGGAGGAGCATCTGAAGCGTGTAGGCCTGCCTTATATATTCGAGAAGGTACCGGTGTACAACCTCTGTAAGGAGAAACTGCCTGAGGGTAAGCCCTTTTGTCCGCTGTGCTCCCGTCTGCGTCGCGGCAATCTATACCGTATTGCCCGTGAGCAGCACTGCAATAAGGTAGCTCTTGGACATCACAAGGATGATGTTCTGGCAACCTTCTTCTTAAATCTCTTTAACGCCGGTATTATCAAGACCATGCCGCCGGTGATGCGCAATGATGAAGGGGATGTGGTTGTTATCCGTCCTCTGGTGTACTGCCGTGAGCGCGATATTAAAAAGCTTTCAGAGCTCAGACAGTATCCGGTGCTGCCAAAGGGCCTTTGCGGCTGGGGCGAGGATCAGCAGCGTGCGGCTATGGGTAAGATGCTGCGTGAATGGGATAAGCATTACCCCAAGCGCTGTGATATCGCATTTCGCGCTATGAAGAGTGTGATCCCCTCTCACCTCTATGATAAAGAACTCTTTGATTTTAAGGCTATCACCAAAGGTCCTAAGGTCAAATAATTCTCAGGGAAGCTCAGGGATCGCTTCTCTTAGAAGATCCAGAAAGCGTCTTGCGGCAGTTGTTAATGACAGTGCGTCCTTATATCCTACATATATGGGGCGCACTACCATAGGCGCTGTAGGCCTCAGGCAGAGGTTATAGCTAAGACGTCTTAGCATCAGCTCTGCAAGCATGCTGACTCCCAGTCCTGCCTCCACCATATTCATAATGGCGTAGTCATCATGGATGGTAAATCTGATATCAGGTCTTAGCTTTAGCTCATCAAAGGCCTTCAGGGGCTCTGAATATCCGCCTTCCTCCAAAAGAATGAATCTTTCCTTGGCAAGCTCCTTTAAGGGGACTACATCGTATTTGCACAGACGGTGAGACTGAGGCAGTACTGCAAGCATGCGGCCATCCTTTACCGGAAAGGTTTTAATACCGGAGACTGCATGCGGATTTACAAAGCCGAAATCTGCGGCGCCTGATTTAATCCATTCTGCTGTCTGGACATAATCTCCCTGCAGCAGGGCAAATTCAATATTGGGATATTTTTGCTGAAAGCGGCCTATTAACAGCGGCAGCCAGTGAGCTGAAACCGATCCCATGGTAGCAATGCGGATGGTACCGGTCTCTAATCCTCTGAGCTCACGCGCGCGCTCTTCAATTGCTCTTAACTCATAGCAGGCCTTTTCAATATTAGGAAAAAGAAGCTGTCCTTCCTTGGTTAATACAGCTCCGGAGCGTGATCTGTTTAAAAGCTTGATATGCAACTCATCCTCAAGGGAGGATATACATTGACTTACAGCACTTTGCGTAAGATTTAACTCATCTGCAGCCTTGGTAAAGGTGCCTAATTCAACAATTCTCTGGAGCACCAGAAAGCGATTCATGGAAATTTTCCTTATCCATTAGCAAAACTAATCTTTTGATAAGTTATTTTTGTTTTACTTATGATAACTAAGTTTGTATATTGAACTTAAGTTTTCTGGCAAATGCATTTGTATTTGCTTCAAATTTTCTCTAGCGTTGGCAGGATCCAAAATAAGATCCTGCCCTTTTTTTCTCAACCATGACGGGAGACTTTTTAGTAATTTTTTCTGTCATAGAGCTTGAAGCAGTTCTTACGGCGGAAGCTTATTCCATAGCAACAGATCTTTTTTATGATAGTAAAAGGTCATTTGCTGAGCCCATCCTCTTTACCACCGGCTCTTCTTTTCACATATTTTTTATCTCGCATTGCACCCTACAGCTTCTGTGGCAGAAGGCTATGCCATAACAGTAGATTTTTTCGACATCATCATCATCAACAAAAATCTCAATATAATTTTTCTGCCTGATTTGATCTAATGCGCTGCCTGCAAGTTGAGCAAGCATTGTTTTATCACTGGTGCTTTTGATTTCAATTACGATACCGATGCTGTGATCTGATGAGCTGAACGTAATATCTGCATAACCGTCACCACTATCAGTATTAGAGGAGAAATCTGTAAAGGCAGTTGAGGGCAAAACTGAGAAAAGGCCGTTCAAAAAGCCGTGGTAGAAGTTTTCAGTTTTTGCTTTTGTCTGAAGATCGCGAAGTGCAACAAAGTTTTTAAGCTTGTCTTCAATTATATTTCTTATCTGCTTTTTATCACCCTTAAAAAAAGAATCAAGAAGTTTACTGGATTCTGTTTTTACAGGTTCTGAATCATAGTACTCATAAATACAATTCTTAAAAGCATCCTTTATTTCCTTATTCGGAATACGTGCGGTACAGACTGTCCTC
>CAVFIO010000041.1:0-16617 GCA_963622535.1 Akkermansia muciniphila
GCGCAAGCATATAGATTTCTCGTTGCAAGCAAAAGAGCTTGCAGCAAAGCAAAGATCACTTGAGCTAAAAAAACTGGCAGCTAAAAAAGTAAACAGCACCACAAGCATAAGCGGACTTTTACAGCAAAGTGAAGGTAATGCTGGATCCCGTGCATCCGGGGATATTCACGCAACGCTGCAGCGCAAACTGTCCCCCGTAACGCAAAAGACACTGTCTGCTCAAGATACCTTGGAAACAAACAAGCCTGTAAATGCTGTAAAAACATCAAGCATAAGCGAGGCTTTAAAATTAAAGCAAGGTAACAATATCAGGAAAACAGCAATCAGCAGCAGTGAAGCAGAGCATATTGATTTCTCATTAAGAGCAAAAGCTATTGAAGCTGCCAATAGATCTAGGGAGCTTAAGAAAAATGCTCTGGCATCCTCAGGCTCAAGTATTACTCAGGCCCTCAACCGTAACGACATTCCGCAAAGTCGTAGCGTCCCCTTTTTACATAAGGCAGAGACAAAGAATACATTTAGTGTAGTTCCTACTGCCAGGCAGGATCAGTTTTCAACACTCTTTACCTGCAGGAATAAAAATTCCTCAATACCAAATGAGGAATCATTAAAAGATATTTTTCATAGGATAGAATCATGCCAGTGATCTCAGTGTGCTCCCCTAAGGGAGGCGTAGGCAAAACAACTTTAGCAGCTAACCTTGCTAATGTTTTCTCTCAGGCCGGAACAAGAGTTATTGCTATAGATTTTGATCCGCAGAATGCCTTACGTCTGTATTTTGGAATTCCATTAAATGAGGAGCGTGGTTTAATCTCACTTTTTGCAGAGGATCCTGCTGCCTCATGGGTTGAGGGCGTTGTCAATGTGGGACAGAATCTCTTTGTACTTCCCTTCGGACGCTCAAATACACAAATCCGCAAATCATTTGATGAAAGATTAAACGAAGGAAACTATTATTCTCAATTCCAGGGTGCTCTTTTTAACAATCCTGATGTACTGATCATTGCAGATTTTGCACCAGGCTATTCAGATGCACTCAAGGCCATTGCTGATGTTACAGATATCTCTGTAATCCCACTGGTTGCAGATGCGTCATCAGTATCACTCTATGAAACAATAGAAAATGATGAGCTTATAGATGCTCCATTAAATAACAGTTTAGGCTATCGTATTGTATTAAACTGCGTAGACAATAGAATAAAGCTTAACCGCGAGGTTCAGGACTTTGCCCGCTCAAATTTTGGAAATAAGCTTTTAGGCATGGTGCATCAGGATACCTCCGTGGTGGAGGCTGCCGCTATGCAACGCTCAATCAGCGCCTTTAACCCGAATTCATCAGCAGCATTTGATATTGAGATCATTGCTCACAAGATAGCATCGTTACTGGGCTTTGACGTCAAGCAGGACACCATACTGATAAATTCCCTAAGTCAGAAAGAAGGTATGTAACATGGGTAGCACTATAAAAACCCTCGTAGCTTTCTTAATTGCGTTACCGCTACTTTATTTCGTGGTTGTAACGCCGATGAGTGCTACATGCCAGTATATATTCTCATTATGCATGATCTGCGGCAGCTTCATTGTTTCCAATATTTCCAAGAAGCATTTTATATCGGTCATCCTGATCATAGTCTCTGTGACCATGACCACCCGCTACATGTACTTTCGTGCTACACAGACGCTTGTTTTTGAATCGCTGATTGAGGCGATCTGCGGCTATATACTCTTCTTTTCCGAGTGCTACATCTATGTAATTCTGCTCTTAAGCTCCTTCCAGAATATCTGGGCATTAAAGCGTGAAGTAGTGCCTATGCCCAAGAATATCGATGAATGGCCTACAGTGGATGTATATGTACCTACCTATAACGAGCCACTTGAGATCGTACGCAATACTGTTCTTGCTGCCCAGTGTCTTGAATATCCTCAGGATAAAATAAATGTCTATATCCTAGATGACGGCCGCCGAAAGGAATTTGCCCAGTTTGCAACCGAGGCCGGGGTGGGCTATATCACCCGCAATGACAATGCTCATGCCAAGGCCGGTAATCTTAATCACGCCATGAAGCTTACCAAGGGTGAGCTTATTGCTATCTTTGATTGCGACCATATTGCAACCAGAATGTTTCTGCAGGACACCGTCGGAGCCTTCCTGGTCGATAAAAAACTGGCCCTGATGCAGACTCCGCACCATTTCTACTCACCAGATCCTATTCAGAGAAACCTCTATTTAGGACGTGAAATTCCTACTGAAAACGAGCTTTTCTATGGCAACGTACAGCGTGGTAATGATAACTGGAACGCGACCTTCTTCTGCGGCTCCTGCGCAGTCATCCGCCGCCAGGCTCTAGATGAGATCGGCGGCTTTGCTGTTGAAACCGTGACCGAGGATGCTCATACTGCCCTGCGTCTGCAACGTCGCGGCTGGAAAACAGCCTATCTTGATAAGATCCTGGCAGCAGGTCTTGCCACAGAGCGTACCATTCTGCATATCATTCAGCGTAACCGCTGGGCCCGCGGCATGATCCAGATCTTCCGTCTCGACAATCCGTTATTCGGCAGAGGACTGAGTTTCCCGCAACGTCTTTGCTATTTATCAGCAATGATGTACTTTCTCTTTGCAATTCCCCGTGCAGTCTTCGTGGTTGTTCCTACGATGTATCTTACCTTTGGCATCAGTGTGCTGCACGGCTCGGCATCTTTGCTCTTTGCCTATGCACTGCCGCACCTATTTATGTCCTACTACACCTCATCGCGCATCAACGGCAGGAGCCGTTACAGCTTCTTTGGTGAGATATATGACATCTTACTGTCATTCCCGCTTATCATCCCTTCTATTGCGGTAATGCTGTCACCGCGTCACGGCAAATTCAATGTAACTGACAAGGGCGGTACGGTTGAAAAGGCATATTTTGATTTCCACGCAGTACGTGTGCACGTCATTGTTGCAGTCTTCCTTTTCTTCTCCATGATTTTCGGTGTCGTAAAATACTTTATGCCCGAATATTTCACCGTGCAGCTTGGTGCTGTTATATTGAACGTCGCCTGGTGCAGCTTTAACTTCATCTTACTGCTGGCTGCAATCTGCGTAGCCCGTGAAACGCCTAACAAGCGTAAAACCCAGCGTCTTTACATGGCCCTGCCGGTTCTTGTCTATCAGCAGTCAGGTATTGTTTCGCGCTCAACACTCAGAGATCTGTCAATGACCGGTGTACGTCTTGACAATGTAATAGGTGAAAAGCTACTGGATGAAGATCCGGTAACTGATATTGAGATTGCAACTGATCACGGTCCGGTTGTTATCAGCGTGCAGATGATTTCAAATTCAGCCTACTCGGATCATCTGCGCTTTTGCTTCGGTGATATCGATATAAATACCCGCCGTGAGCTTGTTAGATTGCTTTATACCCGTCCTGATACCTGGGACAGAGAGCCTTATAAGCAGGACAACATCATCCGTTCCTTCTTTATAGTATTAGCCTGTATCTGGGATTCCCTGACCTCAAACCGTAAACAGAAGAAAGCCAAGAGCGAGGCTGTAAAGGCCCAGAGCGTTGCGGATGTGATTAAGGAAGAGGAAAAGAACATGGAGGCTCAGGCATGAAAAAGGTTATAAAAGCCTCGCTGATTGCAGTTGCGCTGTGCTCACTTGCAGTAAACGCAGCCCCGAACGATGATCCGGTACTAAAGCTTTTGCAACAGCCTGATGTTCAGGATCAAAACCTTGAATTTAATATCTCAAATGATCAGAACAACCTGTCACTGCCGGTTGCAGTTCCCAAGAACAATGCCAGAGTAGAGCCGTTGCAGGATTACAAGGCTGATCTGAATGTTCCGGCAGCATTTAATAATAATGCCGGTGCTTCAGCACAGAATTCTGCAAATACCGAAGTTCAGAATGAGGAGCAGGATCAGATCCCGCAGGCCCTGCGTGCATTGATGATGCCTGAGACACAGGCTCCGGCCACCCCCTTTGGTATGGAATCCTATACCGAAAATCCCTTTGCCGTACCCCCGCAGGATACAGCAGCTCCATCTGCTGAAAATCAGCAGACAGCACCGGTATCATCTGATGTCATAGATGATTCTGTTCCCTTTTCATCTGATCTGTCCTTTGCAAAGTTAGGGGTAAAGGACGGGATTTCACTTAAGGCCGGTATGCTGGCAACAGGTCTTGATTTTACCTTGCCCCTTGATAAGGTTATCACCTCAGCCAAGCTTACCTTATCTGTTGAAGTTACCGAGAATATGGCCCGCCGCGGCTCTCATCTTGAGATGACACTGAACGGACAGCCTATTGGCACCATTCCGCTGAACCGTCATGACGGACCTTCTGTTTATGAGGTCTCACTGCCCTTTGAATACTTCGGAACTGCCAATAATTTCTCCTTCAAGGTCTCGGATGATGAGGAATTTACCTGCATGATTGATTACACACGTCGCTTCGTGATTTCAATCCTGCCTGAATCATCATTGCATCTTGAAGGTCACAGACTGCAGATGGGAACAGATCTCTCACTGTTCCCGCTGCCGTTCTTTGATCCATTTGATGTAACCAAGAGTGCCATATCTGTTGTGCTGCCGCAAAATCCGTCAGCAGATGAGATAACCGCGGCCTCACTGCTGTCCTCATGGTTTGGCATCAGATCTGATTACCGCGGCATAAAATTCAATGTGCTCGCAGGTGAAATGCCGCGTGACAATGCCATCGTGATAGGACATCCCGGCGATAAGATAGGTGCCATCACCATGCCTGATGAGGAGTGTGTAAGCATCATTGAGCATCCGCTGACTCCTGCATTCAAGCTTGTCTTAATTTCGGCCAAGGAATTCTCACATTATCGCGATGCTATAGCCAGACTAACCTCAGGTAAGATCGAAACCAACACCAGAAAGCTGACCTTCGGGCCATCTCAGATCCCTCAGAGTCTTCCCTATGATGCACCCAAATGGATTGCAACTGATCATAGGGTCTATCTCTCTGAGCTTCTATCCCCTGAGCAAAGCATGATCTCAACTGGTGTCTGGCATCAGCCGCTCAATATCAGCTTCAGAGCCGCCCCTGATCTCTATCAGCTCTATGGCGAGCCTGCCGAGCTGAACCTTAAATACAACTTCCCGCTTGAGCAGTGGATAGATGAGGATCATTCATGGCTCAACGTGGAGCTCTCAGGCAATTTCCTTGAGAACGTTCCCGTAAACAAGATCGGTGTTGCAGAAAACCTGTGGCGTCTTGCAGGCGGTGATGCCCGCAAGGAGCAGCACACTATTCCCGTTCAGCCTTACATGATTTACGGTAATAACAATCTGGCACTTTATTTTGATATCAAGCTCAAACAGGGGGCTCCCTGCTCCGTGCTTCATGACAATAATTTGAAGAGTGTCATTCTGGATAACTCCTATCTTGATCTGACAAACACCGTGCATTTTGCCAAGATGCCAAACCTTTCATACTTCGTAGGTGCCTCCTATCCGTTTACCAAATATGCAGATATGTCCCAGACCCTGCTGCTGCTGCCTGAAAAGCCCTCTGCTGCAGAAATTCAGACGCTGCTGGACCTGTCAGCCCGCGCAGGCAAGGCTACCGGTGTTCCTATCTGGTATGCCAACACCGTATTGGGTGCGCAGTCACTGGGACAGAGATCTGATTTTGACGATCAGGATATTCTGGCCGTGTCATCACTTGAGCAGCAGCCATTTATGGAAAAACTGCTTGAAGAAAGCGCCTTTATCTATTCAAAGTCCGGTAACGATCTAAGCGTGCGCGAATACGGTCCGCTATCCTTCCAAGGTGGCGTGGTCAAGTCCCTGGGCCGTCTGTTTGCCGGTGATTTCCGTCCTGAAAACAGTGATGCTACACGCTATCTGCGCTCTAATATGTCCTGGAGAGGATTTGTGTCTCTGGTATCTCCATGGAATGATTCACGCATCATTGTGCTTGCCACCGGATCTGATGACAAACAGCTGATAAAACTGTCAGATGATCTCGATAACGATCAGATAAACCGAGCTGTAGGTGGTGATCTGACAGTGATCTCAGGTACCGATTCTGTACGCTCCTTCAAAGTTGGCGACACCATTTACTCAGGAAATGTTTCAAACTATTTCATGTTCCTCTATTTCCTGGGGCAGCATGAGATCTGGCTTGCCTGTATTTCCCTGATAATCTTTATTATTTTGGGAGTAACCCTCTCCCAGACTCTGAAACGTAGAGCCTACAAGCGCCTACATCCTACAAATGAGGGGAAGAAATAAATGAACAGTAAAATAAAAGGCCGTACCGTCATTGCATGTGTCGTTGCAAGTGTGCTTGCTGGTGGCTATTACAGCCTGGCTCTTGCCGATCCTTCCTCCTATCAGAAGGACAGGCAGATGATGAGTGCCCAGGGAGGCAATGCCAGCGGCAATGCAACTCAGAGCACGACTGTCCAGACTGCAGCACCGGTTGCTGATACTCCCCAGGCAAACGCCAGCGCTCCCGGCAGCAATCTGAGTCAGCTTGATCCCCCCAAGCAGACAGCAAGCACAGAAATCAATGCAGCCCATAACTTTACCCCCTCAAACGGTAACAGTATTGATGCAGCCAATTCTCAGACCACCACGGCCTCTTTGTTAAAGCAGGCTCAGTTCTGGCATGATAAATATCAGTTATCTCTGGCCCGTCAGAGCTTGAATCGTGTGCTGCTTACTGATCCTGAGAATGCAGAGGCACTGTACCTCATGTCCCTATGGTCATCTGAAGTTGGTGATAATGAGCAGGCTGAGCAGTACCGCCGCCGTCTTGAGATAGCCCATCCGCGTGATTCAAGACTGCAGACCTTGAGAAACGAAAAGGATCTGGCCACCTATTCAAAGGATCAGCTTAACAAGGCAAGACAGCTTGCAGGCTCCGGCAACATTCCCGCCGCACTGCAGGCCTACCGTCAGATGTTCCCTAACGGTCAGGTGCCAAGATCTCTTTTAAATGAGTATTACCTCACCATGTCAGGAGATCCTGCTCATTTCAATGAGGCCGTACAGGGAGTTGGCGCCTATATTAAAAAGAATCCCAATGATACCCAGGCTAAGGTAACCTACGGCAAGCTCCTGACCTATAACGACAGTACCCGCCGAAACGGTATTGAGGTTCTGGATTACTATGCCAAGGACAGTCAGGATGCAGACAAGGCCTTACGTCAGGCCCTGCTCTGGTTAACCCCGAATGACAGCGATGAGAAATACTACAAATCCTTCCTAACCCGTCATCCTTATGATGTTGAAATAAGAAACCGTCTGGCTACAGCCCTCACAGATTCTCTAAACAGCAGTGCATACAGTCAGTTCAGACAGCAGAACACAGCTCAGGCCAAGGCTCAGTTCGAGCAGGTTCTAAAGCGTGATCCAAATAATCTAGCAGCTCTTGAAGGCCTTGGTTATTTAAATCAGGCCAGGGGCGATTACAAGGAGGCAGCCGCACTCTTAAGCCGTGCATCCAATGTTACTACCGATCAGGCAAAGCAGGTAAAACTGGTATTTGATGCAGAGCTGAATAACGCCCGTGCCTTGGAGAAAGCAGGTGACGTTCAGGGAGCCTTAAACCGCACCCTGGCAGTATCCAATATGAAGGGAGGCAACAGCATCGATGTCACCTTATATAGAGCATCCCTGGAGCGTAAGCTCAAGATGTATCAGAAGGCTGAGGATGATCTAAAAGCAGTTCTGGCAGTTGATCCGCAAAATGAAGGTGCCGGCGAAATGCTCTATTACACCTTAAGAGATCAGGGCAAGACCGCCGAGGCCAGGGCATTACTGGCAACTCTTCCCGCAACGCTTAATCATACTATTGCCAAACGTGAGGCTGTACCTGCAGATCCTGGTGTGGCACTGCGCCAGAAGGCAAAATCGCAGGAGCGCTCCGGTGATTTAATCGGAGCTGCCGCAACACTTGAGCGTGCAACCGCGGTATCAAAGGATCCGTGGATCCGTCATGATTTAGCTGTTATTCAGCATAAGCTTGGCAATGATGCTGATGCCCGTGCCAATTTAATGCGTCTTTTAAATAACGGCTCTAATGCCTCAACCTTTGCCGCAGCCTCCCTGCAAAGCGAATTAGGTGATACCAGGGCGGCACTTGCAACCATTAACACAATTCCTGCAAGCTATAACGCCAGGGGCGTAGCTTCCCTGCGCTCAAGCCTTGCAGTACGCTCAGGCATGGCTGATGCTGAGAATTATCTGAAGTCAGGACAGAAGGCTGCTGCCTTGAATACTCTTGCGGGACTTGAACGCAACACTGCAAATTTAAGCGCCGCTGATCTTGGACATATGGCCTACCTCTATCTGCAGGCAGGAAATACCAGTAAGGCAAGAGCTCTTGCCGATTCAGCTTATGCAAGAGGGATTAACAGTACAGCAACCATCAACGACTACGCTGATTTAGTCTCTGTTTACAACAGCCTTGGCATGTACAGTCAGGCTCAGGCTATCACCTCAAATCCTGCTCTTACTGCCAATACTGATCCGTCAAAGCTTTCTGCTATAAGCAACGGTCAGGTAATAAGAGAGGCTGACAAGCTGCGTCAGGCAGGACGCAGTGCTGATGCCTACGATCTGCTCTTTAACGCCCTGCAGTCAAGTCCTCAGGATCCCTCTCTGATGGCAGCCATGGCCAGAATTTATCATGACAACGGCATGTATAACGAGGCAGAAACCATCTATGATCGCGTATTACTGCTCGATCCTACCGATGAGGGGGCAATTACCGGAGCCATCAATTCTGCTATTGCCAATAACCATGAGCAAAGAGCCATGGAGCTTGCACAGCGCCTTAACAATTCAGATCCGCAGACTCTCTATTTAAAGGCCCGTGTAGCCAAGGAGAATCACAACTATCGTGAGGCTATTACCTACTTAAGGCAATCCAAGTCCATACTCGAGGGCAGTCCATATATCAGTGATCCTCTGGCAACCGGTGCTGCAGTATCGCCAAACGGAGCTGCAGGCTCAGTCCATGCGGTAAACAACCCCTTCCGCAACAAGAACGAATATACGGCACGCAATCAGAGCAATACTCCGGGCATGCCCTGGGAGGTTACATCATCAACTGCCAAGGTTGATCCGGCCTCCATGTATATGTTTGATACCGGTGAGATAGACAGACGCAAGACACTAGGTGAAGTAAATAACATGCTGCATGATCTCTATGAGATCACATCAACATCCGTATCACTGGATGTTGAAGGCCGCCAGAAGGATGGTGAAGACGGACTGTCCAATCTTTCTGAGATCCGCGGCAGCGTCAAGCTTTCAACTCCGGTGTTCAATGACAACCGTCTCACAGCAACAGTGACTGCAGGCTCTATGAAGGCCGGCACCTCTAAAACAGCATCACAGCGCAAGCTTGGTACTCAGGCCCTTGCCATGGGTGCACAGACCATGGCCAACCGTCTGAACGCCTTAAACGATGCTGCCAAATCTGCTGTACAGATGGACAGTGCCTCAACTACCACCGATGAGGAAGGCAATGTGGTAAATTCACACACCAATGCCAAAAACCTAGCCAAACAGATCTACGGCAGTGAGGATCAGTACCAGAAGATCATTGATTTGTCCGGTCGCGGTCATCTGACTGCACAGGAGATGGCATCCATCAATTTAACCTCTGCAACATGGATTCAGGGCATTCAGAACCTGCTTAACAGCTTCGGCCTTGACGGTTCAAACAGCGATCAGATGAATGCCCTTATTTATAACTACACAGATAACACCTATGGCGGCGGCGGATATAACAAGTCTGTTCATGATAACGGTCTTGAATTCAATCTTGCCCTGTCAGGAGAGCATTACCGTGCGGATATCGGCTCATCACCTCTTGGCAAGGATGGCTCAACCTTCGTAGGCGGTATCTATGTGCATCCTGAGATCGCCAAGGATACCGAGTTGCGTATTAACCTTGAGCGCCGTGCTGTTGCTGATTCTGTGCTCTCATACTACGGTGTGAAGGATGACTACTCAGGTACTTTCTTCGGTGCTGTTACCAAAAACGGCGGCAGCCTGGGACTAGCCTGGGATAACGGCTCCTATGGTGCCTATGCCAACGCCTCCTACTACTATTACAAGGGCGAAAACGTCAGAAACAACCATATGTACGGTCTCCAGACCGGTGTCTATGTAAGACCTATCAACAACAGCATCCAGACCCTGCAGGCAGGACTTTCTCTTGAGTACATGAACTATGCACATAACGAAAACCTCTTTACTGCAGGCCACGGCGGTTACTTCTCACCTAAGGACTACTACTCGATTTCAATTCCTGTGGACTGGAAACGCATCTACAACGAAAATCTGGAGTTGTCTCTGGGCGCATCCCTTGGCTATCAGTCATACACCAATCAGGCTGAGGATTACTTCCCGACCCGAGCCAGCTGGCAGTCAACACTTAATACCCTTGCATCAAACGGACTTGCTCAGAACTCACGTTTTGCCGCAGAGGACAAGGATGGAGTATCAGGCAGTGTACGTCTGGGACTTGATTATCAGGTTACCGATGCCTTCTCGGTTAAGGCTAATATCAACTACTCAACCTTTGGTGACTACAAAGAAACCAATGAGATGCTGACCTTTAAGTATTTAACCGGTATAGACTCATTCTTCTAGGGCAAATAAAATGAGCAAAGATATTTCCTATCAAAATTATCTTGGCAGAGTGCAGCAGCCTGCAGGATGGTTTGACTTTGCCCAGACCATCATTGCGATGATTTCACAGAATGCCCAGCATGGTGAGGATCTGGATTTTCTATGTGAGGTGGGGATGAGGATCGGAGCCTTAAATCCCCTGCCTCCGGCCGATACCCTCTCAGAGCTGGCTGTTGCTATCAATACCCGTCTTGATTCCTTTAAATGGGGACATGTTGATATCGAAGATGACAGTAGCAGTCTGATCCTCATCCACAATTTCATGCCTGCAGCTACCTGCGGCAATGAAAGAATATGGCAAAAAGGGTTTGCGGTCATGCTCACAGGCTTATATCATGAATGGCTGAAGCAGGCTGGATCTCCTGCCTCACTGGAGCTGTCACTTAAAGATATTACTCCCCCCTCAACTGCAATATTCTGCTTAAGGAAAATACGGTGAAACTAACAGATTTTTTTAAAGCAAGCACAGTTGCACTGGCTATAACTGTCTCATCATCGGCAATAGCCGGTGCATGGGATGACTATAAGGCTCTGTATATGCAGGATGACGGAGCTATCACTGATACCTACAATAACAATATGTCCCACTCAGAAGGACAGAGCTATGGCCTGCTCTTTGCCCTTGCCTATAACGATCAGGAGGCATTTGACAGGATCTTCAGCTGGACACAGGCACATATGCTTAATCCTGAGACCAACCTGCATTACTGGGCATACAAGCCTGCAGAGCAGGATCCTACAGCCGATCACAACAATGCAACCGACGGCGATCTGCTGATGGCCTGGGCCTTATTAAAAGCAGGCAAGGCCTTTGGTAACAGTCAGTACACGAAAGAGGCTGAAAAGCTTGCGCTGGCCATTGCTGATCACTGCACTGAGAAAATGGCGGATTTTACGCTGCTGCTGCCCGGCGTTGAAAGCTTCTTTAAAAACTCCAGTGCGATCATCAACCCCTCCTACTATATTTTTCCAGCCTTAAAGGATCTTGCACAGGCCACTCACCAGAAGATATTTGAGGATCTGTATACTGACGGCAAGAAGGTGCTTGCAACTCTTGCACAGGGAAAATTAAAGGTTAACCTGCCCCCGGACTGGGTTGATGTGAACGCGCAGGGCGAGCTCACCCCAGCTCAGGACTGGCCTGCACGCTCAAGCTATGATGCCATCCGCGTTCCCTTGTATGTATACTGGGATGATCCGAATTCAGAGCTGCTCTCACCCTGGAAGACTTATTTCTCATCCTATCAGGATGACAAGAATCCGGCCTGGGTTAATATCACCACCGGAGAGGTTGCAGATTACATGCTGCCTGCAGGATTAGCCGCCGTAAGAGCCATGGTTCTTGGCTATCCGGTACAGGAGCCGCAGATCTCAAAGGATGATGATTACTACAATGCATCCTTAAAGCTGTTAACCTTTCTGGCATCAAGGCATTTCTAAAAAAATGCTATCTCAGGCTCTTAATGCATGATTTAAGACCTAAACTCAAATGTATGCACTAAGAGCCGTTTTATATCAGGACGGTTACTTTTTAAGCCCGGACACCAGTTCAACCAGCTTCAAAGTTACATTCAGGCTCTTTTCAAAGGCACTCAGAGGCAGGAATTCCGCATTTGAGTGGAAGTTTAAGGCTCCGGTAAAATAATTGGGAGTCACAATTCCACGCGGAGATAAGGCTGAGCCATCGGTACCGCCACGCATGGCATAGGTATTAGCCTTGATCCCGAGTGCATCCAGAGCCTCAAAAACCAGCGCTACCGGAGTATCGGTCTTCTTAACTCCGTTTGAAATATTCTCATAGGTATCGGAGATCTCAACTGAAATAGCGGCAGTAGGATACTTCTTTTGCATCTGCTCTACGCGCTCTTTTAAGACACGCTTTCTCATCTCATAGGAGCTCTTGTCGTGATCACGGATATTTACATCCAGAGTGCAGAAGGTAGCATCAGCCTTAATGCCGTTAAACCACCAGTATCCTTCCTTACCCTCAGTGCACTCCGGAGTCTGTTCTCTGTCAAAGAGAGCAATAAGATCATGTGCAACCAGCAAAGGATTTACCAGCACGCCCTTGGCTGACATAGGATGTGCACTGACCCCCTTTATTTTAATCACTGCAGATCCGGCATTAAAGGTTTCATAAACCACATCACCTTCATGGCAGCAATCGATGGTATAGGCAAAATCAGGATTGAATTTTTTCAGATCCAGAAGCTTGGATCCGCGAAGACCGATCTCCTCATCGGCAACAAAGGCTATCTTAATATCACCATGGGGAATGCAGGGATCCTCGTGCAGAATTGCAAGCATGGTCATGATATTAGCGCCTGCTGATTTATTGTCAGCACCTAATACCGAGGTACCGTCGGTGAAGATAATATCATCACCTGTGTATTCCAAAAGCTCAGGATGCTCAGATACCTTCAGGACAATACCAAGCTCCTTGTTAAGAACAACATCACCGCCCTTATAGGAAATGATCTGCGGCTTTATATCCGGAGACAAGGATACATCCACGGTATCTAAATGGGAGCAGAAGCCGACAGCAGGACACCCCTCGACATTACCCTTCAAGGTCGCATATACGGCGGCATGCTCATCAACACTGATATCAGTCAGGCCTAGCTCTTTTAACTCTGATGCGAGTAAATTTGCATAATCAAGCTGTCCCTTTGATGAAGGAACGTCACTGTTTGCCGCATCTGACTGGGATGAGACTGCGACATAACGTAAAAATCTTTCGACTAATTCTTTGCGATGATTCATCTATAACTCCAAAAGAGCGTACCACGCTCCAAAGAAACCTGCCTAGGTTACAGGCATTAAAAAGCCGGATCAAGATCCGGCCTTCAATTTACTTAACTAACCCTGAGGGAACATGGTTGACGGATAGTCAAAGCCTGAGTTAAAGCCCAAAGGAATGCCCAGGAACCAGTATGCATAAAGCACGATGGTCAATACTATCAGCAAGGCGCCGGTGTAAGGCAGCATCATTGATGAGAGCGTACCTACACCTGCCTTGGAGCAGTAACGCTGGCAGTAGGAAATGAGCAGCGGATAGAAAGCAAACATCGGAGTGCAGACATTCACTGCAGAATCTGATACACGGAATGCGGCCTGAGTAAGCTCAGGGGAGATCCCAAGCATCATCAGCATGGGAACGAATACGGTGGAGAGAATGGCCCACTTTGAGGTTGCCGAGGTGATCAGAAGGTTCAGGCAGGCGGTGAGGATGATGATACCAAATAAGGTTACACCTGAGGGCATGCCAAGATTCTTCAAAAACTCAGCACCGGAGACTGCAAGCAGAGTACCGATCCCGGACTGACCGAAGACATAGAGGAACTGACCTGCAAAGAAGCAGAACACGATGAAGGAGAGCAGCATCTTCATGATCTCATCCATAGATCTGAATACGTCACGGGATGATTTATAGGTACCGACAGCAAAGCCGTAGACCACACCTGGAACAGAGAAGAAGATGAAGATCAAAGGCACAATTGCCTGCATGACCGGAGCCTTAGGAGAGGTCAGCGAGCCGTCAGGAGCTCTCAGCATGGAATTGTCAGGAAAGCACATAGCGGCCAGGGCGATCCCCATCACAGCCAGCACGAATAAAGCCTTGTGGAAGGATTTATTCTGTAAATCAGTGGTCTTTGAGAGATCGAACTCAGGATCGTCCCTGTTGATTTTCTGATCAATAGGCATGGTAGCCCAGAGACGCGGCTCAATTATCTTATCAGTCACATACCATACAGACAGAATAACAAAGACAGTACCACCTAAGGCATAGAAGTAATTGCACAGCACGTTTACAGAATAACTGGCATCAACGATGTGAGAGGCAGCCTCGGTAAAGGACTGCATCACAGGATCGATAACCGACGGAGTAAAGGATGCGGTAAAGCCGCCTGCAAGACCTGCAAAGGAGCAGGCAATACCAGCCATAGGATGACGGCCTGATACATAGAAGATCAGGGCAGAAACCGGCATTAAAATGGTATAGGCAGAGTCAGATGCCAGATGACAGACGATAGAGACGAAAACTACAGTAGGAGTTAAGAATCTCTTGGAGGTGATCATCATGAACTTGCGGATGAGCACATTCACAAAGCCTGAGCCCTCGGCAATACCGATACCCAATGTGGCAACGATAGTGATGCCAAGAGGAGGGAAGCCCATGAAGTTCTTAACAGAGCTTACAACTAAATTTAAAAGATGATCGGCAGACAGCATATTAATGATCCTGATCTGCTCCTTGGTATTAGGATTTACATAATCAAAATCAATAAAAGACAGTCCGAAAGATACCACCAGTGCCACAATCAAAGCATAGATAAAGAGCATTGATATGTGAGGCAGGCGGTTACCAAGCCTTTCGATAACATCCAAAAAACGATTTAAAAGACCCGAGGAAGACTCGGGAGTAGTGGCTGACATTTATTTTCTCCAGCGATTGTTCTTATATTCATAGGACAAAGTCCGTACAAAGCGATACATTTTATCGCTTTAGACAATAAAAGTCAGCAGAAAAAGGGATAAAAATGGCTTATAAATGCCAGATTACTTAATTTTGGACACTTATTACTGTATCATAGGTCTGACAAGCTGAACTCAGGCTTAAGAGATACTGTCAAGAGCTGATTTCAAATGTTCATACATAGTATCTCTGGCTGCCACAGGATCTCCGTTACGCAGTGCCTCAAGTATTTTGCCATGATAATAAATACCGGTGTCAAAGCCAAAGGCCTGATTCATCTGCTCATTGGTTCTCAGAGAAACATTGATCACCTCATCAAAGGCAAAGGAGAGCAGCTCATTACCGCTTGCTGAGGCAATACGGCTGTGAAAGAGCAGATCCGCCTTTACAAACTGCTCACGCTTATCTACAGCCTTCTGCATATCCACATAGATATGCGCAAGTTCATCGATAAGTCGTGCCAGAGCACCGCTTTCAAGCAAAGCACACTGCTCGGCAGCAAAGGGCTCAATCAGAAGGCGGAAACGCAGAACCTTGGCCATATCCACATAATCATGAAAACCAAGCTTGGAGCTTTTTTCAAGAGAATGACTTACATTATCACGTACAACAATATGCCCCTTCTCATTCTCAAAATGCAGAATACCAAGAGCACACAAACGGCTTAAGGCGGCTCTCAAGGCACTTTTTGAAACCTCAAGCTCCTTGCATAAATCATCATCACCAGGGAGAAACTGCCCTATCTTCCAATCACCGCTTTCGATCTTAACTTTAAAGGTCTCTAAAATCTGATCGATTACTGACGTTGCAGACAAAGACATAAAATCTCCCTAATTAAATACATAAAACTGAAATTTAAGTCTATGATATCAAAGTCCATAGATAAAAAACAATCTGAGATGAGATTAAAGCAAACAATCCTGCAATCAGATCATCAACCATAACCCCGAAGCCTCCCTTAACATGCCTGTCAACATATGAAATAGGAAAAGGCTTTAAGATATCAAAAATTCTGAATAAAACAAAAGCTAACAGGCACAGACGGTAATCCTCGGGATAAAACAGCACCGAAATGAACATGCCGGCAAACTCGTCGACAACAATGGCACTGTTATCATGCATGCCTAAGGCTTTTTCTGCCCTGTTACATGCAATCGTACCTATTAAGGTGAAGACAGCGATGAAAACAAGAGAAATATACAGCGGCTGATAAATGAGCACCGCGCAGATCGGCAATGCAGCAAGAGAACCGAAGGTACCCGGTGCCTTTGGAATAAGACCTGATCCGAAGCCTACAGCTAAAAGCTGCCAGGGATCAGATAAATTCAGGGCCTTAAGCGGTGTTCTGTCGTGCTTATCCATATAGTTTTATTAAATCTGTATTTAAGATGAGGATACAACAAAATGATGTTGCTATAAACGAAAAAACCGCAGTTATGTGAACTGCGGTCTTAAATGGGGAGCCTGGC
>CAVFIO010000042.1:0-6794 GCA_963622535.1 Akkermansia muciniphila
ATCCTGGGCCGTCGCGGCATCGACGAGCAGGTAATGAACGAGCACGGCATTCTCCCTATCGATCTGGTAGTAGTCAACCTCTATCCTTTTGTAAAGACTGTTGCCGATCCTGACTGCCCGCTTGAGAAAGCTATCGAAAACATCGATATCGGCGGTCCTACCATGGTACGTGCCGCTGCTAAAAACAACCGCGATGTTGCCATCGTAGTCCGCGCAAGCGATTATCAGCGCGTATTGACTGAAATGGACGCTCACGACGGTGCCCTGACCTGGCCTACCCGCTTTGATCTTGCAATTGCAGCCTATGAGCACACCGCAGCCTATGACAGCGCTATTGCCAACTACTTTGGTACCAAAGTGCCAGATTACGGTATCTCTGACGGTTCTCAGAGCGTCCTGCCACGTACCATGAATCTTAACTTTGTTAAGCTTCAGAATATGCGCTATGGTGAAAATCCCCACCAGAAGGCATCCTTCTATGCAGACATCGATGCTCACGACAGCGGTATCACTACTGCAAAGCAGCTACAGGGCAAGGAGCTCTCCTACAACAATATTGCTGACACCGATGCCGCAATTGAGTGTGTACGTCAGTTTGACGAGCCTGCCTGCGTGATCGTAAAGCATGCAAATCCCTGCGGTGTGGCTCTGGCTGATAACCTTACTGATGCCTATGACGCAGCCTTCAAGTGCGACAGCGAATCTGCATTTGGCGGCATCATTGCCTTTAACAAGACCTTAGATGGCAAGACAGCTGAAGCTATCGTCAGCCGTCAGTTCTGCGAGGTGATCGTAGCTCCGGAAATTACCGAAGAGGCTAAGACTGCTGTTGCAAAGAAGAAGAATATCCGTCTTCTGCAAACCGGTGCTCTTGGCCCTGCCAAGCCCCGTATTGACTGCAAGAAGGTCAACGGCGGCCTGCTTGTTCAGGAGGCTGATCTCAAGGTTGTTAACAAGGACGATCTCAAGGTGGTCACCAAGCGTGCACCTACAGCTGAAGAGATGGACGAACTGCTGTTTGCCTGGAAGGTTTGCAAGTTCACCAAATCAAATGCTATTGTCTATACCAAGAACAAGCAGACCTTAGGTGTCGGCTGCGGTCAGACCTCGCGCGTATTCTCAGCCCGTATTGCATGTCTCCGCGCCGAGGATGCCGGTCTTTCACTTGAGGGTGCCTCACTTGCATCTGACGCATTCTTCCCGTTCCGTGACGGTGTTGATGCAGCTGCAGCTCAGGGCATTAAGAGCATCATCCAGCCTGGTGGCTCAATTCGCGATCAGGAAGTTATCGATGCAGCTGATGAGCATGGTATCGCCATGGTCTTCACCGGTATGCGTCACTTCCGTCACTGATTTTTAGGAGAGTCTTATTATGAAGATCCTCGTTGTAGGTAACGGTGGCCGTGAGCATGCATTAGCATGGAAAGCAGCACAGTCCCCGCTTGCTGATAAGGTTTTTGTAGCTCCCGGTAATCCCGGTACCGATCGTGAGCCTAAGATTGAAAACGTGGCAATTGGCGTAGGTGATTTAGAGGCTCTGCGTGATTTTGCGTTGCGTGAAAAAATAGACCTCACCATCGTAGGCCCGGAGGCTCCGCTGGTTGCAGGTATCACCGATCTCTTTGAAGAAGCCGGTCTTAAGGTCTTCGGACCGTCTAAGGCCGGAGCTCAGCTTGAGGGCTCCAAATCCTTTACCAAGGACTTTTTAAAGCGCCATAACATTCCAACTGCTGCCTATGAGGTTTTCACCGACACCAAGAGTGCCTGTGAATACATTCAAAAGCACGGTGCTCCTATTGTGATTAAGGCCGACGGCCTGGCCGCAGGCAAGGGTGTGGTCGTTGCCATGAATGAGCAGGATGCCTTAGCTGCTGTTCACAATATGCTTGATGATCACGAATTCGGTGATGCCTCTGCCCGTGTGGTTATTGAAGACTTCATGGATGGCGAGGAAGCCTCCTTTATCGTCATGGCAGATACCGTCAATGCTGTTCCTATGGCAACATCACAGGATCACAAGCGTGTAGGCGATGGTGATACCGGACCTAACACCGGTGGTATGGGTGCTTATTCTCCTGCACCAGTGGTAACCGCTGATGTCTATAAGAAGGTTATGGATGAGATCATCAATCCTACCCTCAAGGGTATGGCTGATGACGGTATTCCTTACCGTGGCTTCTTATATGCAGGTCTTATGATAGACAAAGCAGGACAGCCCCGTGTAGTTGAGTTCAACTGCCGCTTTGGTGATCCTGAGACTCAGCCTATCATGATGCGTATGAAGTCCGATCTGGTTGAGCTGTGCCTGAAGGCCTGTGAAAACGGTGGTCTTAAAGGCGTTGAGGCTCAGTATGATGAGCGTCCTGCAGTAGGCGTGGTGCTTGCAGCTCACAACTATCCAGCATCTCCCCGCAAGGGTGATGTAATTGTCGGTCTGGATAAACCTCACGCAGATGATGTGAAAATCTTCGAGGCCGGTACCAGATTTGAAGGCAAGAATATCGTCACCTCCGGCGGTCGTGTTTTATGCGCAACTGCTTTGGGTAATGATGTTGAGGATGCCCGCAACAAGGCATACGAACTTGCCAAGACTGTTCACTTTGAAGGCATGTTCTATCGCAACGATATTGCATGGCGTGCAATTGCCCGCAAGGAAAAATAACGCTTTTGCAATAAATTGCGTTCTGTAGGAGAAGAGCGGTGGTAACTCTTCTCGCTGATAATGACGCCTCCTGCAGGCGTCATTTTGTTTATACATCGTTTTCGTGATCTTAAGCGCAGGCAACAGCCTGAGTATCATGAAAATGCAATTTGAGAACTCTCTATAATAATGCTAGATGAAATTATCAAACAGGGGCTGCTCTTTATAGGTACCTTTGCCGCAAATCTCTTTGCCTCAGTCTCAGGAGGCGGAGCAGGCTTTGTTCAGTTTCCGCTTTTGATTTTTTTAGGTCTGCCCTTTGCAACTGCCCTGGGGTCTCATAAGGTAGCCGTAGTATTCCTGGGTATCGGAGCTCTGACTAAAAAACGCCGTATGCGCGATGACAGCTTCAGTCTTGATAAGCAGGTTGGAATAATCATGACGCTGCTGTGTATCCCTGCAGTAGTTTCCGGCTCGCTTATTATCGTTAAGGTTCCTACCCATCAGGCAGAAATAGTCCTGGGTTTTATCACTATTGCCGCCGGCATTTATTCTTTCTTTAAAAAAAGCTTTGGCACTGAAAGACTTGAAAGCCGCTCTCTTACCCGTACCGTCATCGGTGCCATCTGCCTCATAATGATCGGCATGTTTTCAGGATCGCTGTCCTCAGGCGCAGGTCTTTTTGCCACCTTAACCCTGGTTGGAGTTTTCGGACTGGATCTTAAGAATGCCATCTTTCACACCATGATCTTCGTGGCAACCATCTGGAACGGTGTCGGAGCTGTAACCATCGGCATGGTAGCATCCATTCACTGGCAATGGATCCCCACTATGATCATTGCAACCATTCTGGGATCCTACTTTGGCACCTCACTTATGATTAAGATGCCTGTTAAAACTGTAAAAAAGATATTTTCCATGGTTGCAGTGTTCAGCGGAATCATGCTTATCTATGCAGCCTATAGATGACATAAAGCAAACACCTTAAAAGTCTGATCATAACGGCGGTCTTTTTTCCATATTCAAACTTCGACTAAAATAAAGTCTGACTTCAGATTAGTCGGAGTTTTGCTAATGTCATATATTGCAAAAGCCATCACCAGAATTATAGAAAACAGAGTTAAGCGGACAGCAAAAATACCCTATTTTTCTTGAGCTCCGCCGATATCCTCAGGCTCGTCGTTATCGAATTCTTCGTCCTCGAGCTCTTCATCATCGAACTCTTCACCATCGGCATTATCTTTATAACGGAAAACCCTTTGCAAATCGAAGGATATGTCATCCAGAAGATTAGCAATAAACTCATCAGTAAGCGGCAGGGAAGTACGGTTTTGTACAGGGCATTTCCTTTTAACAATATCTACTGCAGTTTCAAGCATATCTATTTCATTTCTGATATACACTTTAATTGCATTCTGCATATCCTCCTCGAGATCGTCAGAGCTGGCAAGTCCGTAGCCATAGCCGACTGTAGGATATAAATAAAGCATCTGCCAGTCGCCTTTAACTAATGACTGTCCGCTGATTAATACTGTGGCGAGAAACAGACATAAAACTGCATGCACAGGCATAACATTCAGATCTTCTTCATGTCTGTCTATGAACTCTCCGAGAATTTCCTCCTGACCTTTTAGATCCTTGGCTATTTTTCTGGCAATCTTCCTGTTAGCTCTTAGATAGCCAATCACAAGCTTACAAGACTTAATAAAGCATTCATTAAAGAAAACATCTCCATCCTCTACCTCACCGTTTCTAACTGATTCGGTTAAATAGTAGGAATATCTGTATGCCAGTGTTATCAGCAGCAAGATCTGCTGGCGGCTGTCCATCTTCATGGAAGTACTGACGAGTCTGTTAATCTCAGCCTCCGCAGCCTTTTTATCAATCGTAAATTTACTCATCGCAAGATATTCCTGTTTTCCTCTGGCTGTTACGCAGTACTCTACTCATCCTTCACAAATTCGAGTTCAATTTCACAAGGAGGGATCTCAAGATGGAACTCATCTCTGCCCTTCACCGCCATATTGATAACCGTCTTGACGAAGTCTGCATCCAGGGGCTCAAGAGGATTTGTTTGTTTAGGGCACTTTAGGGAAATATACCTGATCACGTTCATCACCGCATCAATGTCTTTTTGCAGTTTAGGCTCAAAATTAGCCCAGCTTGCCCCATCTGCATCTAGCTGTGTTACGTGCTTTTTAAGATCAATAGAAAACTCTTTATACAGTTCAAACATGCTTTCTTTATCGTGGCGTATGGGGGTACCACTGGCTATAATAAGCGCACGCATCACACAATGCACTGCAGTGGACATGCTGAATTTAAATACGCACTTGCCGAATTTCTGGCTGAACTCATCATACGCAAACATGTACTCTGACATTTCATGTTTAGAAATACATGCAAATTTTTTATCATCTGACAGCAGCAATGTTAAAAATGATAATTTACTTAAAAATGTATCCTCGTAAAAATCTTCAAACAGAGTACTGTTCAAATCATCTGCCATGAACTCAAGATCATCGGCAAAACGATATGCCATAGCTGTCAGCAACAGCATCAGCTGACGGTCATCAAAGCCCTTGGACATAATGGCTGCATCTGTTGCAAACTGGGTAACCTTTTTTAAATTCAATGCCATTTGGTAATCAACTCCTAACGCTAATCTTCTGCATCATCCTCAGGTTCATACAGATCATCGACTATGCCATTGCACAGCTCATGAAACTCATGAAGATCCAGTATTCCAGTGTAGTTTTTAGGGCAATACTCCTTAGCACTGTCATAGATCCTGAGATAGCTGTTATATTCCTTCTCAATAAAATCCTGCATATCAAAGAGCTCTTCTTCAGGCATCTGGTTTCCCATGCTGTCAAAGGCTGTTCTAACTCCCACAGTAGAGAGCTGTAAGGTAGTCTCAATTGCCTTTTTGTGGATCTTATTACCCTTACACTGAGCGATACATAGCATCATCGCCATAGGTGCCACAGATGCCGCAGGTCCGATATCACTTAGTTTAGAATCAAGAAAGCTCATCACAGCATCGCCGGCTTCATCCAATGCATCTTCGTCAAAACCGGATATCCCCTCGATCGCACTTTCAACTATTGACCAGACATTATCAAAAGGGCCTTTCATAAATTCAGTTATTTCCTGATCGTCATTCAATTCAAGATCCATCTTGAGATAATGAAAACCACGCATTGAAAGCAGCGCAAAGAAAATCAGTTTCTGACGGTCATCTAAGCGGAATACATTGGTTGCAAGCTTATGAATAGTATCGGTAAGAGGTTTTAATCTGGTATTGAGAGCCATAACTTAATCCTGAAATTCAATTTTTCTGACATTGTTTAATGTTTCTAAAACGGAATATCGCTACCATCGTGTTCAGACAAGGATTCATCATCAATTAAATTGAAGTCAAGACCAATATTGCTGATCCCGTGCTCCTCAACCATGGCAAGCATTTCATTTACAAGCTGTGATTTAAGCTTTTTTGATGATTGAACGTTAGCTTTTTTTACGAAATTTGCGACCTGCTTTTGAAAATCTATTTCTGCGGCAAATATTTCTGAGGCATCATCATCATCAGGCTGCTTATCATCAAGTTCTTCATCAAAACGCGATACAGAGCCTGCAAGACTCATCATCGAAACCTCAGCGGGGCCGTTGTCGTCTTCCTCTAAGGCACATTCATAAGCAATATCAAGTGCACTGATGCAGTCTCCGGCAAGAGCACCTCCTATGCAGTCATCTGCGTAGCACTCATCCATAAGCCTGGTAATTTCCTGTCTTCTTGAGCGTATTCCCTTCTCAGATCCGCCGCCTTGTAACATGGTCTCAAGATAATTTAAACACTTCTCAAAAGTTTCCAGATTATCAACACGCTTTTCATCAATTAAACACCACAGCATAAAATTCGGGCTTTGATGATAAGCCATAGCCAGAACAAACAAGGCCCGCTCTTTAGGTGAAAAAGAGGTGATAAGCGGGAGCACGGGATTTTGAGGGAGATTATCTGAAATCATAAAAAACTCTTTTTTTTTTTTTTTTTCGCTATATGCTTGCACGCATAACTTTCCGTGCCATAATGATAATTTATAAATATAAAAAATACTTTGTACAACCTCTAATTTATCAGCTGTCTTTTTTT
>CAVFIO010000042.1:6898-16100 GCA_963622535.1 Akkermansia muciniphila
GTCGTATAGAGTTCTGAAAAGAGCTCTGGCTTTTTGCGCATGAAGACATCTGAAGATTTTATATCTTATGAAGTTCAGGGCGGCGGTAAATGGCGTCACCCACTTCCCAAAAAACATCTGCTTGCCTGTGCCGTGACTATGTTATCGGCAACCGTACTTGCTGTATTCAATCCGGGCGGTACTAATATTCCCAAACTGTCTTCCGATGCAGATACTGCTGCACACAGCTCCTCCCCTTATCATCACAAGAGCCTTGATGACAGCGAGCTTGATTCTCTCGATTACTTTGCAGATTCAGTACCGTTAAGCTCATATTTTGCACAGAACCATAAAAATGCGGTATATGACAATCAGAACCAGGTAACGGTACAGATTGATCCAAATGCAGCAACCGATAACTACGACGATATGCTCCCTGACAGTGCTCTTGCTGACTCCGATGACGATCTTGATGAAAAGGTAAAGACTCTGGCATCCAAGGATGACGAGGATAAGGATGCAGCCAATGAGACCGAGCTTAAATGGTTTGAAGAGGATGTACAAAAGGGAGATTCCATCTCATCAATATTCTCCGATTTAAACATCCCTGCTTCAGTGACCATGGCAATACTTGATAACAAAAAAGTTGCCTCTGAGGTTAACTCTCTAAGTCTTGGCGATCATCTGTCCTTCCTCTTAGATGATAAAAGCCGGCTGATGGCCTTCGTCAAACCCCTGGATGATAAAAAACAGCAGATCCGTTTTTACCGTGATGATCCCAATAAAAACAGCTTTGCATACGTAGTTGAAAAGCTAGGCAGTCATCTGCAAGATGGCGATGAGGTCATAGTGACCATAAAGCCTCAGGATAAAAAGACCGACAGCAAGGCTGATACCAAGGATAAGCAAAAGGTTGTTGCTGAGACTAAGAAGGACAGCACAGCTGACGCGAAACAACTTGCTGAACAAAAGCCGCAAAAGAAGGTTTCAGCTCATGACAGCCGCGGACGTCTGGTAATTGTAACCATCGGCAAGGGTGAGACCTTCTCCACTGCAGCCAATAATGCCGGTGTCAGCTATGCTGAGATCAATAAGATCCTGAATCTCTTTAAGGGACGTATTCAGTTTTCCCGCAATATACGTGCAGGCGATACCATGCGCGTACTTTTCACCGATTCCAAAGGCAAGGGCAAGATTTCCGCAGTTGAATTTTCACTGCAGGGACGCAAGGTTTCAGCCTTCTTAAATCCGAAAGACGGTAAGTATTACGATGAACGTGGTATCAATTCAAAATCCACAGCCTCCTTCCGTCGCTTCCCGTTCAATGTACAGGCTAAGGTTACATCTCCCTTCAATCCAGCCCGCCGCCATCCGGTAACAGGTGTGACCCGTCCTCACAACGGAATTGACTTTGGCATGCCGGTGGGAACCCCTGTACTGAGTCCTTCCGATGGTGTGGTGACCACAGCTGCATTTAACCGCTCTACCGGCTATTATGTCGTGATCCGTCATCGTGGTGCTTATTCCACGGTGTACATGCACCTCTCTAAAATAAACGTAAAAGTAGGCCAGAACGTTAAGATGGGAACGGTTATTGCCCGCTCTGGTAATACCGGTCTGTCAACAGGTCCTCATCTGCACTATGAGCTGCGCATCAATGGCCGTCCGGTAAATGCTCTGCGCGTCAAGCTAAACGGTATTGTGGATAACAGCAACAGCAACGAGCGTAAGCGCTTTGCTGCCAATATTCAGACCTACAAACGCGATCTCTATAACCAGAAGCTGCTGGCAAAACGCTAACTGCGTCGCAAAAATCACGCATGTAATTTCAAAAGTTCATCATGCGTGATATTGTCAATAAAAAGACTTTTGCGGAGGTCATATGGCACCACAGGCAGGATTACGCGGCTTTAACAGTGCAACACAAAAGGTTGATCCCCGGTACGCATGGATCAACGAAATGATTGAGGCCCGTCAAAAGCTGATGAAGCTTTATGCAGAGCTTGCAGAGGGAGATATCAGTGAGGCAACCCTCTCAAACTTCTGCGATACCTTAATTGATTATGTTTCCCACGGTCACTTCGATCTCTATCCCAAAATTCTGGAACTAGTTGAAAATGCCTCAGGCCGTTCCCTCTCTATTGCATCCAGAGCCATGCCTGCAATAGAAAACACCTCAGACTATCTCATGCGCTTTAACGATATCTATGCTCAGGATCCTGATGAGATTGCCATGAAGGAGCTAGCGGTAAATCTGGTTGAAATCAAACGCTGTCTGCAATCGCGTTTCCGCAATGAGGATCGTCTGATCATTGGTTTAAGACTGGTACACGCGGCAGTTGAAACTCCTGCAGCAGGAAAGTAGGCCACGCTTGAACAAGAATACAGCACAAAAAGCAGCTGTGCACAGCCTATACTAACGGCAGCAGATCAGAGACTCTCTGTACCCTGATCACCTCAAGACCTGGAATTGCTCTTACAGGTGCATTATCAGCAGGCACTATTGCACGCACAAAGCCTTGCTTCACCGCCTCATTTAAGCGCTCCTGTCCAGATGGTACGGGACGTACTTCACCTGTCAGACCTATCTCGCCAAAAGCAATAGTACGGCGATCAATGGCCCGCGAGCGCAATGATGATAAAAGAGCCATTACCAGAGGTACATCAGATGATGTTTCCTCAACCTTTACACCGCCTACAACGTTGACGAACACGTCCTGATCTCCAAGCTCAACGCCTGCATGACGATGCAGCACGGATAAAAGCATAGCCAGACGGTTTTGATCGGTACCTAACGACAGACGTCTTGGATTACCGTACTGAGTCTCATCGACGAGGGCCTGAAGCTCAACTAACAAAGGACGCGTCCCTTCCCAGATAACCATAGCAAGAGAGCCTGCCGCTACCTCCTGCTGACGGTTTAAGAAGATAGCTGACGGATTTTTTACCTCGCGCATTCCCTTATCAGTCATAGCAAAGACGCCTATTTCATTGACGGCGCCGAAACGGTTTTTATGACAGCGCAGGGTTCTGAAGCGCTGATCAGAGCCTACCTCGAGAATAACAGAGCAGTCTACACAATGCTCCAGGATCTTAGGTCCTGCCAGAGTACCATCCTTGGTCACATGTCCTACGATGAAGACTGCAATACCGGTTTTCTTGGCAAACTGGGTAAGTGCTGCCGCGCCCTCACGCACCTGTGATACCGATCCAGGAGCTGATTCTATCCCCTGAACATGGGTGACCTGAATTGAATCAACAACCAGCACCTCAGGTCGCTCTGATACAGCCAAGGCACAGATGTTTTCAACCGAGGTTTCAGCTGCAATACGTACATTTGCAACCGGAAGTCCTAATCTCTGGGCACGAAGCGCAACCTGCTGCAATGATTCCTCACCTGTTGCATAGAGCACACGGTGACGTGAGGATAGAAGACACACCGTCTGCAAAAGCAGTGTTGATTTACCAGCACCGGGATTACCGCCTATAAGGACTACTGATCCCTGAACGATGCCGCCGCCTAAAACCCTGTCAAATTCAGCATAGCCTGTGGGTAGACGGGGTCTGCTCTCAAGTGATACTTCATTTAAGGACAGAACACCTGTACCTGTCTGCCCGGCAAAGCCTGAGAGCTTTAATGCCTGACCTGCAGCTCTTGCTCCTGCAGATGGAGCAGTGCTTTCAGTTAAAACAGTCTCGGAGATAGTGTTCCATGAACCACACTCACGGCATTGGCCCTGCCAGCGTGGATAGCGTGTCCCGCAATTGGAACAGACGAAGGTTGATTTAACTTTAGCCATGCTCACTACCTGAAAAATATTTAGGCGTATAACTTAAGCAGCAGGGGAACTGCTACCAGGGAGCTGAAATTTAAGGAATAAGGAGCCTTTTCACGTACTAAGGGCTTTGCATGATAAGCAATACCTAAACCGGCCTCTTCAATCATCAGAAGATCGTTTGCGCCATCACCTAACACTATGCACTGTTCCTTTGAAATCTTATTATCATTCATCAAGGAGAGCACTCCCTCACGTTTGGCCTCGGCATCAACTATAGGCTCCTTGACCTGCCCTGTTAATTTATTATCTATAACCTCCAGGGAATTAGCCTTAACCATGTCAAGCTTATACTTATCATTCAATGCACTGATTAATTCTACAAAACCGCCAGAGCAGATACCTCTTTTCCAGCCTGCATCAGCAGTAACCTGCATCAGCACATTAAGACCGTCAGTTTCAGGCATCGATTTTTTAATTTCCTTGAGGACAGCAACATCACCGCCATGCAGGAAGGAAACTCTTTTTTTCAGAGAGGTAGCAAAATCAAATTCACCTGCCATAGCTTTGGCTGTGATTTCAGCTACAGCGTTGTAAACGCCAAGATGACGCGCAATTTCATCAATGCCCTCTATCTGCACCGAGGTCATATCCATATCCAGAACCAGTACACCCGGCTTTTTCAGAAAAGGAACACCATCTGCAGGCAAATACATAAGATCAAAGCCTAAATTAGCTTTGGCAGCATCATCATGAACTTTACGGGCGATATCCTGAGTTTGATCTACGCATTCTCCTAAGAATGCGGTGCAGGAGCCCATGGTACCCTCTTTTATAAGCTCCAGTTTTATTCCATAACGCTCTCTTAAAACGAGCTTAATTGAATCTCTATCAAATTTTTCACTAGGTGATGCGGCAAAAATATAGCCCATAATTAAAAAATTCCGTTCAAATAGGTATTAACATTGCTTTCAAGAGTCAAACAGGCCTGCTCATAGGAAAGCTTGAATACCTGCGCATAAACTCTTGCAAGTTTGGATATTAAGGCACCGTCATAAGGACCACTTTGCTGATGGTCAAAATCACTTTCAAGCAATATACGGTTGGGACCTGCATATTGCATGGATTCTATAAGACGGCGAGGCCTTTTTAGCAGATGAGCCCCGACACTTAAAAACATATTGCAGTCCAAATAATCGCGAGCCAGCTCTTTTGAAAAGGTAAAATTATGAATAGCGCCGGTAAGACCGCGTGATTTATAAAAACGCAAAAGCCTGATGAGCTCGTCATGCGCCTTTCTTACATGAAGACTTACCGGAAGATGGTGAAAAGAGGCAAAAGACAGCTCTGCTGCCAGAAGATGAACCTGATCGCCAAGAGGGATCTGGTAATCCACTGCATCCAGACCACACTCACCAAAGCCCTCAACCTTGTGGATACTTAAAAGCCGCTCAAATTCCATATCAGGAAAATCACGGCTTTTAGCATACCAGGGATGAATTCCTATCATGGGATGATAGCCTTCAGCCTTGGCAAATTCCAGGTTACGTATGCTGTCTTCAAGCGAACATGCCACGCCAACTAATGCAGTCTCGTATAAGGCGGCTGCATCGCAAACCTCCGTAGGTCCCGGATAAAGGCTTACATGAACATGGCAATCTGTCAGCATCTTAATGCTCGCGGGTTGAGCTGAATTTCACCTTTGGATAACGTTCCATCGCCAGATGCAGATTTACACCGGATGATGCAAGATAAGTAAGGCTGTCACCACCGTCCAGGGCAAGGTTCTGCGGAACTCTGTCCTGCAATTCCTTGAGATCCTTGTCATCACCGGTAACCCAGCGGGCAGTAGACACCGGAACTTCCTCATATAAGGCATCAACGTTGTATTCATGCTTTAAGCGGGATACCACTACATCAAACTGCAGCATACCGACCGCACCCACAATCAGATCATTGTTAATGAGCGGTCTGAATACCTGTACCGCACCCTCCTCTGAGAGCTGCAGCAGGCCCTTTAACAGCTGCTTCTGCTTCAGGGGATCGCGCAGATGAATGCGTTTAAAAAGCTCCGGAGCAAAGTTTGGAATACCGGAGAAATGCAAATCCTCACCTTCGGTAAAGGTATCACCTATACGCATAGTACCATGATTATGCAAGCCGATGATATCGCCTGCTACATCAAACTCTGCCTGAGCACGCTCACCTGCCATGAAGGTCACAGCATCAGAAATGGCACTGTCACGATTGAGACGGACATTATGCAGCTTCATGCCCTTGCGGTAGGCACCTGAAACGATACGCATAAAGGCAATACGATCATGATGGCGTGGATCCATATTGGCCTGAATTTTAAAGATAAAGCCGGTAAGTTTAGGTTCATCAGCCTTCACAAGACGGGTATCGGATTGTCTGTTAAGAGGTGCCGGAGCCCAATCGGTAAGACCATCTAGCATATGATCAACGCCGAAGTTACCCAATGCAGTACCAAAGAAGACCGGTGTCATGTCACCTGCAAGGTAGGCATCAGCATCAAACTCGTTAGAGCCTCCTTTTAAAAGCTCGATATCCTCACGAAGCTTTGCGGCAAGATCCTCGCCAACTGCAGCATCCAGCTCAGGATTATCAAGCCCCTTTACCACCTGACGCTCCTGAATACGGAAGCCCTCACCTGAATGATAAAGATACATCTCATCACGTAACAGATGATATACGCCCTTAAACTCCTTACCAGAGCCTACAGGCCAGGTTATAGGTGAGCACATAATGTTAAGCTCGGCCTCAACCTCATCTAGAAGATCCAGAGGATCACGTGTTTCACGGTCAAGCTTATTCATGAAAGTAATAATAGGAGTTGTACGCAGACGGGTAACTTCCATGAGTTTACGCGTACGATCCTCAACACCTTTGGCTGCATCGATCACCATCAGACAGGAATCGACTGCAGTTAACACACGGTAGGTATCCTCAGAGAAGTCCTCGTGGCCCGGGGTATCCAGCAGATTGATGACACAGCCGTTATAAGGAAACTGCATTACCGAGGTAGAAACAGAAATACCACGTTCCTTCTCCATATCCATCCAGTCAGACTTGGCAAAGGTTCCGGTGCTTCCGCGAGCCTTAACCTCACCTGCACGCTGAATAACAGACCCGAATAATAAAACCTTTTCAGTAATAGTTGTTTTACCGGCATCTGGGTGGGAGATGATGGCGAAAGTACGGCGCTTACCGATTTCACCTGCAATTTTAGGATCTGACATGATTTTCTGATTATCCTACCGCATCTTTACAGGCGGGATTAAAAACTGGTTTGTGAAATTTTATCTGGGGATAGAATTTTAGACTTTCATCGCGCAGAGGTCAAAAAAAAACCGCCGGATTTTTGCTCCTGCGGTATCTTTCTTCATTCTTTTTGAATGGTGCCCAGAAAGAGACTTGAACTCTTACTCCGTTAAGAACTACCCCCTCAAAGTAGCGTGTCTACCAATTCCACCACCTGGGCAACGTCATTCAACGAGAGCCATTATAGCTATTATTTTTCTATATGCAAGCATTTTTTTATTTTTTTTTTAATATGGTACTTAATATTAGCGTTTAAATTTGATTTATATGCGGTTTAACAATTTAACTGCCGCTTAAAGTAAAAAGGCGGAATTTGACAAAAAACTGCCATTTTTTGATAAACAGTCTGGTGCCTGCTCGTGTTTTAATACTTTCAGGCATTAGAGCTGAAGTTTTACTGCTGTCCTTTATCACAACAGCATCAGTTAGCAGACATTCCTCAATCAGCTTTTTTTACTCAGATTTGTCATGACGACAGCTGAGCTCTAATGTTAAGCATTACGCCTAAATATCAGGATTTCAATTTTGAATGACAGTTAAAGGAAACTTACAGCGCAAATGCTAGCTTAGGTGGCTTCAGATATAGATCTGTAGCCATCTGTTAGTGTTAGAGCGTTATAACGATAATCAGCTTCTTTTTGACAGAAAAATCGACATAATCAAGCCGATAAAGTCGAAATTTGAAATTAGAGCAAAGAATAATATGCAATACACAACATTGGGAAAAACAGACATTAAGATCTCCAGAATTTGTGCTGGCTGCATGAGCTACGGCAAGGCATCCAAGGATTTTCACGAGTGGACACTAGATGAAGCTCGCACTGAGAGTATGGTGGCTAAGGCCTTAGATCTGGGAGTAAACTTCTTTGACACCGCCAACATCTATTCCTTTGGATCCTCTGAGGAATATCTGGGAAAAGCTTTAAAAAAGCTAACCTCCCGCGAAAAAGTAGTAATTGCAACCAAGGTTTATTTTAACGAAGGCCACCTCTCCCATAAGGCGATCAAACGTGAAATTGAAGGCTCGTTAAAACGCCTGGGTACGGATTACGTCGATCTCTACATCATTCACCGCTTTGATTACAGTACACCCATCTTAGAGACCATGACAGCGCTTAATGAATGTGTAAAGGAAGGCAAAGTACGAGCACTGGGAGCCTCTGCCATGTACGGCTACCAGTTTCTGAACATGCAGCACATCGCTGAACAGAATAACCTTACCCTATTTTCTTCAATGCAGAATCACTACAACCTCATCTACCGTGAGGATGAACGTGAGCTGATTCCGGTGTGCAAGCAATTTGGAGTAAGCCTTACACCATACAGTCCCCTGGCCGGTGGACACTTGAGCCGTCTGTCATGGGAGAGTGATTCTTTACGTTATAAAACAGATAAAACCTCTAAGCAGAAATATGACAAGGCCAGGGACAAAGATCTTCCTATCATCGAACGTGTAAATGAGATCGCATCAAAGCATAATGTCTCCATGGCACAGATAGCGCTGGCATGGCTTTACAGCAAGGATAGCGTAGCCTCGCCCATTGTCGGCGCAACATCAGAGACTCACTTTGAAGACGCGTGCAAGGCCGTAGATCTCAAGCTTGACTGCGATGAGATAAAATTCCTGGAAGAACTTTATCAGGCACATGAAGTCATGGGGGCACTGCCGAACAAGCTTATCTGATGCATCTGAAAGCAATTTTGGCTGTCATGTTAAAAGCTGCCGGTCTGCTTTTGATTGGTTGACAGCCTAACACTTTGCAGCAGATCTCTTGAATAAAAATGTTATGACACAGAGGCACTATGTCAACGCTCAACATCATACGGATCCTCTACAAGATCCCATATGTTGCCCTCAGAGATTATCTGGCAGGATCGATCAACATGCTTAGTTTAGCAAACTTCCAATCTGGCAATGTCTGTTCCGACAAAGACACAGGCTACACGCTTAAGATTTGGAAGTGAGGTAATGTTGTCACCCTGACAGTATCTATCGAGCTGAGCATTAGCCTCGTCAAGCTTTTCTTTTACTGCCTCATCACTGCCTTTACTTACCGGCAGATATTTAAGCTCAAAGATATATGAGCAGTTAACTCCATCAAGAG
>CAVFIO010000043.1:0-15892 GCA_963622535.1 Akkermansia muciniphila
GCTGTACGGATCGGTTGTAATGACATCAACAGGGATCATTTTGTGAGCGTCAACATTTATATCATCAAATATGTAGAGAAAAACGGCTTTATTGATGAATCTCAGCAGATCCTGCAGGGAGAGTACGAGCCAGCTGCAGTTTGGTCGCTGTTTAACAGCAACCAAACTGTGCTGCAGGAGCTCATGTTGCAGGTTATACCTAAAATCAAGCAGAACGCTCAGGCAAACGGGATAGGACTCTGACAGGAGTAAGTGTATGAATCGACAGGTTCTAATGTCATTGAAAGTACTTTCTGCAGGTAAATCAGATTTCAGCAAACAGTTGAAAATAACTTTTATTATGTTGATAAGACTTCCTATATAAAGACTGTAATTAAAGACGACACCTGGGAAGTACAGTGAGGACAGGCTCAAGGCAACTCAAAATGGCTTAAGGCAAATTTAGTATAAAAAATATGTGCAGGCTTTGTCTTTGGAAAACAGTGATGTAAAGCGCGTGCTCTGCTACGGACTTGCCTTTTGCAAAAAAGAAAGCCTGGTGCGTCAGAATGTAAAATCTATTGACCTGAAATTCTGGCAGCGGTGCATCTTTTAAAACTACGCATGCCTAAAGCAAGACAAAAAACTGGCGCCTTCCTAAAGGCAGGTTCAATATATATACATGGTATAAACTGAGCCTACTTTCATTTAAGACGCCAGACGTCAGGAACAGAAATCCTTGTTAAAGGCTAAAACTTAAGCTTAGCCTTAGCTGCAGTAATGATGAGATCGACCACCTCATCCTGACTCATAGTTGATGAATCAATTAAGAGATCGCGATATTTGAGAGTATCAAGCTTCTCTTCAGTAAAGAACTTATGATAAGAATCACGGGCCTTATCGATCTCCTTTACATAGTCATTCACCTCATATTCAGGAATACGCAGAGTATTGATTGAATTCTTGATACGCTCCTCAAGCGGTGCATAGATCATCACGTTAAAGCGGCGGGGATAGTCGCGCAGAATGTAATCAGCACAGCGTCCGACTATGACGCAATTGCTCTTTTGTACACACTCGCGGATCAATGACTCCTGTACCTTAAAGAGCTTGCGGTGAGTAGAGCCGGTACCGATGCCCAAGGGGAACAAGGCCTTGGCAAAAGGCAGTGAAATACTCTCATCTAAGGGAGATGCCGCCTTCATATCAAGATTTAAGATAGATGCAGCCTTCTCAATTAAGTCACGATCGTAATATTCAATATTGAGCTTGTGAGCAAGCTTCTTGGCAATATCACGGCCTAAGGAGCCGAACTGTCTTGAAACAGTAATTACATAGTTATCCATGATCACTCCTTATAACCGAACTGATCTTTGAAGATCCTGATAAAGCCTTCAATGGCCTTATCCACGATGAGCTTGCCCTTAGCTGCAGTAGAGCCTGTAGCAGGTGCCAGGGCACCGCTCTCAGGCACCATACCCTTATATGCAGGATATACAGAATAAGGCAGAGCCTCAGCCTTTACATCAGTTGGAATAAGAGCCTCACGTACAAGCTCCGGCTTTAGATACATCATAAGTGAGGTCTCAGTGATGGCAGCATGCTCAAAGGCCCATCCGGGGAACGGCACATCTGAAAAGACCTCATCAACGGTCTTCTGATCCAATACATCCCACCAGTTTGACTGCACTACCTTAAGCCCGGGACATGCCTTGGTTGCAAGATCCATGGCCTCTTCAATAAAGGCCTGATTTTCAAAGTGAGCATTGTTTAAAAAAACTTTGTTGAAGCCGTCAGCTGCAAACTCGCAGAGGATATCAAAGACAAGATCGATCAAGGTCTTACCGTTTAAATCGATGGTGCCCTTAAATAACGGACCGCCGCCAGATAAAGGCTTTGACTTGTAGCCATAGGTAAGAGTCGGAGCAACTACTGATCCGGTGCGCTCTGAGAGAATATTTGAAATACCCTCGGCAATATAGGAATCTACACCTAAGGGAAGGTGAGGTGCGTGCTGCTCAGTTGAACCTACCGGAATAATCAAAACATTATCAGAGCACTTTTCAAACTCGGCTCTGGTCATTGTATGCATCAACATATATATATCCTAGAAATCGTATTTGGTTAAAACAACAGAAGGTTCTTTGCGCATGATCTCAACACCGTGTCTTACACTGAGTACAGTCTCAGAGCTGTTGCGTACGGCATCGATGACATTGTCATCATTGAGCACTACAAAGTCAGCGCTGTTGCCTACCTTAAAGCCGTAATCCTCAATGCACATGGTTCTGGCGCCATTGTCAGTTACAAACTTTAAGGAATCCTGGATCTGCGGAATGCTCATCATGTGGGACAAATGCAAACCGAAATCCAGCTGATGCATCAGATTGCCGTTACCTAATGGATACCATGGATCAGAAATTGAATCCTGGGCAAAGGAAACATTAAGTCCGTTTTCAGTAAGCTCATCTACACGGGAAATACCGCGGCGGCGGGGATATGAATCATAACGCCCCTGCAGATAGCAGTTCTCTGTCGGGCATACGATAAAGTTCAATCTGGCCTTTTTAAACTTGCTCATCATCTTAAAGGCATAGGCATTGTTATAGGAGCCCATGGCACAGGTATGAGATGCGGCGGTACGGCCATTCAAACCGTTAAAATAGGTCAGAGCGGCAATGGATTCAACAAAGCGTGACTGATCATCATCAGTCTCATCACAGTGGAAATCTAAGAGCCTGTCATACTTCATAGCAAGCTCAAAGCCCTTTTGTACAGACTTCACCCCGTCTTCACGGGTGAACTCAAAATGCGGAATACCACCTACTACATCAGCCCCCATCCTGAGGGCCTCTTCAACAAGCTCGGCACCACCCTTGTAGGCATAAAAGCCCTCCTGCGGGAAAGCTACAATCTGGATCTGCATGTAGTCCCTAACCTGCTCTTTTAGGGAGAGCATGGCCTTTAAGGCTGTAAGCTTGGGATCGGTGACATCCACGTGAGTTCTCACATACTGCACACCGTGGCTAATCTGCTGCTTTACGGCAATTAAGGCACGGGAGGTGATCTCATCTGAGGTCAGTTTATCCTTAGCCCCGGACCAGTTATCGATGGCCTCAAAAAGAGTACCAGAGTCGGTAGCCTTTGAAGGCAGGGATGCGGTATATACATAATCAAGATGAATATGAGCATCAGCAAAGGGGGAGATGGTCACCCTGCCCTTTAAATCATCAACCCTGGCATCAGGATTTTTCTTTGATAACTCATCAAAGTCACCAAAGGCTTTGAATTTTCCATCCTCAATCAGTATCGAGGTAATTTCCTTGCCCTTTAAATTAGCGTTTTTATAAATTACAGCAGTCATTTTTAATCCTTAGTTCTTGATTCAACAATCTCTTTTATGACGTACATACCTAAAGTCAGGATGATGAGGAAGGTTGCAGCCACGGCGATCGTAGGATCGATGGTTGCACGCAGGTTCTCCCACATAACCATAGGCAGAGTCTTGGTGTTGGCACCGGAGACGAAGATGGTGACCACAACCTCATCAAGGGAGGTCACAAATGACAGCAAGGCAGAGGTAACCACAGATGCTCTTACAGAAGGCAATGTCACCTTGAAAAAGGCACCGATTGGAGTTGAACCCATGGACATGGCAGCAAGCTCCAGATTGGTATCAAAGCGTGCCAGAGCTGATGACATGGTTAAAAACACCATGGGAATTCCAAGCAGGCTGTGGGCCATGATAAGCCCCGGGATGGTGTTGTTTAAGCCAACCTTGGCAAAGGATGCATAAAGAGCCACACCGGTGATAACCACAGGCACAATCATCGGAGTTAACATCAGGTTCATAAACAGGCTCTTGCCCTTAAAGTGGAGCTTGTTTACCGCAAGAGCAGCCAGAGTACCGATGACGGTTGCAAAGATGGCCACACAGATTGCAATTACTAAAGAGCGCTCTAAGGAAGTGATCCACTCAGAGTTCTGGAAAAACTTGTCATACCACTTAAGTGAGAAGGACTTAATCGGGTAGATAAAGTAGTTTAGCGAAGTAAAAGACTGCGGAATGATCACCAATGCCGGGGCGATGATGATGACAAGCAGTAAGAAGACGATGAAATACAGCATGAACTTACTCCTTACATATCCTTAACAAAGATGTTGCCGGTAAAGCGGAAGGCGGCGGCAATGATTATGTACACAATGAGCAGCAGTTCAACAGACAGTGCTGATGCCAGACCCCAGTTGAAGTTATTCATGGAAATTTCAATCAGGTTAGAGAGCATCATATTGTCAGGACCGCCTAACAGGGCAGGTGCAATATAGAAGCCCAGTGACAGCACGAAGACCATGATGGAGCCTGAGAGCATACCGGCCTTTGATAAGGGCAGGAATACATGCAGGAAGCCATATAGCCTGGTACCGCCCATAATTGCTGATGCCAGCAAAAGATTCTTATCTATCTGCAGCATGGAGTTCTGCAGTGACAGGAACATAAAAGGCAACAGAATATGTACCAGGGAAATGGTCACAGCAAGATCAGTATAGAGAAGCTTTGCAGGCTCGGTGGTAATACCTACAAACATCAGGAACTGATTTACGATACCGTTATTTTGCAAGATGATCTGCCAGGCAAAAATACGCACCAGCATTGATACCCAGTAAGGGATCAGAACACCTGCGGTAATTAAGGTACGCACCCTGGCACTCTTGGCGTTAACACTGAGGTATGCCATAGGATATGCAAGCACCAGACACACTATAGTGACGATAAAAGCGATCTTCACAGTGCTGTAGAGCACGGTAAGATACAGCGGCTCAGTTAAGGCGCGGATATAGAAGGAAAGGGTAAAACCGTCCTTGGAGGTGAAGCTCTTGATGATGATATCAATCAGGGGATATCCCATTGTGAGCACCACATATAACAGCGGTATTGCAAGGAGCAGCCATTTGGCTCCGTTCCAGGCGCTGTATTTAAAAGCGTTATTCTGTTCCATGAAAGCACCTTCTGACTGCGGGGCCTGCTGCCCCGCATTTGTTATATATATATTTAGATTTAGAGGTGATTATTTCTTAAGCAGCCAGGCATTGAACTTCTCAACAACATCGTTCAGGTTCTCTGCCCAATAGGTGTTGTCGATATAGAACTCGTGCTTAACCTGCTCTTCAGTCTGACCGATACGCTCGATCTGCTCTTTGGACAGAAGCTTGACGGCATCAGGATTGGTAGAGCCGTAAGGGATCTGGGAGGAGAAGGCTGCCTGCTGCTCTGCAGAGGAGATGAAGTTAATGAACTTCATGGCATTATCCTTGTTAGGAGCATTCTTAGGAACTACCCAGCCTGCAGCAATACGCATGCCCCCGTTGTAATCCAAGGCAACAGGAGAGCCCTCATCCTGAGCAGTCAGAATACGGCCGGACCAAGCAAGGGCAATATCTGCCTCACCGGTTGCCAGCATCTGGGATGGCTGAGCACCCTTGGTCCACCAGACGATGAGATCCTTGATGGTGTCAAGCTTGGCAAAGGCACGATCAAGATCGAGTGGATAGAGCTTATCCATAGGAACACCGTCAGCAAGCAAAGCGGCCTCCAAAACAGTTACAGGGTACTGCCACATAGCACGCTTGCCCGGGAACTTCTCTCTGTCAAAGAACTCAGCCCAGTTCTTAGGAGCAGCACCATCCTTAAACTTATCTGAGTTGTATGAGATAACGGAGTCATAAACCTCAGCACCGACTACGTGCTTAAGCTCCACAGCCTTATCAAGCTTCTCAGTTACCACCTGATAATCAATCGGCTCCAAATAGCCTTTTTCACCTGCATAAACACCCCAGTAGGCATCACAGTTCATAACGTCCCATTCGGTAGTGCCGTTCTCAACCATGGCAATTAATTTTGCATAGTCTGAAGGAGTAACCACGGTAACCTTGATACCGGTCTTTTCCTCAAAAGGCTTAATGTTCTTGGCAATACGGGCATCAGTATTGGTTCCGCCCCAATCAACGAAAACTAAGGAGCCGGCATCCTTAGGAGCAGCAGCTTCAGTTGCAGCGGGAGCTGCAGAGGCCTGAGCTTGAGGCTGCTCTTTTTCACCACAGCCTGAAAGCATAAAGGCAGCTGCGATTAAAGAGGAAGCAAGCAAGGTCATTGATGATTTGCGCATGATGATATCTCCCGAAAAAATAAATCTTGAAAACAGTTAAAAATCAGTCGTAGAGGATTGCGGTATCCTGAGGTGCGAAGGTAAATTTCACCTTACGTTCATCACCTAATCCGCGGAATTCACGAACATCCAGAGTAATGTTCAGCGTAAGCTTGCCGACCTCGGCCTTGCACTTTACGTACTGACCTAAATAGATGTTCTCAGTGATCTCAGCCTCAAACACGTTGCCACGGCTCTGTGCACCTGCAGTTAAGAGATGAATGGCCTCAGGACGCAAGGCAAAGAAAGGAGCCGCTTCAGAAGCCCTGGCAGTCCTGGCATCAATTAACAGCTCACACTGACCTGCTGTAAGCTCGGAGGTACCAGAAACCTTGCAGACATCTCCTGCCATCTCATATCTGGCACCGTTCATAGGAATAATGTTGGTAGTACCCATGAACTCAGCCACAAAGCGGTTTGCAGGCTTTTCATAGATGTGCTCAGGAGTGTCAAACTGCTGTACTCGACCGCCTGCGATGATGCAGATCTTGTCAGACATTGAGAAGGCTTCTTCCTGATCGTGGGTAACAGAAATGGTTGTCATACCCAGCTCATGAGTAATGCGCTTGATTTCAAACTGCATGTCATGACGCAGGTTCTTATCCAATGCCCCAAGAGGCTCATCCAAAAGCAGAAGTGGAGGGTTATAGACGATTGCACGAGCTAAGGCCACACGCTGCTGCTGACCGCCTGATAACTGACGGGGCAAGCGATCCTCAAGGCCTGAGAGCTTGATCATGGCGATCATGGTCTTTACACGCTCTGCTATCTCTGCCTTGGGAAGCTTTCTTAGCTTCAGAGGATATGCGATGTTCTCTGCCACAGTAAGATGCGGGAAGAGTGCGTAATTTTGGAAAAGCATACCGATGTTGCGTTTAAAGCAAGGCACAGCTGCCACATCAGTACCGTTTAAAAGGATCTTGCCATCAGAGCAACGCTCAAAGCCTGCGATGACCTTAAGCAGGGTTGTCTTGCCTGATCCTGAGGAACCCAGAATTGATACGAATTCACCTGGGTTGCAAATGAGCTTAATGTCCTCGAGCGCCTTGAAGGTACCGTAATACTTCGTGACGTTTACGACGGACAATTCCTGACCTATGCCCATAGTTATCTCCGTTAATAGTTCTAATGTGTTCTTTATAACAATTAACGAAGCAAATGATGAGCTTTGAAAACTTTTAGATCACAGCTATTTTTGTGTATCAAAAGTGTGCAAAATAGATATATTAATCTGATATAACAATAAGTTAGAGCTTTGAGATCTAGATCACACTATCCTAAAAATGGTCTAATTTGGTGCCCTTTTTGATCACATTCATTAAGCAATAACTGCAACATTCTTGCTATTTAATGTTGTAGTTTCAAACATCAAATATTTCCTAATACAATCGTTACAACATATGTAATACCTACAGAAAAAGATGAAAAAGGTGCAGCAGAGAAGTGGTTGTCTCTTTATGAAAAGCTAATTATTTTATCCTGCACGCTTTTAGCAACCCAAATAGCATTTTGGTGCGGCAGACTGCTTAACGATAAAATAGCCACCAACGGCGAAATTTCACTTCTTTTGATCGGCTTAGTTATTAACATTTTTGCGATTTGTACTGTATTTGTGCTTTATAATGGCTGTATGGAAGTTTTTAAAAGGATACAAAAATGAATCTGAACGATATTGCTTTTTATATTCTTTTGGCAGGAATGCTGGCTTTCTTTGGAGTTTTTATGTGGGGGATTAATCTAGGGAAACCCAAAAAGGATCCAAAAGCTAATAAGAAATAATCCAGAGCAAACCTGCATCTACTACAGAGAATCTGAATCGAACATAAAATAAGTCTTTTACAATAACATGTTCGAGTGTGATTACATGCTTATGTTTCTTTATGTGGAATCTATTTAATAGATTATCCTGAACTTCCAAAATGAAAAACTCATTACGCCACCTGCTGTCTGTTCATTTCACCTAAGGACCTCCTGACGCCTTAACCAAAACAAGAACCTGATGCCGTTTGCGGCGTAACACCACAAAATAGCATCAGGTTCATCAACAAAATTCAGGATCTAGACTTTCAAGGCCGGGATCCTGACCTTTCAACTATCAGAAGGCATAGCTGACATGAGCATTAACTGCATAGTCATCAGTGTTATCAGAGCCTGAGTATTTAACTCCCAAGCCAAATGATGCATTCTCAACAGTTGCATCGAAGTTAACACCAACGTGATAGGAAACATCATCTAAAACATCAGATGAAAGCTTCATACCATTGCTTGCGCCAGTGAAACGGGTATTACCATCAGCCTCAAGATCACCTGTATTGAAGGTAACACCAGCATCTAATAAGGTATTAAACTTCCAGCTACCGGAGATAAACTCCTTAGAGAGAGTAACGCCCACAGGGAATGACACCACGTTCTGTACGTCAAAATCAGACTTGGCGATCTTGCCCTGACTTGATTTCACATCATAGCTGTCAAGATCGTAGCGAGACAGACGTACACCTGCATAAGGAGCGATTTCAGCAAAGTCAGTGCTGAAGACATACTGAGCAGTAAGTCCCAGGCTCATCACAGTCATATCAGGACTTGATTTAAGAGTACCGTAACCTGCTACATCACGCTCCAAATCATTCTTAATCTGAGATACACCTAAGTCAGCAAAGAGCTTAAGCTCATTCCAGATCTTGCCACCTGCGTAAAGGCCTGCTCCGAAGAAATCGAAGTCATTATCAACGCCGGCACCTGCACCCTTGCCATCAGCAGTCCCCTTACCAAAGTTGATATAGGCACCTGAGCGAATGCCGTTATCAAAGAGGTGATCGGCACCAAGAGCTAAACCATAGAGCTTGACCTTGGCACCGTAATCAATACCTTGAGCCTTGAAATTATCACTGCTTGAATGGCTGTAGATAATATCAGTCCAGACATCGACATGCTGCCCCTTAACTGCAGTTGGAGTATCAACACCAAAGCCTGCGCGGCCCAAGGCTGCAGACTGTGAGGCAGAGGCGACCTTCTGAGCAACCTGATAGGCACCACCTAAAACAGCTAATCTTGCGGCAGTTTCAACATTGCCACCAAGGCTTGCATCAGCTCTGTCATAGACAAATCTGACGCCTTCCTTACCAGAGGCCTCAATATTAGTTGCTGTATTGACCACATCAGTGATCAGACTACGCACAGGAGCTGAAGCCTTGGTCATGGATGAGGCAAGATCTGCACGCGCGCTGACTGACAGGGAACCATCAGCATTCAATGAAGACTGATAGTAGCTGTTGTTGGCAAAGCTTACCTGAGCACCTTCGTTATTCACAAGATCCTCTACATCATTAACGTTGGTAGCAAAGATCTTCTTGTTGTTCACGTCAGCACCGGTAACCTCACCTGCGATCACAACCTTGCTACCCTCTGCAGCAGTCACAGCACCGCTTTTGCCGTTTACCAGAGTCACAGCAGCAGTGGTATCGTTTGCAATTGCAGATGCAAGATCTGATGAGATAACCAAAGCAGAGTTAGCACCTAGGACAAATTTATCTGCATCAGTAGATGCGGCAGTTGCATTCTTGTCTAAGGTTACATTATTACCTGAGGCAACAGTTAAGCCCTTGTTTAAGTACAGAGCATTGGCTGTATCGCTTTCGCTAAAGGATCCTGTTGCATCGGTTAAGCCTAAAGAGGAGAGTACAGAGCGCAGATCCTCAAGTCCTACGCCGACACCTACAACAGCATTCTTGGCAATAGTCACGCTACCGTCTACAGTGGTATTGATGTCATCAGCAGAGTTGATCTCACCAAAGCTGTCAGCTACTACAGCAGATGCCTTCTGACCATATTCAGGATCAACAAAGATATTACCGCCGTTTAGCTGCATGCGCTTGGCAACAACGGTACCTGAGGCGCCGTTATCACCATCAAGACCTACGCTTAATGAGGTTCCTGAGGATAACTGCAGACTGTCAGCATTCACCTGACCTGCAACACTTGAGGCCTTATCACCGATTGCAATAACAGTTGCTACCAGATTAGAATCAGCACCGACATCTAAGGCCTCGGTGTAGACATTTGCTACATTGGCAGTAGACTTCTTAACCACAACCTGAGCTAGGGACTTCTCCTTGGAGCCTACATCGCCCTGGACTGCGATCGTACCCTGCTGCAAACGAAGATTACCCTGCTTATCCTCAGTGGTGGTAATGGCACCGATAGCACCATCATTGTTCAGGATAAGCTCAGAATCAGCTTTGGATAGCTCAACACCTGCAATCGATCCGTCAGATGCTGTAGCAAAGGCATTTACCTTTTGGCCATCAACGGTTCTTACAGCCGCCTTATTTAAGGTTACAGTTGCAGAGCCTAAGGTGATCTGAGACAAATCTGCATCAGACTTGGCAGCAAGAGAGCCTACATTAATGCTCTTTTCAACTACACTTTCTATACCGGTAACGGTAGTATCTGCAAGAGCATCGGTGTTGGCTGCAGCTTCAGAATTGATGACATCATCAATTGAAGCAGTCTTATTGCCGTCGCTATCGGTGTCGGTTTTAACAGAGCTATCCTTAATGTTAAGTCCATTAACAGTCCCCTTGAAGGAGGAGGATAAGCCTGAAGTATCACCGATACCTAAGAGTGAATAGATGGAGTAAAGAGATTTCTTGCCATCCTCAGTGCCAATATCAATTTCAACAGTATTGCCTGTTACGGTGAGAGTTGATGAGCTATCAGCACTGATGGCGGTAGTAGTGCCGGCACCATTATTTAGCCATGTAAGCCAAGCCGCTTCTTCCTGCTCTGAGGTCATATCATTATCACTTATAACCTGATCATCAGTAGTAGAAATATTGGCAACATTCAAAGTAAGATTTGAGCCGTTTGCAAGCTTAACGCTGTTGGCATACTGCAGAGTATAGCTTTGAGCAACGCTAAGATCAGAGCCATCTAACAGCAGACCGTGAGTATCATCAACACTTACGCTCTGGCTATTGGTAGTGTCGTTCATGCCGTCTTCATGCATAACGCCAAGATAACTGGCACTTACAGTAGCATTCTTAAGCTTGATGGTACCTGAATTATTATTGTCCTCAGCACCGGTCATCACATCCAGCACATTGATGCCACTAACAGAGCTCTTGGCATCAGCATTACCGATATTGATTACCGCGGTGCTGTTAGGATTTACCTGTACATCGGCGCCATTTAAGTTGACGCTACCTAATAGGTTGATAGTGCTGTTATTATCATTGCAGGCCTCAAGAGTCTTAACATTTTGAAGAGTGGCACTACCGCCATTCTTACCTACAGTTAAGGTGCCGGCTACATCAAGCTGGCCATCACCAGATCCGCCTAAAGTAATACCTTCTAAAGCAGTGACATTACTGCCAAGACCTATTCTTAAATCGGCATTGGTGGTAATGCTGTTTGCAATGATGGTACCGGCATTTTGCAGGGTAGCCTGCTCGTCGCTATCAGATGCCAGAGCTTCAAGATTACCGGTATCTAAGATATTGAGAGTCCTGGCAACCAGGGTACCATGGTTGATAAGATGCTGGGTCTTGGTGCTTGCAAGAGTGGTAAAGATATCCTCACGCAGATCAACGCTGTCATCTGCAAGGGATAAGGTAGCACCGTTTTGAATCTTGACCTGACCGCCGTAGCTGTCTTCGTAATACTTAAGACCGAGATCTTCAGCATACCCTGTTACGGTGTAATTATTAGGTACATCTTCAGCGGCACTTGCTCCAACCTCTAACACACCTTCATTGACCAGAGTACCCTCGGCAAAGTTGGAATTCATATTGAGGTTAAGAGTGGCTTTTTCATTATTAACAACCTGGCCATCCGTAACTGTCAGGCTCTTGGTTGCATCCTTATGGGTATCATTAATGGAGCCTACCTGCAGGAAACCAGAATTTTCGATGATACCGCCAGAAACCACAATGCTTTGTGAGCCGAATTTTTTGGTATAAGTTTCTTCTGATGGAGTACCGTTATATTCAGGCAAGCCCTTAAAACTAGCTCTACTACCACTTGCAACAGAGATAGTACCGTCTTTTACTTCTAGTTTAGAAGTACTTAAACGTCCATCCTGTGTATCGGAAAAAGAAACATTACCACCATTTAAAGTAATAGCATTAGCGAAAACAGTGACTTTTTCCCCAGAAATATTAAGAGCGCCATTGCCTACTACTTCAACCGTATTAGCGACACTACGCGGTGAGACATTTTTTGAAGAGTTAATTTCAACAGCCTCACCACTAGTTAAAGTAGAATCGTATTTTGTGTAATCATCTGCTGTCCAATTATCGCTAATTTCAACAAGATCGGCAGCCACCGCTGATCCAGAAGCCACAACCACCGCTGCGGCAACAAAATTCTTAATCCAGGCGTTCTTTAAAATTCCACGATACTGCTGCAGCAACATCGTTAACGCACCACGAGTCTGTCTCATAGTTAGTCCTCATTTTTTTATAAATCATGCATTTTGGCATATGTTATAAAAACAATATGTACCATTTTCACATGTAACCATAATGGTAAAAAAAAAAAGACCTATATACAACTACTTGTAGATAATCGCCTGGTGATTTGTGATCCTTTGTCCAATTTGGATGGCACAGAAAAACTCTTTGCGAAGAACCGGCACCTAAGCAGAAGGCCTAAATAAAATTATGCCGATAAAAAATTGCCAGAGCTGTTTACAAAAAAGACTATGTGCACCTATGAGAATGACATGTTACGGATAAATGATCCCGGAACTTACATATGCCTCAACAGGTAGATAACATCATCTTAAACAGAATCCAATCGTGGTACAAAACAGTGGTAAAAAAAGCCATATAATGTTGCTAAGGATACAGTTTACGTGCACATTTTCAGATAAAATCACCATTGTTATGTCTGAGGGATCCGCATCATCTAACATATGGAACAAAAAGGTACTCTCAAAGAACTGCCCAGCCAGGATCCTGCTGCAAAGCTTTATACCATAGACGAAAAAAGCTCCAACTTTGTCTATAACTGGCATGAGGATCTGGAAATCATACTTATCAAAACAGGCAGGTTGACAGTACAAACAGAAAATAAAATTTACGAGTTAAAACGTAACGATGTACTTATCATAGACATCGATAATGCGCATGCCATCAGAAGCCGTCATCCTTTTAAAGCGTTAATCTTAAAAATTCCCAGAGAACTTATTAAAAAAAGCATTCCTGAAATCGATAATCTTAGCTTTTTCATTCCCGCTAAAAAGGATATTAAAGATCAGATACGGGATAAACTTGAAGTTCTGATGCATTACACAAAGCCTATTGAACAGGGCGATCAAATTCTTTTTAACATACACCTGTATGAGCTTATATATATATGCTACAGACACTGCTCCAATACACTAGAAAAATCCATTACTGATTCCAGAATCAAAGGCCGGCGCAAACTACGGGATACAATTAATTACATTAATAAAAATTTTGCAAATCAAATAACTCTCACAGCACTTGCCTCTATGACTGGCGTGCAAAGTAATTACTTTTGCCGACTGTTCAAAAAATGCTACGGGATCACCGTCCGCCAATATATATATGACCGGCGTTTTTGTAAAATTACACATGAGCTTATTAATACCACCCTGCCAATAAGCACTATCATGAAAAATAGTGGATTTTCCAATTGGGAATTATTTAACAGGCTCTTTAACGACAGATTTTCTATAACAGCCGGAACCTTTCGCAAAAGATACAAAAGACAGAGATTAAAAGCAGCAGACGGGCAAGACGATAAAGAGAGCTAAATACAGTGAACAAGACTTAACCTAAGAATTAGCCAAAAGTAGAACTACAGGCTTTAAAAATTACCAGCTCTTTAATAATTGTTTGTTTTACAGAGGTTTTTAATTTTAGAATTTCAAAAAGTGTATAATAATGTAGTTCTACTAAGGACTACATTATATGGCTTTCATAAAAGTTCAAAAATTAGTCAGGGACGGCAGTGTGATCACAAGTGGTTCTGCCGCCATCGTTGATACCCAATATGTGCCAGGTGGTAAATACCACGCCAGACATACTGTCGTTGAGAGATTGGGAAAGATCCTTTATTTAAGCGACAATCGCAGACAGGGAATTTTTCTATCTCCAACTCGAGGCCTGGTTTCATACGATGCTGATTCAAATAGCTTTGAAGAGGTAGCCAGTGATGATTCAAGAATTACCGCCTCACTGCCAGACAAAACGCCTCAAATTCATACCGTTTTTGGTGATGTTTACCTGCTCTTAAAATTTTTGGAAAAAGAGGGCCTAAAGCCGGTTTTGGAAAGTGTTTTTCAGAAAAAAACAGATGAGGAGCACCTGATAGGACATATCCTTCACGGTATTCTGAAGGATGGAAGCAAAATACATTGCGATGATTTTCTGCACAAATCTGTAGCCTCCTATTTACTGACAGATGTGAATTTAGAGCTCTTTAAATCGGATGTCAGCTTCTATAATGCCATGGGCTCTGATGATGCACGCATGAACTTCTTCAAAAGCTTCGTAAAGTACATGCGTGGTAAAAATCCTGAATTTGGCAAGGGATGCTATGTAGATTCAACGCCGTTACCAAATGACATAAGGAACAATCCCTTTAATGCTCTGTGCAGTCACGGCGTGGCCGCCGTCTCGGTACAAATGCGTCTGGTACTGGTTTTAGATGAGGAAAGCGGTATTCCCGTATGGTATGACATCATTCCCGGGAACATCTTAGATCTCAGTACCACCATGAACGTGCTCAACGATGTCGCTGTATCCTTAGATATAGAGATTAAGAGCTTAGTGCTTGATGCCGGATATGTAACCAGAGAGCTGTTGAACGTATTCAATACCAATACTGAGAAAAAGCTTATCGGCAGAATGCCGGCTAAGAAAGGCTTTCCGCACAGGCAGCTGTACTGGGATTGCAAGGCATTGATGAGCCGCGGCAAATATGAGTTTGTGCTCAATGAGCACACGTACTTTGGCTACAGAAAAGATGTAACCGTATTCGGCGTTCAGGAATATGCCTATGTATATGTAGATAGAGAGAATGCTCTACATGGTTTCAGGCAATACCTTGAGGCAAATGAGGATGAATTTGAGAGTTTACTTGACCGCGAAAAAGATTGGCTATCCGTTAAATTCGGCTATTTTGTGCTCATCTCAAATCGTCAGATGACACCAAAGGAATTGTTACGAGAGTACTTTGAACGTACCAATATCGAGTGTGTCTTTAAAACCTCAAAGGAATATCTGGGACTGCTTCCCATCTCCAAATGGACCGATACCACGGTGCGAGGCAAGATCTTGCATGACATCATTGATACGATAATCGTACTGTTATTGCGTAAGCAGTACGATTCAACAGGTTACTCACTGTCAGAAATATTTGGCCGCTGCCAGTCTCTGATGTGCTTTAATGACGGTAAAAGGATCAGCGTTGAATCACCGAACAAACAGACAAAGAAGATCTATTCTCTGTTTGGGTTCGATGTCCCTAGCTCTGTTACTATAGAAGATGCTAGAAAGCTGATCGCTTAAATGTAGTTCTACTTTTTAGTAATTCTTAGGCTAAATCATTGCCGATGTATACCTGAACCTCATCACCTACCTTAAAAGCAGTCAGCAAATCAGCAGATTGAGGAAGCTTGGCTGTAGTTCCTATCTGAAACGAGCGAGCAACGGTATTCAGCTCTGATGTAATACTGATTT
>CAVFIO010000044.1:0-15738 GCA_963622535.1 Akkermansia muciniphila
TCATGGTGGTCTACGGCACCATCACCTCCTCATCCATAGGCGATCTCTTTAAGGGCGGTCTGGTTGCAGGATGCATGATAGCTGTGGTGCTTGCAATCGTTGCCGTCTTCTTAAGCTCCCGTGAGAACTGGCCAAAGAGCGAGCAGAGGATGAGCCTTGCAGAATTCGGTAAGGCCCTGTGGAGCGGATCCCTTGCAGTACTGCTCCCGATCATCGTCTTAGGCGGTATTTACTCAGGCCTCCTAACCCCAACCGAGTCTGCAGCAGTGGCAGTGATGTATGCCTATGTGGTGGGTGCCTTTGTCTATAAGGAACTTCCTCCCTCCCTGCTCTTTAATGTGATCGTTGAATCAGGCAGAGGCTCTGCCATGGTGATGTTCATCATCGCAACCTCAACAGCCTTCTCCTGGCTCTTTACCTATGCAGGCATCTCTCAGGATCTCATCGATATCATCAATTCCTGGGGACTGTCCGCAACCACCTACTGCATCGTGGTTGCTCTCGTGCTGCTGGTATTCGGTACCTTCCTTGAGGGTATTGCAACCTGCGTGCTGCTGGTACCGCTTTTATGGCCGGTTGCTGAAAGCCTGGGTATTAATGTCATCCACTTCGGTCTCATCGTATCCATCTCCAATGTGATCGGAACCATGACTCCGCCGGTTGCCGTTAACCTCTTTGCAGCATCCTCGGTAAGTAAATTATCCATGGGTCAGATTGCCAGAGGTGAAATTCCCTTCTTCATAGGATATGTATTTGTATTCTTCCTGGTAGTGCTCTTCCCCTGGTTCTCAACCTGTCTTATTTAAGACTCCCTGTCCTAGTACCAAATCCCGTATACCCTGTATGCGGGATTTTTTTCCCTGCTTAAACTGCAACCTCAATCAAGAATTAAAAAATAACTTAATGCTAGACTGTTACCTGTCTCATATAACAATAATTAACGACGACAGGGAGCATTCATGAAGCTTTTCAAGCTTTGTAAGAGAGTAATTGCAGTTTTCATCTTATCTTTATGCATGAGTTCTGGCCTGTCCCATGCAGATGACTACAACTATTACAGCTTTAAAATGGGATTTGTCGATCCAGAAAGCTCCAGCTATGCTCTGGGTGGAAAAAAATTTGCCGATGAGGTTGCAAGACTTACAGACGGTCATGTAAAGATACAGATCATAGCTGGCGGTCTGCTTGGCGGTGAGAGCGACATGTATGAGGCTGTAGAAAGCGGCGCTATCGATATCATCACCATAGTTAACACCGTTCTCACCCGCTTTATTCCGGAGATGAAGCTGCTCGATCAGCTCTATCTTTTTGATGATGAAAAGCAGGCACATGCTGTAATCGACGGGCCTCTGTTCAAACTTATCCAGAACAAGGCTGCGATGCAGGGCGTGCACATTCTGGGAGCTTTTGAATCAGGCTTTCGCGATACCTTCAGTAAAAATCCCATTACCAGAATTGAGGATTTCGTAGGGCTTAAGATAAGAACCATGGAAAATGCCATGCAAAAACAAGCCTTCGAGGCCCTGGGAGCTATCCCCTTCCCCATGTCTGCAACCGAGCAGACTTCGGCATTGCGCAGCGGGCGCATTAATGCCATAGAAAATGCACCGGGACATATGCTGGTAAACCGCTACTATGAAATTATTCAAAATGTAACCACCACCCGTCATCAGTTTACCTATGTCTTTGCCGCCATGTCAGATCAGTGCTGGCAGCTTATTCCGGAAAAATACCATGAAAAAATCCTCGAGGCGATGAGAATAGCAGTTGACTGGCAGCGCAAAAATTTAATGGAGATCAATGCTCAGGCAAAAGCCGAGCTTGAAAATAAAAAGGTTATTTATCATGAAATTGACAGAGAAAAGCTCAAAGCCATCATCAAGCCAGCCACAGCACCTTTTATACAGGATATTCCAAAGGAGTGGACAGATGCCTTCAATGCCGGTATGAAAAGTGCCAGATAAGCACCTTTATACTGCAGACAAAAGCTGTATCCTAGGTTACGGCTTTCTGCAAGGCATCTGGAGCAGATATAAGAATGCAAATTAAGACATAAGCATGATTTTCGTCACCGTGTCTAAAAAAAAGCTTAGTTTTTTCAAAAAAAAATCTACAATAACTGCAGTCCACTTTCTTAGGAATCCCATCATGAAACACCAGCAACTTTCTAGCTGTGCCGTTGCAGTTTTAGCGGTACTCTCAACCTCTGCCTTTGCATCAGATGAAAGCAGTGATTCACTTGAAATCAGGCAGGCCCTGGAGAGTAACTATTCATCAGGAAGTACTGCCTGCGTAATAACTAATGATGACTTTGAGAACTCTCCTATGATTGCTGATCTCAAGGCCTATATTGATGTGATAAACAGCAAGACCGGGGAGCATGTTGAGGCCCTGCCCTACGCAAGGGGAGAATCACTGTGCATTCCCGGGCTACAAAACGGACTGAGCTATGATCTCATCTTAAAAAGGGGACTTATATCGTCAAACGGAAAGATCCTCAGGCAGGATGTCAAAAAGGAGATCACGCTGCATGATGCCGAGCCCAGACTGTTTATGGACAGCGGTGTACTGCTGCCACGCTCTGAAAGTGACGGCAAGGTCTATGTAAAGACCATCAACATCGACAAGCTTAAGGTAGAGCTCTATAAGATAAACAGAAAGCAGCTGATAGCATCAGAGTACAGTCAGTACCTGTATGACAACCTTTCATCCTGGATGCTTGAGCCTTTGATTTCCAATTTTGCCGAGAAGGTTGCCGGAGTTGAAATTGATACCGAAGGCAAACGCAATGAACGGGTCGCACTGCCGATTGATCTTAATGCTCTGTACGGAAAAACACCTGAAGACGGAGTGTATCTGCTCTCAGTCCGCGACGCATCCTTATCTGATGATGCAATGCTGGATTCTGATTTAGGCGATCGTCACTTCTCACGCCTTATCATTGCAAGCGATCTAAGTGTCACGGCCTACAAGGGATACGGTCTTGTCAAGCTTGCGGTACGCTCGCTTAAAAGTGCCAATCCGGTGCCCGGTGCTGAGGTGAACATCATTTCACGCTCAGGACGGTCACTTTATGCCACCCGTACCGACGCCGACGGCTTTGCAAGCATTCCCTATGAAGCCCTAAGCGGAAAGGATGCACTAAGAGCAAGTGCGGCAACGGTAGATCACGGTAATGATTTCTTTATGCTGCCTCTGTCAGCAGACAGCAGTCTGTCGCTTGAATCAATCACAAATGTCCCCTATGAAGGACCGCTGGTCTACGGTCCTAAAGAGGTTAAGGCCATGGCTATGACCGATCGCGGCATAGTAAGACCCGGGGAGAAGATCAACTTTACTGTTCTGGTGCGCAACCGTGATCTCGGCGCAAGTGATCTCAAGGCTCTGGTGTTAAAGCTTCGCCGTACCGACGGCATGCTGGTATCACAGATGACAGCACCTGCCAAGGGCGCAGGCTTTTTTGAGACAGCCTTTGAGATCCCTGATAAATGTAACCGAGGACAGTGGACGCTTGAGGCCTGTTCAGGTGATCGTGTACTTGCAGAGACAAACTTTCAGGTTGCAGACTTTGTACCAGGCACCGTAACTGCCAAAACAGGAGGCAATAACAATACCCTGAAGGCCGGTAAGAAAGAAAGCTTCCTCGTAAGTGCCTTCTATAACTACGGATCACCTGCGGCTGCTTTAAATACGGAAAGTCATATCGATTTCTTTGCCCTCGAGCATCCCTTTGACAAGGGAAAATACAGGGATTACAGCTTCGGTCCCAATAAAGAGGAAGCAGAAAAGCTTAATTCAAATGCCATTGATCCTGAGGCCGTAGCGTTAAATGATCAGGGCAAGGGACTTATCAGTGCCACCATGCCAGATGTCTCCTATGCAATAAAAGCCTTATTCTCTGCAACTGTATATGCAGGCAGTACCGTTGCCGCTACCCAGAAGGACTACACTCTGTATCCTGATTCATCCTTAATCGGCATCAGGGTAAATGATGATCGCAGCAATATATCCCTCATATCCTGCGATGAAAAGGGAAACGCCAGAGACGATGTCATCAGCTACAGCATCAAAAGACGTCTTCGTGACTATCAGTTTGTCCTTGAGTACGGCAACTGGCATTATGTTCCCCAGATCCGTAAATACGCGGTTATGGCCGCAAGCGGCAGCAGCGGTGAGAACGGACTTGATATCGATATTGCCGATCTTGAAGACGGCGAGTATGAAATTACCTCAACTACCAAGGACGGCGGCAAGTCCTCTTTAATCTTCTACAAGGGTTACGCTCTAAGTGAAGGCGTGGACAGCCCCGACAAGATGGAGGTCAGCTGTGATAAGGCAAGCTATAAAGTAGGTGATAAGGCTACCTTAAGCTTCATAGCCCCCCGTGAAGGCACACTGGATCTCATCTTCGGTACCGATGAAATCTTAAAGACCCAGCGTTTTGATGTTAAGAAGGGACATAACACCATAAGCTTTAAGGTGGATAACACCTTTGAGCAGGGTACCCATGTGCTCTTATCACTCTCCTCTGCAGCAACAGCCAGCCCTGCCCCAGTGCATGCCTTCGGACTTAGCTACATCGCAGTTGACAGTGATGAAAAGAAACTTGCCTTAAAGCTTGATGCACCGGATTTTTTAAGACCTGAGGAGGAGCTCAAGGCAGAGCTCAGCATTGATGATCCTCATGATCAGGTAAACTATTTTGCCGCTCTGGTAGATGAGGGGGTATTAAATCTCACCTCCTTTAAGACACCGGATCCTTTTGCATATTTCACTAGCCCCGGTAAATATGAAATTCAGGTAAATGATCTGTGCAACCGTCTCTTGAGGGCCTTTTCAAAAGGAGATCAGGGCTATGGTGAGGATCCCATGCTCTATGCAGGCGCCGCTTCAACTCCTGAAGCGCTTTCGCAGCTTAAAAACAAGGTAATTGCCATCCATCAGGGAGTAACAGAGGTCAAAGACGGCAAGGCGCAGATCTCATTTAAAATCCCCCGTCATCAGGGAGCAATGCGCCTTATGGTAATTGCCGCTGACAGCAAGGCGGTAGGCTCTGCTCAAAAGAGCATCACCGTCCGTGATAAGACAGCACAGAGCGTAAACCTCCCTAGTATTCTGCATATCGGGGATAAGCTTGCCTCCTCTGTAAATATCAGCAATCTCGAGCTTGATGACAGCAATTTAAGTCTTAATTTATCCTGCAGCGGATCCATAAAATGTGCAGCTCTTACAGACCATCTACTAAGCATCCGCAAAGGTGATCAGGTAAATGTGCCCTTTGATGTCACCGCAGATGCCTTAGGTACAGGTAATATTTCCTATACCATAAAGGCAGGAGATTATCAGATTGCAGATCATATCGGGGTGGTGACTGCAGAGCCTTCCATCAGTGCCTTCCTGCAGGATGCCAGATTTGTAAAGAAGGGCGAGAGTGCCGAGCTTAAGCTTCCGTTAAATGCAACTCATGCACGCAATGCCAAGCTTTCATCAGGCCTTATGCCCTATTTTTCAAAGTCACAGCTGCGTGAAATTCTCCTGACACATACCACCTATGATGCGCTGTCAACTGCATTGTCACTGACAGCACTGCTAAGTGTTGATGATAATGTTAAGACTCATGCCCAGGTTCGCGATCTCGTGGTACAGCTTCAGACCTTCTTTGACTCAGACGGCTCGATTGAAAACGTACATCCCTTCACCACAGTTCTTGCCTGCGGAGCGTTGCTTACTGCCCAGAACAAAGGATATTACGTAAGTCCGGAGCTTACATACGCCATGTTCAACCAGCTGAAGAACGCTGCCCGCTATCAGACTGATACCGTAAGAGCGCTGGCACTTGAGCAGCTTGCAAGTCTTAACAGTGTAAACATCTCGCAGCTGCGCTACAGCCTTGAACAGTGCATTCAAAATAATCTCTCACCTATAGAGGCGGCCGCCTTCTCAAGAGCATTTAAGCTCACAGGTGACGAGGAAAACGCCAGGGCACTGCTTGTAAAGGGCATTGAAAAGCTGTCTTTAATTGCCAGGCTTGATGATGCGATCATTCAGGCCAAAAATGATGAAGAGCGGGAACAGGCCATCAGCAAACGCCGTGATCTTGAAAATGCGCCTGTTTCATATCATCTGTATGACGCCGCCGTATTGTTTGCAGTAGCAACTCTCAATCATGATGAAGAAGCCCTTAAAAAATTTGATCTCACCATGTTTAAGGACTCCTCATGGGATCTTGCCACCACCTCGGCTCTTTTAATTGCAGCAGGTCAGAATCCGCAGTCAAATACCAAAGACGTCGAGGCTCCTGACGGCTCATACAAGGTAGTAAACGAGGGAGACAGTGATGAATGGTATATGCTTCAGGCTCTGGCTGTTCCGCAGCAAAGCAGTAACGAGAATGATGAGATAAGCTTTAAGATGGAATTTTTAGATGACAGGCTCAAGCCCATCGCTGCAGATACTGCTGTAAAGGCCTATAAGAAAACCTTTGTCACCTATACCATCGACAGAAAGGCTACCGGCAATAACGATGTGATCATAAGAACCTCGCTCCCCTCAGGCTTTACACTTGAGAAGATGCTTGATGGAGGATCCGGTATTGCAGATGCAGTCATTCCTTATGAGGTCGAGCAGGGAGATGAAGGTCTGGTGATCACGCTGAAATCCTGGCAGATCTCAAATATGCGTCATATCAGGCTTGTGCTTGGCACGAGAGCTGATCTCAAGGGAGAGTTCGTGGTACCTGCAACCCAGATCTCTGATCCGAGCATTCCGGGACTGCATATCTACACGAGCGATAAAACAGTCAGAGTAGATTAAAGACAGAAAAAAATACAGGATACAGCAGTCTTTAAAGCTGCTGTATCCTTTCTGTCTCTAGTTTCTGATTAAGGTCATATCACCGCTCTTTACCCATCCTAGCTTACATACCCCCAGATGAATAACCGGAGTAATGATTGCAGGAAGAATAAAGGAGATCATTAAAAGCCCGATCCAGTCAAAGGAGGTAATTGAGGCTTTGACTCCGCTTTCCACGTCACTTACCCATCCTGCATAGACACCCAGCTGACCTACGAGACCGCAGGTACCCATGCCGGAGGATACTGCAGGACCGTTCATCTGTAATTCAAAAACGCAGGTTGCCAGAGGACCTGTAATGGCAGAGGTTAAAATCGGAGCGATCCAGATCCGTGGATTTCTCACAATATTGCCCATCTGCAGCATTGAAGTGCCGATCCCCTGAGATACGAGCCCGCCCATACCGTTCTCCTTATAGGAGATCACAGCAAAGCCCACCATCTGCGCACAGCAGCCGGCAACGGCAGCACCACCTGCAAGGCCGGTAAGTCCCAAAGCCGCACAGATTGCAGCAGAGGATATGGGGAGAGTGAGACAGATGCCGACAATTACAGAAACCAGTATTCCCATGGCAAAGGGCTGCAGGGTGGTAGCCAGCATGATAAGCTCACCTGTAGATGCGGCAGCCTTGCCGATCGGAGGGGCAATTAAAAGTGCCAGTGCCACACCTACAAAGACGGTTACAAAGGGAGTTGCAAGAATATCAACCCGCGTCTCCTTGGATACTGCCTTACCGAATTCGGCTGCAACGATAGCAATAACAAGTACCGCCAGAGGACCGCCGGCACCGCCTAATCCGTTGGCGGCAGCACCAACAACTGTCATGGAAAACAAGACCTTGGGCGGACACTTTAACGCATAACCAATTGCCACCGCCATGGCAGGTCCTGACATCTTTGCAGCATAACCGCCCACTGTAACCAGAAGATCAATTGAAAGCTCACGCCCTAAGGTACTCATAATGGTGCCGATCAAGAGCGAGCAGAACAGACCTGCCGCCATGGCACCTAAAGCTTCAATGCCATAGCGGTGAAGTGAAATCTCAATATCCTTACGGGCTAAAAATTCGCTAAACTTGCTCATAGAAAAAAACTCTTAAAAAATGCTATAAAAGCGATGAGCAGATTATAGATCGAGTTTAATATTTCGGCCTACAAAAATTATGCGTTTAAAAATTATAAAGAATAACAGCACCAAAAAGAGACTTTTAACCATATATAAATACTGGGTAATATGTGCATCTATCGCATTTTGCGCAGTTTTTTTATGGTCTATACCTAAATTAGATGTACTGTCAGACGTATCTTACGTCGTACGCTATCAGAATAATGAAGTGATGTATGCTGGCAGAACCCGGGATGACAAGCTCAGGATCAAAACCGAGGTTCAGGATGTTGATCCCCTTTTCATAAAAATGCTCATAGCCTCTGAGGATAAACGCTTTTATGAGCATATCGGAGTTGATCCTATTGCCATAGGCCGGGCACTGATATCAGATTTAAAGGCAGGCAGAATAGTCTCAGGAGCATCAACAATTGCCATGCAGGCTGTGCGTTCCATTGAAAAGCCTCAAAGAACCTTACTTTCAAAAATAAAAGAGGCCCTGGGTGCTGTTTTCCTGACCGTGAACAAGGGACGGGATGAGGTACTTGGTATGTGGCTTACAAGAGCATCCTTCGGCGGAGATACCGAGGGGGTTACCGCAGCCTCTTTAAGATGGTTCGGTCACCTGCCTGATCATCTTACAGCCGAGGAGTGTGCCTTACTGGTTGCCCTGCCACGCGCGCCTGAAAGCTATCGCTCGGACCGTCATCCTGAGGCGGCCTCTCTTGCAATAAAGGATGTGCTGGCGCTTGCGGTAAAAAATAATGTCATTTCGGACTTTTCAGCACAGGCAATCGATCCTCAAAATCTGCCCGCAAAAATGCTGCCGTTACCGCGTGAGCAGGCAGGACTTGCAAATAAGCTTAAGGCTAAAGCGGATAAATCAGACCTTACCACCTCACTGAAGATGAAAATCCAGAGCATGCTTAAAAACGAGGGTGAGCATTTCAGGAAGACTCATGAGAAAAATGTGTCCCTTGCTGCCGTGATCTTAAATCGCAGTACTCATGAGATAGAAGGATATTTAGGAGCTGCCGTTGCTGACGATTCACAGTTATCCCTGGGTCAGGCGGTACGTTCTCCCGGTTCTGCTTTAAAGCCCTTTGCCTATGCTATTGCCTTTGAACAGCATCTTCTGCATCCTAAAAGCATACTTGCAGATGAAAAAGCCTTCTTTGGCAGCTGGACACCGCAGAACTATTCAAGACTTTTCAAAGGCAAAGTCACCGCAGAAAATGCTCTCATCTACTCATTAAATCTGCCGGCACTTGCGGTTTTAGCAAAAATCACTCCCGATACCTTCTCCTCAAGACTGCACAATTACGGACTTATCCTGCCTAAGGGAGCCTCAGCCTCATTAGCGCTGATATTAGGAGGATGCGGGATCAGACTCACCGATCTTACCGCCCTCTATGCAGCCCTTGAAGACGATGGCATATATGAAAAATATTCATTTTTAAAGGATGCTCAGGATACAGGCAGCAAGGAGAGGATCTTTAGCGCAGGATCTGCGCGCGCTGTAGCTGATATTCTGCAAAAATCACCACCACCTCCGGGATTTTCAAAAATTGACGGTCTTGGCTATAAAACAGGTACCTCCTTTGGATCAAGAGATGCCTGGTGCCTGGGCTCACTTGGCAATTACACGGTAGGAGTCTGGTGCGGCCGGCCTGACGGCAGGGAAACAGGAGGTCTTTCAGGTTATCTGGATGCAACACCGGTGTTATATAAAATAATGCAGGAGCTAAATCCGGATCTTAAAGAGAAGCCTCCCCTTGATGGCAGGGAGCGGCTGAGTGCCACCCCGCCTGATAATTTAAAGGATCTGTCAAAGCCTGATCTGATTGCGCCTGACAGTCTCTACATAGAATTTCCGCGGGACGGTGATACCCTAAGTCCGGGTATATTCGGCACGATCTCACTTAGCATCAAGGGAGGTACCGCCCCCTATTTTCTAAGTGTGAATTCAATACCCTGCGATGACTTGAATGAAATCGAGCCTGCTAAATACATGCAGACCAGGGACAGTCCGCTGCATATTGATGTAATTGACTCACAAGGTCGCGGTGACAGCATTACCGTCAGGGTGATCCTGCCCTGACGGCGGAGATAAAAAAGCTATTGCAGAAGATCCCAGATGACACGCGCCATAAAGATCACGATGACAAAGAGCATGATCACACGACAGCCGCCTGCACCTCTGGATTTAAAAAAGCCTGAGCCCAGATAATTACCGATAATGTTAAAAAAGGCTGCCGCAAGGCCCAGAGGAAGCAGGACACTCCCGTGCCACAGGAATACGACTAAAGCCGCCACATTAGTTGAAAGGTTGATCATCTTGGTAAGACCGTTGGCATCGGTAAGCTTCATTCTTGCAAGCATGGTCAAAGCTAAAATTAAAAACACCCCCGTGCCCGGGCCATAGAAGCCATCGTATACACCAACGACCAGCGCTGATAAGGCCCCTGCTATGATCATGCGCTTTTTAGAGGGACTGCCATCGCCATCCTTTAGGGCATGCTTTCTTGACAGGAAGACTGCAGAAACCGGCAGCAAAACCAGAAGCATCATCTTTAAATAGACAGCATCGACTAAAAGCGCCAGTGATGATCCAATGGCCGATCCGATAAAGGCAAAGGGTATGCAGCATAAGGCAATGGAGAAGTTTACATAGCCTGCCCTGATATAACGCAATGTTGCAACTGAGGTCCCGAGGGTACTCATAAGCTTATTGGTACCGAGAGCTAAATGCGGGGGTACACCTGCAATTAAATATGCAGGCAAAGAGATAAGACCGCCGCCACCTGCCACAGCATCTACAAAGCCTGCAACCGCAGCTAAGGGACAGATGATTAAAAACGGCAGCAGATCGTTAAATAGCAGAAGAAAATCTTGCATTTACAGTTTCCTGATACAGATCACATCAAACGGGGCATAATTTACCGCAAGATTTAAAAAAATCCATCCGGACGGTTAAGAAAAGATGTCAGTGCAACTTTTTGATGCAGAGAGCAAATATCATCAGAAAAACACTGGCATCAGGCGGAAAGATACGCCCGCAGGGCTCATTTACACGCAGGCAGTAAAATTCTCAAAGCACTTTTTTCTGCAAAAGTAAAGCGGAAAAACAATAACTTAACCTATGCTAACTTCTTGCATTACTGAGTAAATTTTGTTAAATTTTATATCAGAGCACAATGTTGCTCACAAGATAACCCTAGGGTGACATCCAGCTGTTTTCACCCTGAGCCGATATTCCATATTGACTTGGTATCTTTACTAAGGCCTGTGCCGAATGATCGTTTTATACGCTTCATACCTAATGGTTTTAGCTGATGCCTATCTTGAACACTTAGGTTCAAGGAGTCGTATACGGCAGATTCACCCTTGGGCTTTATCTATCCCTTCTGAATTTCCCCTGTTTACTGATCTTCCAAATGCAGGATGATTCTGTCTGCGCATTCAACAGGATCAGGCTCATGACTGAGCCTGATTTTAAGCTGAAAGATAGGGCCTAGAAGCTGTATCTTACGGATCCGGACACTGCATGCTCCTTCACATCATGTGCGCCGCTGAAGGTATAACCAAAACCGATACTCAGGGCATCATTGTATTTAGCATCAATTCCCAGAGTGCCCTGAATGGTAACTGTATCTAAGACATCGGCAGAGGTTGATTCACGCCCCATTCCGGTTATCTCAGAGCGCAAATTCCAAATCTTCTCACCTGCAGTAAATACCACTGCAGTATCAAATACACTCTTTATCTGCCATCCATCAAGATCAAAGCTCTTACTCATGGAGATACCAAGCGGGATCTTAAGGAAGCTGCCTGAGCTGTTATCTGATTTCAGATAGTCAGTATTATTGATTCTGGCATCAAAACCATCGATGTCTACACGGGTGGCGCGCAGTCCCAGATGAGGCTCGAGATCGAAATAATCATAAGACAGCAGATACTTCATATTGACGCCTAATGATAAAACTCTGGCATCAAAATCTGCATCGAGGCTGCCGCGGCAGGTATCCTGAGAGACATCATTTGAAATATGAGCAAAGCCTGCATCATAAAGCATGGAGAATGCTCCATCCTTATAAATGCCATAGCCGTCCACTCCATAGAAGGAATAGTCATTGATGGTATTGAAAACCTCACCCTGCGATCTGGCATTGCCTTTGCCAAAGGATAAAGCCATTCCAAGACGGGTGTGCTCATCAGGTGCAAAATCTGTTCCCAAGGCAAGACCTGAGAGCTTCAGTCTGGCACCATATACTGATCCCTCAAGCTTAAAGCTGTCTGAGCTTTGTCTCTTAAACAAAGGTGTAAGCCACAGTGAGATATTCTCCCCCTCAACTGCACCTAAGGAGGTTTTAGCCTGAGACTTAAATCCGCCCCGCTCCTCTACCGCATTGTAGAGGCTTTCATCAACAGCAATGGCAATTTGCGGTGCGTAGGATGCAAAGGAATAGCCTGTAAAGGAGTTTATACCTGCAGTGACGTCTGCATCAGAGAAGCGATCCTCATCAAGCAGCAACTCAGATATATATCCGTATCCGTTCTGAGGCTGCATGTTAAAACCGTCATTTTCGGCATATGACACAATCAAATCCCTAGTATCAGGAGAGATCCCTGATGCCAGACGGTAGACGGCATCATAATCAAGAGCAACCTTTACCCATACTGAGTTGTCATCTGCAACATAAGAGCTTAAATCAAATATTCTGGCAACACTGCCCTCGGTTATACGCTGCTTATATAAGGCATCGATGTCGCGGTTAAAGAGCTTAAAGTGAGTATTACTGTTAAGATTGGTAAACTTGAACTCCACGCTCTGAGCATCGTTTACAAAGACATTACCGCTATCTGCAAGGGTAATAATGGCGTTACCAAGACAGCCCTCATCAATTGCCCCCTGACCTATAAGAAGCTGGGAATCAGCACCTGCATAAAGCTGATTTGAAGCCAGGGCTGCTGATGCTGCGCTATCTGACTGCAGTTCATCATAAGAGCTTAGATTACCGTTTAAATACAATCTGGCATCAGGATTTGATAAATCCAATCTGTTATCTAAAAACATCATCGCCATGGAGCTGTGATCAAGAGCTACCTCAGCTGCATTTGATTCGATTGCCTCCTCCTCGGTACTGCCAGCTAAAAACTTGCCTCCCTTAAATATAGTCAAGGCATTATCAGTAGCAGTTTGCGAGAATTTAAGCGCAGAGCTTGCAACCAGCTTGGCACCTGCTGCTACCGAGATATTTCCATAGATCTTTACATCAGGAGCCACTGCGGTGCTGTCTGTTAAGGATATGTTATTTTGAACAGCTGCAGTCTCATCACCAAACTCCAGCTCCTTGGCATAGAGTGCCACCGTTGTAAGCCTACTCTCGGCATTGCTACCCTTAACAGCAATCCTGCCCTTAGGTGCAGCTAGCATACTGTTTTGTATATCGGCAGATGAGCCAAAGCTAATCACGGAATTTTCGTTGTTTGCTATGACAGAGTAATTTTTTAGATCAGCCTCGCCTTCAAATAAAACATTTGCTGCAATAAGCTCACTGTTGCCGGAAGTATTGCCGGTCGCAGTTAATTTATTTTTAAAGCTTACAGTGTTCCCTGCTGTGATGTTACTTGATGTTAAAGAAGCATCTCCTGCAAAGGTAACCTGCTTATCAGCTATAGTTTTTGTATCAGTAAGCTTTGTATTTCCATCAAATAAAACAGCACCACCTGCATCAACCTCACTGTTTGCAAGTATCAGCGATGAGCCTTTTAAGCTGATATCTCCTGTTGCAGAGCCGGTGGTATGAAGCTTATAGTCCGTAAGAGAGGTATTGCCGCCAATGCTGATACCGTTTGCCGCCTCAATTAAACCCTGGCCGTAAACCATGGAGGCAGTTAAGCCCTTGTTAAAGGAAACTGAATCACCGGCACTGACATTAATGTCGTTTAATTCAGTGCCAGCGTTAAAGATAACACTCCCATTTACTGATTTAACCTCAGCATCAGAGCCGTTATTGGTAACAGTGACAGTACCTGCACCTGCATTTGAATCTAAAGTAATGTCGCTTCCGGCGTAAATTTTAGTATTCAGGATCTCAGATCCTGCATCCTTAAGCGTGATCCCGCCATCTGACCTCAAGGAAGAGTTTGAAAGCTCAGCTATACTGCCGTTTAAAGAGATATCAGATCCAATTAGATCATAATGGCTAAGCTTAGTCTCTCCACCAACATCTATCTTACCTTTTGCAAGAATTGTCTTATTGCCAGAGATTGAGGATGCATCAAGTGACTTTGCAAAAACGACATCCTGTCCTGAGATAACATCAGTATCGACTAAACCTGCAGCATCTTTAAAGCTTACATCACCGTTAGTTGTAACAACACCTGTGTTCTTAAGATCAATTGGTGAATTGAAGGTAGCATCTGTTGCGGCAGCGATATTTGAATCACTTATCAGAACATCAAGCTCTCCTGTATCTGAGCTAATGACCACAGCACCATAATCAGAGCGGATCGTTGCTTTAGTATTTGTCCCGTACAGCTTTGAAACAGTGAGACCACCGTTTGACTGAAGGATAGAATTATTTATCTGAGCTTTAGCTGCTATATCAATACTGCCTTTAGTGGAGGTGATTGTTGCATCATCAAGCTTTACTTCATTGCCGGTGCTATCTTCAAATGTGACATCACCTGTTGATGTGATCTGAGCTTTCTCCCTCAATACAACTGAGCCTTTAAAGGTCACTGCATCAGCATTAACAGTAGATGCAACGTCCTCTGCTACCTTACCAAGACCTGCATCCTTGCTAAAGACAACCTTTCCATCTGCGATGATGGCAGTAGAGCCCAATGTTGCATTCCCACCATACAGAACATCCCCTGATGCATTAACAGTACTGTTCTTAAAAGAGCTTTCAGAGCCTGTAAACTCTATATTGCCTTTATCAGGATCTGCGCTTGTTGTCGTCAGCACATATTTTGATATATCAGCATTACCACCAATGCTGATTCCTAAGATCGCATCAATTGTTCCCTGCTGTTTATTACTTACAGAAGCAGTGAGACCATGTTCAAAAGAAATAGCTTTATCTGATGAAAGATCACTATCAGTTAATTTAGCATCATCAACAAATTTAATATCGCCGTTAGCTTCATGTGAGGTATTCGTAATAGAGGCACTGCCAGCATATTGAATATCACCAGTAGCATCAACCTTACTGTTCTTTAACTTAGCTGAGGCTCCAGTAAAGCTAATATCAGCATCAGTGCTAGTTGTTGTTAATACATAATTTGAAATATCAGCGTTTCCAGCAATTTTTATAGCAGAGCCTGCAGCAATTGAGGATTGCTGTCTGTTTTCAGCAGACGCGGTTAACCCGCTTTCAAATACAACTTCTTTAGCAGCACTAATATCAGTAGCTGTTAACGATGTGTTTGATTTAAAGATAACATTTTCTGCTTCTGATTCAATTTTCGATTTGGAGCTGTCACTGGAGCTTGTTATAACAATCGTATCGGAGGCATCAGCACCTCCTAATTGAACATCCTTGTATCCGCTAACAGAGGAATCCTTAAGTAACTTTGCATTTGATAGTGTTACTGAACCTTCGTCTGCATTGATCTGAGCTTTCTTCAATGTTGCCTCAGAGCCCAAATCAATATTGCCCTTAGTTGTTTCTAGCCTGGCATTGTTAATTGAAGCAGTAAGAACAGAACCTGATGTATCTTTGGCTTTAAAGGAAATATCATTAGTAGCTGTAACAGAGGTAAGTTTTGAAC
>CAVFIO010000045.1:0-15276 GCA_963622535.1 Akkermansia muciniphila
GTTGATGCTGATGTGGTTGATACTGTAAGTGTCGCCGGTACCTTAGGTATTGAGGCTCAGATGGGTAACCGTCTCTCGGTTGGAGCCGGCTACACCTTCACCAAGTCTGAGAACATCAGGGAGCATGCTTTAACCGCATCCTTCCGTTATGCCTTCTGATGAAAGCTGACTCTTAGACACTCAAAGCCCTGCAGATGAAAATGCGGGGCTTTGCGATCTGCTTTTATGCGTTTATGAGGCTTGCGCGCGCGTGATCCCGGGTGATGTCATCACAGGCGATCTGTACAGTGTCAGCACCACGATCCTGTTTATTCTCCGTCTTCTGCTGACGCCTTACTGTCTTTGAATTTGAGTGCTGATTTGCAAGGGCACATCTGTGCTTAATGATCGCATTTTATTGAATTTACGCTTGCATGCACTGCCATATATAAGGGTACATCGGAGCTTAATCTGTCAGGGATCGCCATCAGCGTAACCTTGCAGCCTTCTTTTACCTGCGCGCGTGCGTTTTCATCATAAAAAAGAGAATCAATAACCGCAGCATCAATCACATAACCGCGATCCTTGAAGGTATAGAAGCGATCTCCCTTGTAATCCCTGGTATTCTGCTCTACCTCCATGTCGACAAGGATCAGCGGCAGCTGCTTTAATTCATCAAGCAGCGGAGTCATGACGCGGTTATTGACGAAGGTCAGCAGTAAATTACGGTCAAGCTTGATGCCGACGTCGGTTGCATAGATGTCATCAGTGAGAACCTTTATGTCAGGTGATCCCTGTTTGTATTGAGAAATTGTTATAAGGGCGCTGAGCTTCTGACCGACGTTGCCGTTTAATCCTGCAGAGCCTGCAGGGAATACCGCCGTAACACTCTGATACTTTTCATCCTGTGCAAGCTTTTGCATGTTACCTACAATTTTCTCCTGCAGAGCACTGGTAAAGACCTCACCAGGCTCTAAGAGCACCTCGTTTACGCTGTAATGCGGGGTATTGAAAAACTGCTTGATGCTGTAGGCTTCGGCATTTAATGAAAATACTGCCACGCCTGCCAGCAGGAGATAAGAGAGTGTGCGCATGATTAAGCTCCCGATGTTTTTTAATGCTAGTGTATACTTAGCGAAAGCTTTTAGGCGTTAAATTGTAGAAAATTGTCAAAAAGATCACTGCAATTGCAAAGTCTCTTATGTGATCTTTGAAAAATACAGATTTTAAACCTTGCGGAGATACAGGCATGGCCGCTTTTACTGACATTATTAATTTTGATAAAGCTGTTTCCTTGGAGCAGAGCTTTGATACCGAGATCCCCCTTAAGCTGCTGCAGCGTCTGCAGGATGCCGTCATTGCAGTGCATTCACCGGTGCATGCAGAATATTCCTTTTTCAGGGATCCTCAGGGACTGCGTACTATTGAGGGCTTTGTGGAGTGTGAAAAGCTTGTTTTGCGCTGTGAGCGCTGCGGCAAAGAGATGGAGGTAGCCGTACGTGCAGATTTCTCCTCCACCTGCGACGGCAAAAAGGTACGCATGCTGCGCCTTGATGACAAGTACGATACTGTCGAGGTGACGGAGGCGGGGGATTTTAATCTGCTTGACTATATTGAGGACTGCCTGCTGCTTGAGATCCCTTATGCTCCAAAGCATGAGGAGAATGATCCCGAGTGTGAAAGCGGCAGTGACTGGAGCTACGGTGAGGTTCCTGAAGAGGATCCAAGTCCCCTTGCCAAGGCCTTAGGTGATCTTAAGGCCAGACTTAAGTTTTGAAAAACAAGGAAAAGTCAACGGAAATTGATTTTTTCTTGAATTAGTCAGGTTGTGAGTGTATAATACTGCGCCTAGAGCCGTCGTGATGACGGCTGAGAATAATACGTATAGAGCAGAATAGCTTGATTATTCTGCGAATTTCTAGAAATTTAGGAGACATTGACATGGCCGTTCCTCAGACTCACCAGTCCCGTTCACGCCGTGACAAGCGTCGTACTCATGACGCTTTGACTGCAGCACAGTTATCTGTTGATAAGACTTCAGAAGAGGTTCATATCCGTCACAACATGACCGAGTCCGGTTACTACCGTGGCGTGAAGTATGATCTTCAGCCGGCTAAGCCTTTAGAGAAGCGCAGCTGATTTTCTGCGTTAACTAAATAAATCAAAAGATAAGCTTATCATTCTGGAGCGGGGTGTTTTAGGTTAGCCTAACACCCCGTTTTTAATACCCGTGGCACTAGAAGAAGTTATTACCGTTGCATTAGATGGCACCGGCGGAGACAAGAACCGTTTAGGTGGCATTGTCAAGGCTGTAGATTTTGCTTTGACTCTATATCCTGAGCTTAGACTCAAGGTTTTCGGTCCGACCGAGCTTAATGAATCCTTAAAACGCAGCCGTTGCGATCAGCAGAGGATTGAATTTCATAAGGCTTCACAGTCGATCCCTCAGGATGAGGATCCGCGCCGCGTGCTTGCGGGCTATCCTCATGCCGCCATGCGTCTTGCAATCGAGGCGGTGAAAAAGGGCGAGGCTGATGCGATGGTGTCTGCTGGCGGTACCGGACCTCTGGTGGCACTCTCCCGTCATATTCTTGGCACCATTGGTAATATGCGTCCTGCTCTTTGTGCAAGGCTGCCGGCAGGAGGAAAACAGCGTTATTCCCTCATGATGGATATGGGCGCTAATGCCAGATCCTCAGCTGAGGATCTCTACTCCTTTGCCAAACTTGGAACCGCAGCTGCCAGAATTCTTTTAAATAATGATGAGCCGCATACTGCTATTTTAAATATAGGCACCGAGCCTAATAAGGGAAGCTCTCTTGTGCGTGAGGCCAGGGCTCTTATTGAGCAGGATCCGCTTTTATTCTCAGACGGCTTTCTTGAGGCCAACCGTCTTTTCTGCGGGGATACCGACATTATCGTAACCGACGGCTTTACCGGTAATGTGGCCTTAAAGGCAGCTGAGGGAGTTGCCAGAATTTTTGCCGAGGGGCCTGCCTTCAAGCGCATCCTTGCAAAAATGTCGTGGCCTGACTGGCTTATTCCCTGGCAGTATAACGGATCTCTTCTTTTAGGCGTTGACGGTATAGTGGTTAAAAGTCACGCTGATGCACCTGAGCAGGCCCTCGCGGTTGCCATGGTTGAGGCGGCGCGCTCTGCCAAATCATCACTGCTTTTGAGCATGAAACATGATGAGCTGCTCAAGGCGTGATCGCTTATCTTTATTGAATGTTGCATAATTTGCTAAAATAGCATAATAACCAGTCAAAATTACTACAGTGGGGATACCCTTGTTCACTCGAATCCTTGGAACCGGCAGCTATCTTCCGGAACAGATCCGTACTAACGCCGATCTGGAAAAGATGGTGGACACATCCGATGAATGGATTGTGGAGCGTACCGGCATTCATGAGCGTCGTATTGCAGCCCCTGATGAGACAGCATCCACTATGGGCTTTGAGGCAGCTAAAAAGGCAATAGAGGCTGCAGGTCTTAAGCCCTCTGAGATCGGTGCTGTGATCTGTGCTACTACCTCGGCAGAATATGCTTTTCCGTCAGCAGCCTGCGAAATTGCCGGACTTCTGGGAATTTCAAATGTCCCGGCCTTTGATCTCGCTGCAGCGTGCTCGGGCTTTACCTACGGCTATGCCATGGCTCATTCCATGATCATGTCCCATATGGCGGATAATGTGCTGGTGGTGGCATCTGATCTCATGTCCCGAGCCTGTGATCCAAAAGACAGAACCACCATAGTTTTATTCGGTGACGGTGCCGGAGCCTGTGTGCTGGGTAAATCAGAGGAAACCGGAACCCTGGCTGTCAATATGTCATCAGATCCTGCCTTCGGACCGCTTCTGACTCTGCACAATCCCACCCGCGGCGGTACAGATGCCTCATCCTCATATCTTTATATGAAGGGTAATGATGTCTTCCGTCATGCCGTTGTCTGTCTGTCACGTCTTGTAACAGATACCTTGAAGCTTGGCAATGTGGATGCCTCAGAGCTTGATTACCTCGTGCCGCATCAGGCCAATCTGCGTATTATCGCCGCCACTGCCAAGAAGCTTGGCATGGATATGTCGCATGTGATCCTGACTTTGGATAAGCACGGCAATACCTCGGCACCGTCTGTGGCACTGGCTCTTGATGAGGGCGTGCGATCAGGCCGTATCAAACGCGGTGATCTCATATTGCTTGAATCCTTCGGCGGCGGTTTTACCTCAGGCTCTGCCCTGTTGCGTTATTGATTTTATTCAGGCTGTGCAGGTGTGCATGGCCTGATTTCCCTTTTTATTACACAGGAGTGCGCTAAAGCGCGAATATTCTATGAAGAAATATGCTGCAGTATTCCCGGGTCAGGGCTCTCAGAGCGTTGGCATGTTCGCATCTTTCATGGACGATGCCATCGTTGCAAAGACCTTTGATGAGGCCAACGAGGCCTTAGGCTATGATCTTAAAAACATAGTTTTAAACGGTCCTGAGGCAGAGCTCAACCGTACCGAGGTAACCCAGCCTGCAATTTTAACGGCATCGGTGGCAGCCTTTCGTGCCTTAATGAGCCACGTTGATGAAAAGCCAGCCTTTGTCGCAGGTCACTCATTAGGTGAGTATTCTGCACTGGTTGCCGCAGGTGTTCTGAATTTTCAGGATGCCGTACGCCTGGTGCGTCTGCGCGGTCAGGCTATGCAGGAGGCTGTACCTCAGGGTGAGGGTGCCATGGCTGCCGTATTGGGCCTTGATGACGAGGTTATTATCGAAGTCTGCAAGGAGGCATCAGTTGCAGGCGGTGTCTGGGCTGCCAACTTCAATACCCCGGGTCAGGTGGTAATTTCCGGTACTGCCGCAGGTGTTGCCAGGGCCTCAGAGATTTTTGCGCAAAAGGGTGCCCGTAAGGTGGTACCTCTGGCAGTCTCTGCTCCTTCACACTGCCCGCTGATGCAGAGCGCTGCTGATAAATTACAGAAGGCTCTTGCAGACATCACCGTAAATGATGCTCAGATCCCGGTATATTCAAATGCCTTTGCCAGAGCCGAGAGCTCAAAGGATGAAATCATCAAAGCACTGGTGCTGCAGTTAACAGGTCCCGTGCGCTGGGTTGAAACTGTAAATCAGATGAAAAAGGACGGTGCCGAGCTTTTGGTTGAGTGCGGCCCTAACAAGGTTTTATCGGGCATGCTGCGCCGTATTGACAGAAGCCTTGGCGCTGCCAATGTCCTTGATCCTGATTCTCTTAATAAGGCCGTTGAGAGCCTTGCATAATCTTGGGAGTAAATATGTTCAATCTTGATATGACCGGCAAGCTCGTGTTAGTTACCGGTGCATCCCGCGGCATCGGCAGGGCAATTGCCGAGGAATTTGCATCTTACGGTGCCGTTGTCTGCGGTACTGCCACCTCTGAAAGCGGTGCGGCCTCAATTACCGAGTATTTAAACGGCAGGGGTGAGGGCTATGTGATGAACGGTCTTGATAATGCCTCGGTTGATGCATTATTCCAGGCTGTTGAGGAAAAGCACGGCACCTGCCCGGATATCCTCATCAATAATGCCGGTATCACCCGTGATACGCTCATGATGCGTATGAAGGATGAGGACTGGAATGATGTGCTGCAGTGCAATCTTACTGCGCAGGCCCGTCTTGCCAAACTGTGCTCTGCCAAGATGATGAAGAAGCGCTCAGGCAGAATTATCTCCATTTCATCAATTGTAGGTGAGACCGGTAACGCCGGCCAGTGCAATTATGCTGCCGCCAAAGCAGGTCTCATCGGCTTTTCAAAGTCTCTTGCCAAGGAGGTTGCAGCCCGCGGTATCACCGTAAACTGCATCGCCCCGGGCTTTGTGGCAACTGATATGACTGCGGCCTTAAAGCCTGAGCAGCTTAAGGCCTGGACTGACACCATTCCCTTAAAGAGGGCAGCCACAGCTAAAGATATTGCAGGTGCTGCACTCTTTTTGGCATCTGAGATGGCATCCTATATCACCGGTACTGTGATTGATGTCAACGGCGGTCTGTACTGCGTCTGATAAATTGGTGGTTTTGCTCATGGTTTTATGACAGATAGCGCAAATTTCAGTGTAAGTGAGCTACCAAACTACGAGCAAAACATATATAATTAGCATAACTTTTGTGTTACAGGCATAGGGCCTGTACTTTAATGGTAGAGGACAGATATCTGCGCTTTGGCGTCAGAACTGATCAAGGAAACAAATGAGCAACAGTATTGAAGAACGTGTTAAGAAGATTATTGTCGACCAGCTTTGTGTCAAGCCTGAGGATGTAGTTCCTGCTGCATCTTTCGTGGATGATCTCGGTGCTGATTCACTGGATACCGTCGAGCTCGTAATGGCACTTGAGGAAGAGTTCAAGACCGAGATCCCTGACGAGGAAGCCGAGAAGATTAACACTGTTCAGGCTGCCATCGACTACATCGAGAAGCATCAGGACGACGAGAAATAATTTTCTCACGGGCGGGGAGACCCGCCTTAAACTTTTTTATCAGAGGGAGAAGCTTTTACTTCTCCGTCTTTGTATTTGAATATTGAATTTTTTGGAGACTTTGACGGTGCAAAATCGCAGGGTAGTAGTAACCGGTTTAGGAATGTTGAGTCCGGTCGGAAATACGGCTGAGGAATCATGGAAGAACCTCTTGGCCGGCAAGAGCGGCATCAGCCCCATTGAGCATTTTGATGTCACTGAATTCCCAGTGAAGATCGCAGGTACTGTCAAGGGCTTTAATGCTGAGGACTGGGGTATCAACGGCAAGGATCAGCGTAAGATGGATGAGTTCATCCAGTACGGAATTGCCGCAGGTCTCATGGCACTTGAAGACAGCGGTCTTGAGATCACCGATGACAACCGCAACCGTATCGGTACCATGATAGGCTCCGGTATTGGCGGCCTGACCCTTATTGAAAAGAACATCAACGGCCTTGCAGCCCGCGGCTTTAAGGGTATTTCTCCTTTCTTCGTGCCTTCAACCATTATCAACATGGTTTCAGGTCAGCTTTCAATCATGAAGGGCCTGCGCGGTCCTAATCTTTCCACCGTCACTGCCTGTGCCACCGGTACTCATGCAATCGGCATGTCCGCACGTCTCATCGCCTACGGTGATGCTGATGTAATGGTGTGCGGCGGCTCTGAAAAGGCCTCAACACCTATGGGCATTGGCGGCTTCTCTGCACTCAAGGCTCTCTCTCACCGCAATGATGATCCCACTCACGCCTCCCGTCCCTGGGACAAGGATCGTGACGGCTTCATCCTAGGTGACGGTGCCGGGGTGATGGTGCTTGAGGAGTATGAGCACGCAAAGGCACGCGGGGCTAAGATCTATGCCGAGCTTGCAGGCTTTGGTATGTCAGGCGATGCCTTCCACATGACCGCAACTCCGGAAAACGGCGAGGGCGCAGTACGCTCCATCCGTCATGCACTGCAGGATGCCGGTATTGAGCCTGAGCGCGTCAACTATATCAATGCTCACGGTACCTCAACTCACGTAGGCGATCTCTCTGAGCTGCGTGCAGTAAAATCAATCTGGGGTGATGCTCCTGCAAACACCTGCATGTCATCCACCAAGTCCATGACCGGTCACCTCTTAGGTGCTGCCGGTGCCATTGAGGCTGTGATCACCGTGCTTGCAATCCGCGATCAGATCTGCCCTCCTACCATCAACCTTGAAAATCCCGAGGATGAGGTGGGCGATTTCAATCTGGTGCCTAATGTTGCTCAGAAGCATGACATCGAATATGCATTGTCAAATAACTTCGGCTTTGGCGGCACCAACGGCTCGCTCGTGTTCAAGCGCATCTAAGCACTTATATCTTAAAAAAATCAAGGGATCCTGAGGATCCCTTTTTTATCGCCTCAGAAAAGATAGAGCGGCTCTATTTTCTGTCTGATGTCACTCTGTCGCACCGGTCCGAAATAACGGCTGTCATAGGATCTTGGAGAGGATGTGGCAAGGATGTATTCATCAGCACTGAGATTTCTCTCAATTCTTATTGCCGGCATGCTGTTACCTGAGCCGTCAAAGCGTCTTGGGGCCGTTCCCTGCATTAATACCCCGTTTATCATGATCCCGCTCTGGTCAATACGGGCCAGATCTCCTGGCATGCCGATCATCCTCTTGCCTATAGGGGAAGTGCCTGCAGGGCAGCTGCCGTAGCCTACATATCCTCTTTTTTTAGCAGTGGCCGCAATGCCCTCTGGCAGACAGCTTAATACATAATCGTTGCGTAACGGTCTTTCAGCTTTGGCGTGATATACGCCCTGCGGCATTGATGAGGTGAGGTTTACCCAGATCCCCGATGAGGACAGTACGAGCTCTAAGGCTACAGAAAAGCTTACCACGGTCGCGCTAAGCTTAAGGATTTTTTTTAAAGACATGTATGCTCCAGGTTTGCTGATTGAACGCCTGAAATTTTAGGTGGCGTCTGGAGCATATAATACTCTATCTGCAGAATTTAGCTACAGCAAAGTTAAATAAAAACTACTTGTATAACAAGTAATTAAATATCAGTCAGCATGTTTATTGCATCAGCGGTGGCCTTTCTGTTTTTAAGCGCGGTCTCGCCCATGACCTTTATGACCTCAATAAACAGCAGATCGATAATAAAGAATACGGTAAGACGGGAGTCGGCATAGCCTGAGGTCAGATCGGACTCGTGCACGGAGTGCATTACCGCGGTATCGCACATCTCACCAAGCTCTGAATTGGAATCAGAGGTGATCGCCGCCATCCTGGGACTACGTGATTTTGCAAGGCGGGCGGCCTTGTTTATTTCCATGGTCTTGCCGGAGGTTGAAATAAAGATGCACAGATCATCACGGGTTACCAGCGAGGCATGCATCATCATATCGTGAGAGTCGGTGGCGTTGACGGTATTTATGCCAAGACGGGTGAATTTACGGGCGGCATCACGGGCGATGAAGCCTGAGGCACCGATACCGAAGAAAAACACGCGCTTGCAGCTGATGATATAGCGCACAAGATTGCGCACGGCGGCAAAATCAAGCTCATGTGAGCTCTGGGTGAGCATGGTGACGTTTAACTGCAGAAGCTTCTGGGCAGTTATTTCGACGGAGTCCTTGAGATCGATTGAAGGCGTCAGAAGAGAGTTGGAGCTGTCCTGGGCACCTAAATCCTGTGCCAGGGCAATCTTGAAATCCTTGAGAGTCTCAAAATCAAATTTGCGGGCAAAGCGGGTCACGGTTGCATGCGAGACATTACAGGCATCAGAAATCTCGGAAATAGATGAGGAGCAGGCCTGAGTACCAAACTTTAAAAAATACTCGATAAGTCTGCGATCTGATTTTGAAAGCTTGATCCTGGGATCGTTAAGTTTTTTCAATATGGTCATTTTTTAAGCTAACTTTCTTTTATACCTGTTTTGTGCAATTGTCCCTGTCCTTCAGGGAACGGCTGTTATTATATGTTATAAAATTTCAAAAAAAATAGCTCAGATCAAGAAAAAATGGAAAATGAACAACTATTTCATCTAAAAATGATCATGTTCAGAAAAAAATCTTAGAATTTTAAATAATTACGGAAATTTCCCAAATGCAGATTTCGGCAAAAATTTTCTTTTGTCATGAAAAAATCTTTAGATTTTCATAAAGGCGTGAGCAGGGACTTAATTATCGTGATGATGAGTACTGTGCCTTTGCAGAAGATGAGAGATGATTTTCTCCTCCTTTGCTTTAACATTGCTTTTTACATCTGACAGAAGTGTCGCTGAAAGCTCAACTGCTTTTCTGGCCTGCTCCTTGCTGCGATCTATGGTTTTAGAGCCAAGTGCGCAGGTCTTACCTGCAACCGTCAACGCTTCATCTGAGCTTAAGCCTGCAACCACTCCTGCAAGTGCAATACCTTTTTCAATGCCGCTGACTTCCTTGGTGATTATTTTACGGGCATCATTTGCAGTTCCCAGTGTCTGGGCCGTCTTTGCGGCAATTACGGCAGCCTTTAAAAGTCCTCCTGCAGGGTGCACTGTGGCAGCCGTTGCAGCTGCATTTAAAAGTCTTCCTTTATTTATGTGGCGCAATGCAAGCCCTGCAGTTACCGTTACAGCGGCAATACCGCCTGCGGCAATAGCACCTGCTTTTTTAACCTGCGGGCTTTTATCTGTGCCGCAGGTACACCAGTTGGCAAAGTGCTCACAGTTGTCCGTAAGCAGGTTGTAATGCCTCTCCCCAAGGCGCGAGCGGGCACGGTTTACAATTTCGCCGCGGCAAAAGGGCAGATCTCCTTGTGGCGCAACTGTTTTAATTTCCGCCCCGTCTGCAAATTCCGACAGCGTGTATTCCTGAACCCCCTCGCGGGTTTTGGCAATAACCATACCCTGTCCGCAGTAGATCCCGTGATGGGAATAGCCGATGCGGGCAACCTTCAGATGATCGCCTAGATAGAGCCTGTTTTGGGAACGAATTTGAGTGTGATCCATGGCATAAGCATAGCATGTAAAAAGAGGTGCGTAAAAAATAATATGGATAAAGAAAATTTACGCGTAAATTTTAGTTTTAAAGGTGTTAAAATTCTCCTCCGTTAAACGGATGTGATCTGTTAACACAGCTCCGGCACCGCCGGTTGTATTGATAAATTTCGGTAAAATTCATGGAATTTAAGACCTCCAACAACGGCATGATGATTGACCTTTATGAGCTCACCATGTCAAATGGCTTCTTTGCCAGCGGCAAAGCTGATACTCGTGCAGTATTCGATCTCTTCTACCGTCATAATCCTGATCAGGGTGGCTTTGCCATTTTTGCAGGATTAGGCCAGGCCCTTGATTGGATTAAAAAGCTGCATTTTACCTCTGATGATATTGCCTATCTTAGATCACTTGGGATCTTCCGTGAGGATTTTCTTGAGTATCTTGCCAATTTCAAGTTCAAGGGACATGTGTTTGCCTTTGATGAAGGCACCATCATGTATCCCAACGAGCCTGTGATCTCCATCCACGGCACCATAGTCGAGTGCATGCTCCTGGAAACTGCACTGCTTACCATGATCAATCACCAGTCACTGATTGCCACCAAGGCCCGCCGTATGGTGCGTGCAGCTCAGGGCCGTCCCATTGCTGACTTCGGTGCCCGCCGTGCCCACAATATAGGTGCCGCCTTATACGGTGCCCGTGCCGCCTATATCGGAGGCTGTGTTGCAACCTCTACTCTGCAGGCTGCCGAAATGTTTAACATTCCGGCAACCGGTACCATGGCTCACAGCTGGGTCATGTCATTTGATGATGAGTACGAGGCCTTCAAGGCTTATGCCGAGGAATATCCTGATAATACCGTGCTGCTCATCGATACCTATGATGTCATGCGCTCAGGACTTCCCAATGCCATCAAGCTTGCTCACGAGTTCCTTGAGACCAGAGGCAAGAGACTTAAGGGCGTGCGCATTGACTCAGGCGATCTGGCCTATCTTTCAAAGAAGATCCGCAAGGTCTTAGACAGCGAGGGGCTGCAGGGGACAAATATCGTTGTTACCAACAGCTTAGATGAGAATACTATTTCCTCACTTCTTATTCAGGATGCCAAGGTCGACAGCTTCGGCATAGGTGAGCGTCTTATCACCGCCATGTCTGATCCTATCCTAGGCGGAGTCTACAAGATGGCTGCCATTGAGTCAGACGGTGAGATGAAGCCCAGGATCAAGGTCTCGGAGACTGCCGAGAAGATCACCAATCCCGGCATCAAGCAGGTATGGCGTGTATACAACCGTGACCGCAAGGCGGTAGCCGATCTCATAGCCGGATTTGATGAGGAGATCTCTTTTGAGCATCCCTTCCACTATATCGATCCGGTAAATCCCTGGCGTGATCGTGCCTTTACCTCGGAGTTTAGTGCAAGACCCTTGCAGCACCTCTATATCAAGGACGGTGAGCAGGTAAGAGAGCAGCCTGCCTTATCCGAGATAAGACAGTATGTGACCGAGCAGCTTCGCAACGAGATCTGGGATGAGGAGCAGCGCTTTGAGAATCCTCATATCCACTTCCTCGATATGACTCCGAAATATTTCTCCATGAAGCAGCATCTTTTAGAGAGCATGCGTGAGAAGGTTGCAAGAATTGCCGACAGTCTTGATCATCAGTAGAAAGCTTAAAAAGAGTGCATGAGTAAGCACTGGAAGCTGTTAAGACTCAGGGAGGTTAAGGCCTCCCTTGTTTTTTTATGTTACCCTGGCCTTTGCAGCAGTGCGGTGATCTTAAGCACGATAGTTTCGGGGATGATGGGGACAAGACGCATCAAAACATACAGCCACCATTTCATGCCGCAATAGCTCTGCAATCTGCCGCGCAGCATCGCGTCATATCCTTTTTTAGCTGTTTTCGCAGCTGATGCGGTAAAGAGTGACGCCACCTTTGATGACTGCAGCCTTGAGGCCTTTAAAAAGCCGGTATTAAGGGGACCTGCGTAGAGGGTGGTGATGCTGATGGAGGAATTTTTGCATTCTGCACTTAGCGCCTTTGATAATGATGCAAGATAGGCCTTGGATGCATAATAGGTGGCCATATAGGGACCAGGCATCAGGGCGGCAACAGATGCCACGTTTAAAATTCTGCCGTGACCTTTTGCCTGCATATCCTTAAGAAAAAGTCTTGTCAGGATGGTCGGGGTATAGAGATCAAGAGTGATAAGCTCTTCAATAGCTTTCGGATCCTCATCTGAAAATGCACCGCAGCAGCCGGTGGCGGCGTTATTTATGAGAAAGTCTATATCAAGGTTCATAGCCTTGACTGTGTCATAGAGTATCTTTGCGCCGTCCCTTTGTGAGAGATCGCAGACGATAACATTTACCCTGACAGCATATGCCTTCTCAAGATCGCCTTTTATCTTAAAAAGCTCATCTTCATTGCGGGATACGATGATGAGATCTCCTCCGTTTGCCGCATGAAGCCTTGCAAATTCCAGTCCTAGCCCTCTTGAGGCTCCGGTTACCAGCAATAAACTCATATTGATTTCACGCTTATATAAGCCTTTTTATAAAAAAGTTGCGCAATTTGCGAAAGAAAAATTGAAAAATTGCTTGCACGATGAGAATAATTCAGTATAATGCACACCGTTGAATTTATTCAACCAAGGCCTGGGTCGTTAGCTCAGTCGGTAGAGCAGCGGACTTTTAATCCGTTGGTCGAGAGTTCGAATCTCTCACGACCCACCAGCCTAGTTTTTGAAGAAGTGGGTTGTTAGCTCAGTTGGTAGAGCAGCGGACTCTTAATCCGTTGGTCGCGGGTTCGACCCCCTCACAACCCACCACTATATTTGGACGCTTAGCTCAGTTTGGTTAGAGCATCTGCCTTACAAGCAGAGGGTCACAGGTTCGAGTCCCGTAGCGTCCACCAGAAATGAATATAGTGGGTTGTTAGCTCAGTTGGTAGAGCAGCGGACTCTTAATCCGTTGGTCGCGGGTTCGACCCCCTCACAACCCACCACTATATTTGGACGCTTAGCTCAGTTTGGTTAGAGCATCTGCCTTACAAGCAGAGGGTCACAGGTTCGAGTCCCGTAGCGTCCACCATCCCTTATTTTCCTCCTTGAATTTCATATTTCGTTTCTGTCTTTACCTGTTTTTGACTGTTTTTAATATTTTTTGTGCATCACATTGCAAATCACTGTCCGTTCGTGCATAATAAAGCGCTTATAAATGCGCCTTTAGGCGCTTTTTGCTTTTCTGATAACTAGATTTTGCTTTGGAGCATTGTTGTGAACATCAAGGGTGATATTACCGGTGGCTTGACCGCGGGCGTGGTTGCACTGCCGTTGTGTCTTGCATTCGGTATTGCCAGTGGCTTAGGTGCTGCAGCTGGCTTATACGGTGCCATTATTTTAAGTTTCTTTGCCGCAGTATTCGGCGGTACCAGGACTCAGATCTCAGGACCTACCGGTCCTATGACCGTGGTCACGGCCTCGGTGGTGGTAGCCGTAGGTGGTGATATTGCATTGATCGGCTGCGTATTTGCACTTGCTGGTATCCTGCAGATAGTATTCGGCTTTTTACGTCTGGGCCGTCTCATTCGCTTTATTCCTTATTCTGTAACCTCAGGCTTCATGAATGGCGTAGGCCTTATCATTATCCTGCTGCAGTTAGCCCCCATGCTGGGCGGACAGTCTCCCAAGGGCCCTGTAGACGGTATTATGTGCCTGCCTTCAATTGATATTAACTATGCATCCTTAGCCTTAGGCGTGGCTGCTCTTGCTATCATCTTTTTAACTCCCAAGAAGATCAGCTCCATTATTCCTGCTCCTCTTCTGGCTCTGATAGTCTTATCCATCATTTCCTACTACATGGGACTTGATGTGGCTGTCATAGGTGAGGTTCCAAGCGGTCTGCCTGATTTCCACATTCCGCAGTTTACCTTTGATCATGCCTTAACCATCTTCGGCTACGGTCTGACCCTTGCCATCCTGGGCTGCATCGACTCACTGCTTACCTCCCTGATTGCCGACTCCTTGACTAAGACCAAGCACAATCCTAACCGCGAGCTCATCGGTCAGGGTATTGGTAACGGCCTGTGCGGCTTCTTTGGCGGCTTAGTCGGTGCCGGTGCTACCATGCGTACTGTTACCAACATTAAATTAGGCGGTAATTCAAGATTATCCGGTGTGGTTTCCTCCTTATTCCTGGTATCTGTATTATTAGCCTTCCATGATCTCGTAGCCTTCGTACCGGTTGCTGTGCTCTCCGGTATCCTGATCAAGGTCGGTATCGATATTTTCGACTACCGTCTCTTAAAGCAGCTTAAGGTCTTAAACAAGACTGATCTTGCGCTTATGATCCTGGTCTTTTTACTGACAGTATTCGTAAACCTCATCTTTGCTGTGGCCGTAGGTGTGGTAGTAGCAGTAATTTCTCATGCTGTAACTGCAGGTAAGATGACCAAGGAGCAGCGTACCTGCTCCATGGATATCAGCAGTGAGAATAATGTCACTGTGGCAAAGCTCAAGGGACCTCTTTATTTTGGTACCAGCTCCAATATGGCCTTTAAGTTTGCCAAGGCTGAAGGCAAGAAGGTGATCCTCGATATCACCGGTGTCAACATGCTTGATGTTTCCGGTATCTATGCCTTTGAGGATGAGATTGAGGTCAAGCGCTCCTTAGGTGCTGAGGTATCACTTGTTGCCCGCAATGATCAGGAGCTTATGTCCATGCGTGAGAAGATCGGTGCAGATCGTGTGTTCTCAAGCCTTGATGAAGCTTTGAATCAACGCATCAACCTGCAAAAAAGGATTAAAAAGTAGGGTGGGTGTTCTCAAGCCTGAATGAGGCATTGAAAAATACTTTAGTCCGTCATGTGATTT
>CAVFIO010000045.1:15286-15717 GCA_963622535.1 Akkermansia muciniphila
ATTTTTATAACGGGCGTGTTTCTCGAATTTATCAGGCTCTTTACAGCACGGTGAATTTGAGATACTGATATATAAATCCCTCCGCACAGGAGGGGTTTTTATGCTCTCAGCATCGAACTTAAGGCTTGCTTCAGCCTGAACAGTGCTGATGACCTTTAAGTCGTGTCAGCAAAAGGTGAAAAACTTATAAATCACACCCTCCCCGCAATGAACAGCGTACCCTTAGCAGGTGATTTTTAAATGTCTGCCTAAACATTCCAGAATTTCAGCAAGAAAATCTATTTTAGTAGTCTTGTACAGATCCAGCTTCTTTTGAATATTCTGAGGAGTAACCTTCAGACGTCTTGCAATCTCTGAAGCTGAGATGTGTTCAGTTTTCATTAAATTACGAATAAAGAATTTGATGGCTGTGTCATAGGACAGTCTTACGC
>CAVFIO010000046.1:0-15540 GCA_963622535.1 Akkermansia muciniphila
ATGAGCAGGCTGTAAAAGATTGGTATGACGGATATCGTATCGGAGGTAAGGAAATATTTTGTCCATGGGATGTGGTTTGTTTTTGTAAGCAGTCTTTAATCAGTATGAGGCTAGGCAATAAAGTATCTGCACCACAGGATTTCTGGACCGCTACCAGCTCTAATTTCATCATCGAGGAATTCATGAGCTATCTTAAAGAAAAGGATGCAGATGATATGCAGACTCTTTTAGATGGTGGCGAGATTGAGTTTTCCGTAAATGAAGATCTTAACTATAGAGAGATAGGAAGCAAACATAAGGTTGATGATTTCTGGACCATGATGCTTTATACGGGGTACCTTACTGCAGTAAAAACCATCCGTGATGACATTGTAAGGTGCAGGGTACGCATTCCTAATAGAGAAATACGTTCAGCCTTTAATCAATGTATTGCAAGCTATTACAAAGACTACTACAGCCAAGAGTCCATGCAAAGCTCATTAAATGAGCTGGTTGCAGCTTTGGCAAACGGGGATTGTAACAAGGTACGTACTCTTATAAAAAAGAGATTAAAAAAATTTGTCTCGGTACGGGACTGGACCAATTCAAAACCTGAGTGCTTCTATCAGGGCTTTTTAAATGGCATCTTCTCTTCAAATACTGATCTTTTTGATGAATATCAGTCAAATGAGCCCTCAGGGGATGGCTATGCAGATATAAGTTTTTCTGTAAGTGATGACAGCTGTGGAGTAATCATTGAGCTTAAGAGCACAAAGGATCAGAAATCGATGCCTGAGCTTGCTAAAAAGGCAATGGAGCAGATAAAAGAGAAGCGATACATAGAAAAGTTTGAAAACAAAATGCTGTCAAAGATATATTGCTATGGCATAGTCTTTTGCAGAAAGGACTGTCTGGTGCAATGTGAGGTTATAGAACTGGAATCATCTTGTTTATGAAAGCAATTAGATTAAGTGTTCTTTGTACCGCATAAAAGAAATGCGTTTGAGCCTTGGTACTCATCTATTTATAGTTGATCAGAAAAAATATTATTACTTTCAAAAAAAGCTTGAACATAGCTTTTATTAAAGTATAATACCCGCGTTCAGTCACACAGCATACTCTGTGTTTGCATCCTTGTCTGTCAGATTGACTGCACTGGCAGATTTTTACCGTAAGGGGCATGTTAAATGCGTAACTACGAAATCGTATTCCTGGTTCATCCCGATCAGTCCGATCAGGTTCCAGGCATGATCGATCGCTATAAGGCCGAGATCGAGAAAGACGGCGGCAAAATCACCCGTCTTGAAAACTGGGGTCGTCGTCAGCTGGCTTATCCTATCGAGAAGCTGCACAAGGCTCACTATGTTTTAATCAACTGTGAGGCCTCCGAGAAGACCATCGCTACCATTGAGAACAACTTCCGTTTCAATGATGCTGTGATCCGTAACCTCATCCTCCGTACTGCAGGCGAAGTCACTGAAGAGTCTCCTATGATGAAGACCCGTGAAGAGCGTCGTCCTCATGATGACCGTCGTGCTGACGTTGTCGAGAATGCTCCAGCAGAAGAAGCTTCTGTTGAGGCTGCTGAATAATAGGGGGATATCATGGCTCGTTTCTTTCACCGTCGTAAGTTTAACCGTTTCGCTGCTGAAGGCATCTCCGAGATCGATTACAAAGACGTTGCTCTTTTAAAGAACTACGTTACTGAGTCCGGCAAGATTGTTCCCAGCCGCATCACTGGCACCAGCGCTAAGTATCAGCGCCAGTTGGCTACCGCTATCAAGCGTGCCCGTTATCTGGCTCTTCTGCCTTACACTGATCTGCAGGGCCGTTAATTAGGAGTCAAAAATGGAAGTTATTCTGTTAGATAAGATCGGCCGTTTAGGCGGTTTGGGTGATAAGGTCAAGGTCAAGAACGGCTTTGCTCGTAATTTCTTATTACCTAACAAGAAGGCTGTACTTGCTACTCCTGCTAACCTCGAGAAGTTCGAGGCTGAGCGTGCAGAGCTTGAGGCTAAGATTGCTGCTGAGTTGAAGGCTGCTGAAGATCGCGCTGCTAAGATCACTGAGATCGGCACCGTTACCATCGCTGCTCAGGCTGGCGACGAAGGCAAGCTTTTCGGCTCTGTCGGTACCCGTGATATTGCTGAGGCTCTTACTGCAGCCGGCGTTGAGATCCACAAGTCAGAGGTTCGTCTCCCTGATGGTGTGATCCGTTCTATCGGCGAGTATGACATTGCTATTCAGCTTCACGCTGATGTTAAGGCTGATATCAAGGTTGCTGTTGTTGCCGCTGGCAAATAATATCCAAGCTTGAGAAAAATTACGGCTCCTGACGGGGCCGTTTTTTTTATTTGAATTTCAATCATTTGCATCCTGTCATATTCTTAATTACTTTCATTTCGTATAATAGGTAAATCCTTATAATTTGATTAGTCTGATTAGGTTTCTTTTATATGCAACAGTACAATAAAGACAGCACTGTAAAACCTTTTGTTAAGTGGGTGGGTGGTAAGCGTCTATCTCTTCCGAAATTAATGAAATTTGTACCTGAGCATATTGATACCTATGTCGAGCCCTTCGTAGGCGGCGGAGCAATGCTCTTTGCCATAAAATTCAAGCGGGCAATTATCAATGATTCCAATGAAGAGCTCATTAATGCTTACCGTACTATACGGGATGATGTAGACGCTCTTATTGAGATCCTCAGGGATATGCCCTATGAATTGGAATTTTTTAAGGAAGTGCGTGCCTGGGACAGAGATAAAGAGTCATTTTACAAGCGTTCCAATACTGAACGTGCCGCACGCCTTATCTATCTTCTAAAGACCTGCTTTAACGGCCTTTATCGTGTCAGTAAAAAGAATTATTTTAATACTCCTTTTGGTAAGGCTGCTAATCCCACAATCTGTGATATTCCCACATTAAAGGCAGTGCATGAATTCTTAAATACACATGATATAGAAATATGCAACGAAGGATATGATACGGTTTTAAAGCGTATTCCTGATGACTCCTTTGTGTATCTGGATCCTCCTTACGCCCCCCTGAGCACTACCTCGAGCTTTACCTCATATCAGCCGGGGCAGTGGTTAGACGAGGATCAGTGCATACTGGCCGATCACTGCAAAATGCTTAATAAGCGCAAGATTAAGTTTATGCAGTCAAATTCAACTGCTCCGATCTGCTTTAATCTGTACAAGCGCTATCAGATCAATACGTTGGATTCAATTCGACGCATCAATGCACAGGGTGATGGTCGCGGTGCTATCAAGGAGCTGGTGATCACCAATTACGATCCGTTAAAGATTAAGTAGGATATTGCTCAAATGAATCAGGAACCTGAAGAGGGGCCCTGATTTTCCTTATTCCCACGGATCGCCGTATGTTTTGCGGGAGCCTTCATGGCTCTGCCCAGTATGCGGGTGCTGTTCAGGTATACCGGTCTGACGTATGGCACCGGCGGCTGTGGTTGCAGCCTCACGCAGTGCCTCCTGCTGAGCAGCATTACTCAGCTCATCTGCCTGGGTAGTACCTATCTCATTGGCCTCCGAGCCTTCATCATCGATGCTGTGATTATAGAAATCCTCCTGCGCGTGGATGGTCTGCTCCCTTTGATTGGCAATTTCAGCCTCCTTCTGAGCCTGCTCCTCAAGCTCGAGCTGACGTTGTTTTGCAATAAGCTCAGCCTCCTTGATGGCAACAGCACTGTCACTTAAGGCTTTGGGCTTGGATGTGGCATGGCGCGGCTTGTTTGACGGCTGCACCGGCATGGTGGCATCGCCTATCTTGATAGGATCTCCATAAAAATGCGGAGAGGTCTCCAGGAGGTAGACATCAAGGATGCATTTTATGCGGGCAAAGAATTCACGGAAACGTACCTTCAGATAGCTTATGGTGTTGTCAGGCTCCTTTGCGTTGAAACCGTCAACATCAAGCCCCTGATTTCTTGCAATAAACAGAGCTCTTTCATTGTGGAAGCTCTGGGAGATCACCGTAAGATCCTGCAGCATGAAAACACTTTTGGCTCTGAGCACTGAATCTAAGGTACGGATCCCGGCAAAATCCATCACAATGCGATCTGAGGGAACTCCTGCCTTAATTAAGGCCCGGCGCATTTCACGGGGCTCGTTATAGGAGAGCTCCCGGTTATCTCCTGATGCAAGAATATAGTCGATCTTGTGTTCTTTAAAGAGCTTTGAGGCTGCCTCGATACGGGCGGTAAAGTAGCTGTTTGGAACTCCCGGGGCCTGTTGCGGGGAGGTTCCCAATAAAAGACCTACGCGATGATAGGGAATGTCATCGACATCATCAAAGCAGTGAAAAGCCGAGCTTGATATACGGAACATCGAGAGCATCATAAATACCGCAAAGACAAGCCCTGCCAATGCAACAAGATATATCAGTGCCCAGGAAAAGTGAGAGAACTCAAGTCCGAAGCTTTTCTTATCTAAGTCTTTTATTTTACGCATAGTAAGCTAGAGAATATGCATCACACAAGCTAAGGCACCCACCCTGTCATAGATAGCATGCAGATTCTCGTATGAGGTTACACGGGCACTCTGGGTATACGAAAGATATTTGCCGGTACGGCTTGGACGCGGTGCTCCCTTAAGTGCCATGGCACCGTCGTGCTCTACAGCGTTGATAGCATCACGTACCTGATCTACGGCATCATCGATACCGTTTTTTATGATCACCCGGAAATCAACAACTGCCGGATATTTGATGAGCTTGCGCATCTGCTCGGGAGTGCCTTCCAGAATATTCATGATTTACTCCTTGCTGCCGTTATCCTGATCGTTATTTGAGCCGGTGAAAAACATCATTACCCGGTCGAGCATTCTTGAGAAGAAGCCTCCTTCATTGATCTCCTCAAGGGCAACTAAGGGAGCAGTTGAGAGCAGCCTGTCATCAAGCTTCACATCAACAGTGCCCAGAACATCACCTGCTTTAATCGGAGCTACCAGCTGTGGGGATTTCAGACGGTAGCCGACGCTCATACGGTTTTGTGAGCCGCGGGGGATCACAATGCTGAGATCCTGCCTAAGACCTAACTGTACCTCGCTCTTGTCACCCATACGTACGGTTCTTGAAAGCAGAGCCTTGCCTGCCTGGAAGGGAGTGTAGATCTGGAAATAGTTAAAGCCGTATAAGAGCAGTGCGCGGTTGTCAGCTGCACGCATCTTGTCACTCTTGGCACCTATGACAGATGCCACCAGACGCATGTTGTCCTTAACTGCAGATGTCACAAGGTTATAACCGACCTCGGAGAGATGTCCTGTCTTGATACCGTCAACTGCGAGTGTCTTATCCCACAGAAGACGGTTGCGGTTGTACTGCTTGATACCGTTGAAGGTAAATTCCTTCTGCGAGTACAAGGGATATTCACCGGGCAGATCACGGATCACGGCACGGCCTAAGAGCGCCATATCGTAGGCTGTTGAGTAGTTCATCTCATCCATGAGGCCATGGACATTTGAAAAATGGGTATTCTTAAGTCCGAGGCGCTGAGCGTAGCTGTTCATTACGCTTACAAAGCCCTCCTCGGTACCTGCAAGATGAACAGCCATAGCCACGCAGGCATCATTACCTGACTGAATGATGATACCGCGCAGGAGATCGCCTACCTTGATGGTTTTGCCTACCTCAATGAACATCTTTGAGGAGTCTGAGTAATTCTTGGCCCATGCGTTTTCAGGGATGGTGACGTCATCCTCCATCTTGAGACGGCCGGCCTTAAGCTCCATGCCTATGACATAGGCAGTCATCATCTTGGTTAAGGATGCAGGCCAGATCTTCTCATCCTTGTTGTGCTCGGTGATGATACGGCCTGAATAGTAATCAAGCAGTACCCATGACTTTGCATCAAAGGTGGGAGGCTCGGGAATGATCACCGGGACGGCTGTAGCCTGCGCCTGAGGACTGGCAGCACCGGGGGCTGAGGGCTGTGACACCTGAGCATTTGAGCGCATATTGGCAAAGGGATCTGGGATGTTGTCATCAGCTGTTACCTGATAGGAGCACATTGTGAGTGCACAGATGGTGCTTAATAAAGCTTTTTTCATCATGCTTTTATTTTTCAATTCGTTCTTGGACATTTTTAATGGATATATAAAATCTTGCCGGTGCTTTTAAATTCTATCAAAGCCTCTTGATAAAGCTATCACTGGCACCTGAGCTCTTTGCCTGCTGTGCCATTGATCGTGCCTGATCTTCAGTTGCAAACGGACCTGCCAGCACCTTAAAGATCCCGTTCTGGTTCTGAACCTTAACCGGGGTTCCAAGACGTCTGGCCATCATAGAGCATATCTCCTGCGCCTTAGATTGATCTGAGGTGGCGGCCATTTGTACATAGTAACCGGAGCCTGATGCTGCTGAGGCACTGCTGTTTTGCTGATTATTATAGCCCACTGAGCTTTGAGCAGGTGTCTGAGAGCGGTTTACGGATTTGTTGTCATAGCTTATCCAGCCGTCAGAATTGACCCAGCCGGACTGTCCGGTAAAGCCGCCTTCAACCGGGAAGGTTGATGAGGATGATACCGGAGTCTCACTGTCAGTTTTAACAGGACCCTGATAGACAGATGTGGATGAGCTCTGGGATGCTGATCCTGTAGCATTGGTTACCCTGCCGTTTGTTGCAATATTGAGGTACTCAAGGCGTACCCTGGCAGTGCCCGGGCCGTAGACTCCTAACTTGCGGGCTGCACCCTCTGAGAGATCAATGATGCGATCGCCCACGAAGGGACCGCGGTCATTTACCCTGACCACGAGCTTCTGTCCGGTTTTAATATTGGTGACCTTAAGATAGGAGGGCAGAGGGACATTCTTATGGGCAGCGCTTATGCCCTTCTGGTTATAGGTCTCGCCCATGGAGGTTTTCTTGCCGTGGAAATTCGGACCGTACCAGGAGGCTGTGCCCTCCTCGATATAGGAGGTCATACCGTTCCAGACCTCATAGTTTTTACCTAAAACGGTATAGTTGCGGTTACAGCCGCGGCCGTCGGTTTTCTCATATCTTATGGGAACAGACTGCACTCCGTTGAGATCCACGCTTTCATTTTGCGGATAGGGACGGGTGTGCCCGGGGCCTGTGCCGTAGGAGCCTGAGGCGCCTACACGGGTATATTTCCCGCTTGAGGAGGAGGAACAGCCGTTTAAAATCAGGGTACTGCTTAAAATCAGTGTCAGGGCGATGAGTAATTTCTTCATTACGGGCGTCTTCCTTCAGGATTTACGGTGATGCCTGCCTTCTGCTTGGCCTTAACATATCCCATGCGTATATATTCAGAGAGCTCAAATACGGCTCTGGCGTAAAGCGGGGATGTGTTATAGCGGGTGATGGATTTAAAGTTGTTAAGGGCAACCAGATAGGAGGTGGAGCCGTCCTCAAGGGCATAGGCATAAAGACGGAGCTTCTCGTTATCAGGAATAGTTACCTTGGTGGTAACCCCGGCAGCATAGAGCTCTTTTGCAGTAAGTGTCCACTCTTTAGCCATAAGAGCCTGAGTATCTGCATTGTGAACATGAGCTGCATAGCAGATCCCGCGTCCCTTGAGCCAGCCGTGACCTTTGAAATAGTTGGCAACCGAGCCTATGGCATCTTCAGGTGAGTTGAAAAGATCCTCTCCTTCTGTGCCGTCAAAGTTTACGGCGTAATCAAGATAGGATGAGGGCATGAACTGTCCCATGCCCATGGCTCCTGCATAAGAGCCCCTGATAGCCTTGAGATCCCAGTTCTCACGCATGCACAGCTTGATGTAGTTGGCAAATTCAACTGAGAAATAGGCCTCACGCTTGGGATAGTTAAAGCCCAGGGTATAGAGGGCATCAAGCACTGACCAGTTACCCATGTTGCGGCCGTAGAAGGTTTCAACACCGATGATGGCGCAGATTATCTCCGGCGGAACACCGTATGTCAGGCTTGCCTCCTTAAGACTCTGCTCATGCTCAAGGTAAAAGCTTACCCCCCTGTTTATGCGATCATTCTGAATGAAAATCTTACGGTACTGCCACCAGGGCTTGGCCTCGGAGGGGCGGGTGATGGCATCGATGATCTTCTGCTGATAGGTTGCCTGTGAAAGCGCATACTGTATGGCTTCAACGCTTACGCCGGTCTTTTTTGAGATGGCATTGAGATCCGGGGAAGCGTGGGCTGCCGGTACTAATGCAAGCGATGATGCGAATATGCAGGCAGTAAAGGCGCAGGTGAGCTTTTGTCCTTTATCTGCCTTTTTTACACTTTTAATCAGGTTGCAACTGATTTTTTTTATTGACTGCATTTAGCGCAGCTCCTTTAAATCTTTTATGGATAAATTTTAATATGGTGTTGAAGCTTTATCACTGCTACATCTTTATTAAGGCCTTTATGCTCTCTTTACCATTCTTTTATGAGGCCTGCCCCTCGTTTAGGAACATGGTATCAGCCTGATGGGTGTAAAGCGACATGATGATCCCGAAGCTTATCGACAGTGTGATCATAGCCGTGCCGCCGTAGCTTACAAAGGGCAGCGGGACACCGACAACCGGCAGAATACCAGACACCATGCCGATGTTCACAAAGATGTAGAACATGAAGGTAAAGGTATAGGCACCGGATAGAATACGGGCAAAGTTGTCCTGAGCCTTAAGGCACATGATGACACAGCGGTAGATGACAAAGCAGTAAAGTGCCATCAGGATGCAAAAGCCTATGAGTCCTGTTTCCTCGGCAAGCACGGCAAAGATAAAGTCTGTGTGCGGCTCGGGGAGAAAATCAAGCTGTGACTGCGAGCCCTGAAGCCAGCCCTTGCCGTAAAGTCCGCCGGAGCCTATGGCAATTTTTGACTGAATGATGTGATAGCCTGCACCCAGCGGATCAGAGGTGGGATCCAGAAGGGTGAGCACGCGCTGCTTCTGATAGTCATGAAAGACAAAATTCCACATGATGGGCAGCGCGGCAGCAACACCGCCGATACCCAGTAAAATCCACCAGATGCTAAGCCCTGCCACAAAGATTGCAATAATGCCTGATACTGCAACTAATGATGCCGTACCGAGATCAGGTTGCATGAGGATAAGTGCGGTAGGTACACCTAATATGGCAAAGGCGATCACCGTGTTGAGCGTACGCGGCGGCAGTGGCGCTCTTGACAGAAAAGCTGCTACCGTAAGCGGCATCACCACTTTGAATATTTCAGATGGCTGTACTCGTATAATTCCAAGATTAAGCCAGCGCTGGGCTCCCTTTGAGATATCCCCGAAAAGCTCCACCAGAATTAAAAGGATAATTCCCACAACATAGGCATAGACCGATATCTTTATGAAATAACGCGGCGGGATCTGGGCAATGACCACCATCAGCACCAGGGCACCTGCAGTGTGCAGGCATTTTCTGAATACCATGCTACTGTCCTGTGAGGATGCTGACCACAGTATAAAAAGTGATAACAGCATGATGGACAGAAGTCCGCCTATCAATCCCATATCCACATGACAGCGGGTAAAGATATTGCCCTTTTGCCTGTTCTCATTGATGGTCTTAATGGATTCATCTTGTGTATTTACGGCCATTACTGCACTCCAACCGTTCCGCCAAGGCCGAATTTCTCATATCTTGGCTCCTTCTCGCCCATATAGCCGTTAGGATAGAGATCTAAAAGGTAGTGATCGATTATCTTGCGCACGAGAGGTGCTGCAAAGCGGGAGCCGCCACCTGCGTTCTCTAAAATTGCCACCACCAGGATCCTGGGCTTTAAAAAAGGTGCAAAGGATACGAACCAGGCGTTATCTCGATGCTCGGCCTTAAGACGGGATGCGTTATATTTTTCACCCTGCTTGATGGCAACCACCTGCGCCGTCCCTGATTTACCGGCTGCCTTGTACTTGGCCCCCTGGAAGGCACGGCGACCGGTGCCCTCAGGTCCGTTTACCACCAGATACATGCCGGTACGGCACACATCCCAGTATTTGGGATCTTTTACCTCAAAGATTGCAGGATCTGCAGGATCATCATAGGATCTAGGCTTAAGATTCGGAGCAGAGGGATCTGTTATCTCATGCAGAAGATGCGGAGTTTTCACATGTCCTCTGTTTGCAAGCGTGGTATGTGCCTTGGCAAGCTGGATAAGAGTTGTGGTCCAGTAGCCCTGACCGATGCCGATAGGCACGGTATCGCCAAGCTGCCATGACTGACGAAAGCGGGCCTTCTTCCATTCACGTGAGGGATTTACACCTAATGATTCCTCTCCTAAATCAATGCCGGTTTTCTTACCAAAGCCAAAGCGGTCCAGGTAATCATGGATACGGTTGATGCCTGCTCTGTAGGCCAGATCATAAAAGTAGGTATCAGCGGATATTTCCAGTGCTCGATAGAGATCAAGCCAGCCATGTCCCCAGGGACGCCAGTCACGAAACTGATGGGTAGAACCCGGGAGCTTGAAGTAGGGCGCTCCGAAATAAGATCCTGTCGGAGTTATGAGCTTTTCATTAAGGCCCATCATGCACATTAAGGGTTTTACTGTTGATGCCGGAGCATATCCGCCCTGAGTTACACGGTTGATAAGAGGCTTGCCGGGATTATTTAAAAGCTTGGTGTAATCACGGGTTCTGATCCCGCGCACAAAGAGATTGGGATCATATGACGGATTTGAGTACATCGCGAGAATTTCCCCACTTTCAGGCTCAATTGCGGCAATGGCCCCACGGGTTTGTCCCATGATCTCCTGAATAAAGTACTGCAGGCGTATATCAATAGATAAGGTTATATCATTCCCGGGCTTGGGCGGATTGCTGTTGATTGTGCGCATGATCTGCCCGTGGGAGTTGACCTCAACCTCTTTGGCACCGGTTTTGCCGTGAAGCTCGGATTCGTAATATTTTTCAATGCCAAGCTTGCCGATTTCATTGGAGCCTGCGTAGTTGTCGATAAGTCCGTCTTCAGTCAGCTTCTCAACATCTGCCTGATTGATGCGGGAGACATAGCCTACAGCATGGGTTACGATATCTGCAAAAGGGTAGTAGCGCTTAAGGGTGGCCTCAATCTGCACATTAGGAAAGCGGAAGCTGTTTACCGAGAACTTGGCTATCTGCTGCTCAGAGAGCATATCCGCAATTTCAATGCCGGAGAACTTCTTACGGGTTCTTGCTTCACGGGTTAAGGCATCGACCTCACGCTCACTTAGCTCAAGATTTAAAAGCTCGGATAATCTTAAGATTTCATCACGGGTTCTGATATCACGGGATGGATAGAGCATGAGATGATACATGGCACGGTTATCAGCAAGCACCACGTGATTTCTGTCATAGATAATGCCGCGTGGAGGAACCACCGGGACAATCTTTAAGCGGTTTTCATTAGAGCGCGTCTGATAGTCCTGATAGGAGAGCACCTGCAGATAATAAAGATTTGAAAAAAGCGCGCAGATCATGAGCACGCTTACAGCGATACAGGCGATGACGCGGTTTCGATAAATTCTATGCTCAGCGGCGAGATCTCGCTTGCTTGGATCCTGATTTGGTGTCTGACGATGTTTTTTCTGATCCTTCTTTGCAAAGACCTTCTTGCTGCTGTCGCCTTGGTTTTTAATTTTCGGGTTAAATCGTAACACTTGGATATCGTGCATAAACTGCGTAAATCACGCAGTCCGGTGTAAATTAGGTGATGTTTTTTCAGCGTTGAATTCTGGCGCATATTCTACCTGAAAGGCAGGAGAAAAATGCGTCTATGCACGGTGATAGGGTAATTTTGCAAAGATACTCCAGGCCCTGTATAGGGTCTCTGCCAAAAACACACGTACAAGCGGATGCGGAAGGGTAAGCTTTGATAATGACCACATCTCATTTGCCATAGATCTCAGCTCATCGGTAAGACCGTTAGGACCGCCTACTATCAGCACCACATCCATGCCAAGTCCCTGCCAGACACCAACGCGCTCTGACAGCTGCACAGAGTCATACATTTTGCCGCGCTCATCTAAGGCTACGATATGGCAGCGCTTGGGGAGCGCCTGCTTGATAAGCTCTGCCTCAAGCTCCCTGGCCTTGTCCTCAGAGGTAGATCCTCCACGCTTAACGGGAGCAATTTCCTTAAACTGCAGCTGCATCTCACGCGGAAAGCGCTTTTGATAATCATTTACAGCTTCATTTACCCATGACGGCATCTTGGTGCCTACAGCGATGACTAGGATCTTCACAATTTACCTTGGCTTTGGCGGATAAGTTTGTTTTGTTATTTAGCGGTGTCTGTTTCTGTTTTAAGGCATCCCTCATTCTTTATTAAGGGATGCCTTATTTTATAAGCTTAAAGTGCAGGTTCGTTTTCCTCTGCTAAGGCCTGACGGGGATCAACACCTGCGGCCATGCAACGGTAGAAGATCCTCTAAGCGATAGCGATCACGAGCCTCAGGCTGGAGAATATGAACTATTACAGCTCCGGTATCTACGATCACCCATTCACCCTCTCTTTCACCTGAGATCTGCACGCCATGGATACCACGTCTTGCAAGATGCTTTTGCAGTCTGTCAGCCATAGCACTTACGTGACGGTTGGAGGTTCCTGAGCAGACCACCATAAAATCAGCAAGCGAGGATTGCTCAGAGACATCAATAGAGATTATGTCGTGAGCCTTGGAGTTTTCAAGCTCCTGCATGCAGGCGGTATTTAGGGCCTCTACGTCGTTTTTATCAATGGGTGTTAGATTTTCTGTGGCTTCCTTTTGAGTCATAAATTGTCCTGTAGGTGCTATGCGTTTTTATCTTGTATCAGTATCCATGCTTAGTCTTAGGTAGACCATAGCATTGGGCTCATACCTTATTTTATATAGAAGACACGGTTGTCTTTGATCTTTTTATCAGGAGTAGTGCTGTTTAGGGTATATCCTAAAGCAAGATTACCGATCCCTTCATACTCACCATCTATACCCAGAGATTTTAAAAGCTCTTTGCCTTCATCTAATTCAAAGGTTTCTTTTGCACGGTGGATCCAGCAGGAGCCTAAGCCCAGTGAGGTAGCAGCCAGCATCATATTCTCCATGGCAAGTGATCCGTCATAGATACCGGTGCTGACAACCTTAGGAGATAACACCACGATAATTACCGGAGCACCATAGAATGGATTGAAGTCCTCCTTCCAGCCACCGATTCTGCAGTTGATAGCTGCAAGCTTTTTAATTACTTCTTTGTTGGTAACAGTCAGGAAGATGCTCTCCTGACGGTTTCTTCCGGTAGGGGCGTAAAGGCCTGCTTTAAGAACTTCTTCTATGAGTTTTGCTGGAACTTCTTTATTGGTGTCAAAAGATCTGCAGCTTCTGCGCTCGATCATATTTTCGATAATGGCGTTCATAAAATTTACTGAACCTTTTTAAAAATGGCGTAAATAAGCACCTTTTGATGCTCTGAGTCTATATATGCATTCTGTATCTGACTGTTTAAATCTACAAAAGTTCCCGACAAAGATCACATTTTTGTAAGTTAAATTAAAAAAAATTGAAAGGCATCTTTCGTTTTTGGTATATTGACGATGCTTGCAGAGATATCTGTGAGTCGATGAAGGTACATGGAGACCTTCACGTATATTATTTTTTTTAGGGTTTTATTTATATGAAGAAGTCAGTATTAGCAGTTGCTATTGCAGCTGCCGCTTTCGCAGCTTCTGCTGCATCTGCCGCTCAGGTTTATGACAAAGATGGTACCACTTTAGCAGTTGGTGGCCAGGTTGAATTCATGGCTGGCAACGCAGGTCACACTTATTTCCGTAGCTATAATGACGGTAATCGTTCAGCTGATGCTACTACTCGTGATCGTGCACGTCTGACTATGTCCGGCCGTACCCAGTTGACCTCTGGTATCGCTGCTTATGCCTACAACGAGTGGCAGGCTGATCACTCTGGTGTTTCTGGTGATGCTGCTACTCTTAAGGCTCGTCAGCAGTACTTAGGTGTTGACTTTGGTCAGTTCGGTAAGGTTCAGATGGGCCGTTACAAGGATCCTTTCGTATTTGCATCTTCTGTTGTTGATGTATTAGACGAAGTTGGTGTCTATGGCGGTAATGACGAGCGTAATTCTGGCCACCTCTCATATATGTGGAAGGGCTTTGGCTTTGACGCTGGTGTTTCTTATCAGTTTGCTGTTGATGACTATGCAACTGATACCGATGGTTCCTTTGATGTAGATTCTGGTTTCTCTCTTTATGCCGGTTACACTTCACCTGTAGTTCTTTTCGGACCTATCAGCGCACGTGTTGGTTACCTGTATTTGAAGGCTCAAGGTAAGGATGATGACGGTGATACCATAAGCCAAACTGTTAAGGTTTTAAATGAAGATGGCTCTGTTAAAGAGACACTAACTGCCACTTCATATGTTGATAATCTTAAGACCATTGATGGCTCTTTATCATGGGGTACTAATGGTAAGGGATTCTATGTAGCTACCAACTATTCCTATACTAAGGCTAAATACAATGATATGACCATTGCTCCTGCTTCATATCAGGACCTTGCATCAAATCTTGATCACAAGACCAAGGCTTGGGAAACTGTTGCAACCTATGGTTTTGAAAATGGAATCCGCTTAGGTGCTTCTTACCACTTTATTAAGAGTGAGTGGAAGGGATTTGGTGAAGCTGAAGATGCTAAGACCAAGTACTGGCAGTTAATTGCTGATTACAATGTAACTCCTAACTTCAAAGTCTGGGCTGAAGCATGCTTCGATGCTAATTCCGATGACTACGCTCACAAGATCAAGAACACTACCCTTCGTGACGGTCAGGGCGATAAAGATGGCCACAACACCGTTATGGTTGGCGCACGTTACGTCTTCTAATCTGACTTTAGTCTGATTATCTTAAGCCCGATCTCTGAATCGGGCTTTTACTTGCTTAACACTCACTTTTTCTCACTTTCTTTTTCTCTTTACCTGCATATCTTATTTTTCTGAAAGTCATTTTTATTTCGTTTGCACTGAATCTTTAACAAAGCTGTACGTAAGCTTATTTTCTTGATTTATCTAATTTTTTCTTTGTTATATTGGCTTTGCCAAATGGGTAGTCCGTGTGGTGAAGACAGGTTTTAGCCTGTCTCGAAATTAATAATATTCGGGTTTTTTATTATGAAGAAGTCAGTTTTAGCAGTTGCAATTGCAGCCGCTGCCTTCGCAGCTTCTGCCGCTTCCGCAGCTCAGGTTTATGACAAAGATGGTACCACTTTAGCAGTTGGTGGTCAGGTAGAATTCATGGCAGCTAGTGCTGGAAATGGTTATTTTGGTTACGGTGATGGTAAGACTGGTAAGGATTCCACTACTCGTGATAAGGCTCGTTTGACCATGGCTGGCCGTACTCAGTTAACCAATGGTATTGCTGCTTATGCTTATAACGAGTGGCAGGCCGATCACAGTGGTAATTCTTCTGAGTCAACCTCTCTAAAAGCACGTCAGCAATATTTAGGTGTCGACTTTGGTGTTTTTGGTAAGGTTCAAGCTGGTCGTTATAAGGATCCATTCGTCTATGCTTCTAAGGTCGTTGATGTCTTAGAAGATGTTGGTATCTATGGTGGTCAGGATGAGCGTAACTCCGGTCACCTGTCATAT
>CAVFIO010000047.1:0-14940 GCA_963622535.1 Akkermansia muciniphila
GACTTAGACTCTCCATTTTTGTCTGATTTAGATGTTGATGGGGGGGGTAATTGCCATATAAATCAATAAGTTATCTATTTTTTTCTAAAAAAGACTCCATTAGGAGTCTTTTTTAAGTAGTGATGAAAGGATTTAAGCGAAAGGATCGTCTAAGACGATGGTCTGATTACGCTCAGGACCTGTTGAAAGAATTGCAACCTTCACTCCGGAGAGCTCCTCAAGACGCTTGACATAGTCACGAGCCTTCTGAGGTAAATCATCCCATGAGGTAATACCAAAGGTATTGCTCTTCCAGCCAGGCATGGTCTCATAAACAGGCTCTACCCCCTCATAATCAAAGGCAGAGAATGGAGGAAGCTCACTTACAGTGCCATCCGGGAACTTGTAAGCCTTGCAGATTTTGACCTCATCTAAATCATCTAAGCAGTCAAGCTTCATCAAAGCAAGACCGGAAAGAGAATTCAGAACAGCACTGCGATGCATAGCAACAGCATCAAACCAGCCGGTACGGCGGGGACGGCCGGTGACAGCACCGAATTCCTTACCGACTTTGCGAATATGCTCACCGATCTCATCGTTGAGCTCGGTAGGATAAGGGCCGCCACCTACGCGGGTGGTATATACCTTGGCAATACCTAAGACATAATCAACAGACAGAGGGCCTGCACCGGATCCGGTTACACAACCGCCTGCGGTGGTGTTAGATGAGGTTACATAAGGATAGGTACCAAAATCGATATCAAGGAAAGTACCCTGAGCACCTTCAAAGAGGATCTTCTTGCCTTCCTTCTTGGACTTATCAAGGATGTCGGAAACATCAGCAACCATCTTCAAAAGACGATCACGGTAACCCTCAACAGACTCCATTACGCTTTCAAAGGTAACAGGCTCAGCGTGCAGATACTGAGTTAAGATAAAGTTGCGGTAATCAAGCAGAGCCTTGAGCTTTTCCTTGAAGAAATCCATGTGGAAAAGATCGCCTACACGCAGACCGCGACGGGCAACCTTATCCTCATAGCAAGGACCGATACCGCGACCGGTAGTACCGATAGCGCCCTTACCACGGGCAATCTCGGAGGCCTTATCAATAGCAGGATGAATAGGTAACAGCAAAGAGCATGAGCCATTAACCTTAATGCGATCCTCTGCATCAGTGATGCCAGCCTGCTTGAGCTCTTCAATTTCCTCAAACAATGCTACAGGATTTACCACAACACCTGAGCCGATAAGGCACTGGCAGTTTTTGTGCATGATCCCGGAAGGAACGAGTCTAACAACCACTTTCTTGTCACCGACTACCAAAGTGTGGCCGGCATTATTGCCGCCCTGGCTACGTACAACTACGTTGGCTTGAGAGGTAAGCAAATCAGCAACTTTGCCCTTGCCCTCATCGCCCCACTGCGTGCCGAGCACGACTACATTCTTAGGCATTTATATCCTCACTCCCGCAGGCGGGATCAAAAAACAAAACTTTAAGGCCGGAAAAAATAAAATCCCGCCAAAGACGGGATTTTAACTCATTTTTTAACAGTAAGCATGTATTACATTACTTCTTGCCGTCAAAACTTCCAAAATATTTGAAGAAATCATTTCCTTCAGGTTTGAGTACCAGAACGTCAGATCCTGAAGCCATGGAATTCTTATAGGCATCCATTGAACGGAGGAACTCAAAGAGCTCACTGTTTCTGGTGTAGGCATCAGCATAGATCTTAACAGCCTCAGCATCACCGTCACCGCGCAAGGTACGTGCAGCCTTTTCAGCCTCGGCTATTTTAACTGTCACCTCACGATCTGCCTGAGCGCGTATTGCCTCGGCATCCTTGCGACCCTGAGAGCGGTGAAGCTTGGCAACTGCATCACGCTCGGCACGCATACGCAAATAAATGGAGTTTGAAACCTCAGGAGGCAGATTAATCTGCTTGATACGCACGTCGATAATGCGTACACCCAAATCACGGGCAGAGGATCCGATATCGCGCAGAGCATTCTGCATAACCTCATCACGCTTGGTGGTTCCTAAAACAGAATTATCCCCGGTCTTCTGGGAATCAAACTCATCCTCGGTCTTGTCAGTATCCTGACCTGAGACGATCTCATGAATAGTCAAACGGCCGATCTGACTGCGCAGGGAGTTATTGATCTTACGGGACAGCAGTTCCTCAGCCTGCATGCGGTTGCCGCCTGCAGTTGTCAGATAATAGGTTGCCGCATCCTCAATCTGCCATTTGACGTAGGAATCAATAATGACATCCTTTTTCTCTGAGGTAACAAAGCGATTGGCACTCTGGTCGATGGTCTGGATACGTGAGTCCATGATCTTGACCTTATCGATAAACGGCAACTTAAAATGCAATCCCGGCTGCATCACATTCAAAGTAGCATCATCACTGCGTGTCACCTTACCAAAGCGGGTAACAATACCGATGGTACCTTCTGACACTACATAGAGGCATTGGAAAAGACCAAAGACCACGACGATAAGCAGGACAAGCAAAAGATTTAATTTATTGGCTTTCATGATCCTTACCTCTGGCTGTATCCGTTAGTGCTGCTAGATGACAGCGGCGGATAACTTCTGCTCTGAGAGTTAGTTTGAGTAGAGGTCTGACTCTGAGATGAGCTCTGATCGCCTGAGCTGTTAGCCTGAGCCTTCTTTAAGGCATCCTCACGCAGCTGCTGCAGATATTCATCACTGTCACTGTTGGCATTAGACTTGGCCCTGGCCTTCATATTCTCAGGCAGAGGCAGATAGATAACAGGAGATGAGCCCTCAGGAGTATCCAGAATAACCTTCTGGGAATTGGACATCACTGACTGCATGGTCTCAAAGTAGATACGGCGACGGGTGATATCCGGAGCCTTTTCATACTCAGGCAGCACCTTATCAAAGCGGGCAACCTCACCTTGTGCATTCAATACCACCTGTGAGCGGTAGGCCTCTGCCTCCTGACGGATACGCTGTACACGGCCTTCAGCCTTAGGCAGGACCTCATTGGCATATGCCTCAGCCTCACGCTTGTAGCGCTGCTCATCTTCCTGAGCAGAAATTGCATCATCGAAGGCGGCTTTCACCTGATCAGGGGCGCGGGCAGGCAGGAAGTTGACATCCACAATAGACAGACCGGTGTTATAGGGCACAATAATAGAGGTCAGAAGCTCACGGGTATTCTGACGTACCATCTCACGGCCTGAGGTCAGGATGTCATCCATGAGAGTATGCCCGACGACATAACGCAGGGCACTGTCTGTAGCCTCAAGCAGGGTATGATCAGGATCGACGGTTGAATACAGATACTTCACCGGATCGCTGATACGGTACTGCACGTCCATCTCAACGATGACCACATTCTCATCCTGAGTCAGCATGGTACCTGAGGACTGCAGGGCACGCACCTGCTCAATATCGACAATGTTTACATTATCAATTCCGGGGATCTTCCAGCGAAGACCGGGGTCAACGACATCATACATTTTGCCAAAGCGCAGCACTACTCCGCGCTCAGCCTCACGTACGGTATAGAAGCCGGAGACGATGATACCGGCAAGAGCCACCACTATAGCAAAGGATGCCATGGTGCCGACCTTCATCGAGCCGGAATTGCGGCTTCCGGATGAGCCGCTGCCGCCAGTTTTCTTTTTACCTAAAAAGGAAAAGAATTTGCTGGCAATATCATTCAGGCTGTCCAAGCCGTTTTTATTACCGCTCTGGCGCTGACGTCCCCAGGGATCATTATCCCTGTTACCGTCATTGCCTGATCCTGGGGCATTCCAGCCCATGGAGTCATGGTTAGTTTCTTTCATGTTTTAGCTCTCAAGCGAGTCGAAATCAAATTCAGTACTGACTTTCCAGGGACATGCTCCCTGGCACGAACGTGTCAAGGCACCCTGAGTGTCCTTATCTATACGAGATGCATCCTGAGGACGAATGGTTATCTTTAGGATATTTTCCCCCATCTCGTTGTAATTTTCTTCAGTGACAGCCTTCTTTTCATACAAAAGACTGCGTAATCTGCCATCACGGGGCTCTATCTTAACAGTAAAATCCACTCTTTCAGAGCCCAGACGCTCAGATACTGCCTGCAGCAGATCAGAAAGCCCCTCTCCTGTTTTGGCACTTACATATACCCTGACAGGAACTCCCTGCTCATCACGGACGATACCTGCAGCGGTATCCTCCATAAGATCGCATTTGTTAAAGACCAGAAGAGTCGGAACTTTTTGAGCGCCTACCTCATTTAGTACGGCATTAACAGCGCTGATATTATCCTCACGTCTTTGATCGGCCGCATCAATAACATGTAATATCAATGAGGCCTGAGCAGTCTCCTCAAGAGTTGATTTAAAGGCTGCAATCAGATCATGGGGCAAATGACGGATAAAACCTACGGTATCTGCAAAGACAGCGGTACCGATACCCTGAACCTGCACCGTTCTTAAGGTAGGATCCAATGTAGCAAAAAGCTGATCGGCTGCATAGACCTCAGCATCGGTCAGAGTATTGAAAAGTGTAGATTTACCTGCATTGGTGTATCCTGCGAAGGATACAACCGGGATACTGTTTTTCTGTCTTAAGGCTCTGTTCTGACCGCGACGGCGCTCGACTACCGCCAGATCCTCCTTGACTGCGGCAATACGCTCACGCAGGGCGCGGCGGTCAAGCTCAATCTGAGTCTCACCGGGACCTCCGCGCAAACCAAAGCCACCCTTCTGACGTTCAAGGTGAGTCCAGCCACGGACCAGACGGGCCTGCTCATACTGCAGTCTTGCAAGTTCTACCTGCAGCTTGCCCTCATAGGTACGGGCCCGTTGAGCAAAAATTAAAAGGATGAGAGCAATTCTATCCATCACTCTGGTTTTAAGCGCCTTTTCTAAATTACGCTCCTGAGCAGGTGACAGACGGGAATTGAAAATGACAGTTTCAGCCTCACAGGCTGCAACGGCAGCGGCAACTTCCTGAGTTTTACCACTACCTATAAAAAGGGCTGGATCAGGAGAATCTCGTTTACATACGATACTTTCACAGACATCTGCTCCAGCAGTCTCAGCCAGGCGCACCAGCTCCTGCAGATCTTCTTGCGATTCCTCGCGCGGAAGCTCCGCATGTACTAAAACGGTCTTACCCAGCAGTTCTACCTGCGGATCCTGCATGTGTCAAAAGGATCCGGATCAGGCCTGAGGCTTGGTTTCTTCCTCTTTGGATCCATCCTCAGAGAGTTGACCAATATTCACAGAGCGAGCAGGTACTATAGTGGAGATGGCGTGCTTGTATACCATCTGGCTTACCTGATTGCGCAACAAAATCACGAACTGGTCGAAGGATTCAACCTGTCCCTGAAGTTTAATGCCGTTGACGAGATAAATTGAGACTTGAATATGCTCACGGCGGAGAGCATTTAAAAACGGATCCTGTAAAGATTGTACCTTTGCCATCTTGATCCCCAGTTCTAGTAGTTATCAGTTATTGGGAGCATAAATACCGATGCCGCTGATCTAATGCAGTTTAATTAAGCTACTGCTTATTCGTCCTGTCACCAAAACGCAGATCATATCGTCCTTACAAATATACACAAGTTTTGTGACCTAGAGCTAAAAATATATCTCAATGAGTAAAAAAAATCACTCATGAAGATTACGCCAGAAATTTACCTGCCAGAGAAAGCGCAGTTTTAACGTTATCAGCAGCCCCCGGCTCTAAAACCTCACGATGTAAATTCTCACTTTGTGACAAGCCGCCTCTAAGCCACGTCATCTGATGCTTGGCAAGATGCGCAGTTGCAATAATGCCACGCTCTGTCATTTCATCATAGGTCAGTGAGCCGTCTAAGTATTCCCACATCTGGCGGTAGCCTACGCAACGCATAGAAGGCATGTTTAAATCAAGATCACCTCTATTGCGCAGGGCAGTGACCTCATCCTCAAATCCGCTATCTAACATCTGCAGAAACCGCTCTCTGATCTGAAGACGCAGTTTTTCACGGCCATCAGATGGCAGCAGCACTATTTCAAGACGCTCAAACGGACACTGATCGCCTTTTTTTTCAAAAAATGAGCTCATGGGCCGCCCAGTCATGGTTATCACCTCAAGCGCTCTGGATACCCGCTGCCTGTCATTTGGAGACAGCTTTGCATATAAGGGAGGATCAAGCTGCTTTAATTTCTCATGCATATAGGGCCAGCCATGCTCCAGAGCCTCCTGAGCAATCTCAGCTCTCACCGCCTCATCAGTTGGCGGAAGCGGTGACAGCCCCTCACACAGAGCCTTGTAATACATCATGGTACCGCCGCATATAACCGGCAATTTACCACGCGCGCAGATCTCCCCCACCAGCCTTATACAGTCGCCGCGAAAATCTGCAGCACTGTAGCTTTGCGCAGGATCAATGATATCTATCAGATGATGAGGACAGATTGCGCGTTCCTCTTTTGTAGGCTTTGCCGTTCCTATGTCCATCTGCCGGTAAATCAAGGCAGAATCCAGTGAAATGATCTCAACAGGAAGACAGCTTGCAAGCTCAAGGGCCAGCGATGTCTTCCCAGATGCCGTAGGTCCTAATATGACTAAGGCGCGATTTTTCTGCATCAGACCTGCTCCTCAAAAGTGGCTACAGCTTTTCTGATATCCAAAACACGGCAAACAGCACGGTTGCGTTCATCATCAGCATCAAAGCTGCTCAGCAATTCATTTATCTCACTATCTTCAAGATCCTGTGCCGCAGCACCGGCAATTAATTCTGACAGGGTCCTGGGACAGCGTCCCTTTAAAAGCTCATCTGATGAGGCAATAACAGCAAAGGCTCTGCTGCAAAAAGATGACAGCTCCACATCCTTAATTAAAGCAGGCACACTTAAAACCGAGATCTGATTGCGTGATATGGCAAGCTTAAACCCGCATCTTTCGGCACTGACAAGAGCTTTTTTAAGAGCCTTTATCAGTCCCTCCTGAGGACGCAGAGCAAAGGGAATACTAAGGGTGTGAGTTGCAACACAGTTTTGCTCAACCCTGCGCTGATAGTCTCTTGCAGCTCTGTCCTGCTTTAAGGCAAAAAGATTAACCAGAAGATAGCGTCCGTTACGTCTTACAAACAACGTTTTACCGCTCATGCGCTCAATTATGATCTGATCGGGGCTTTGAATATGAGTTTGAGTATCTGAGCACGCTAGGCTGTCTTCATTCTGGGAGCAGGCTTCATAAAAAGAGGCGGCAGCATCCTCATTCTCCTCAGGCTCCTCTAGAGGTTCTGCCTGTGTCTGAGGATTATCTTTATTTAAATCAAGCTGTACCCGGGAAGCCCTGGCATGAGTGGCTATCATGCTCTGAAAATCTGCATTTCGCTTCTGCTTTTGCAGTTCTTCTCTGATATCACTTTCAGATGAGAGTACATTATTTACAGATAAAGATGAGCTATCTGTTACATCAGCTTGTGACTGACAATCGTCATCTGCCTTATTATCTGATTTACTATCTGATACAGTTGCGCCCCGCTTTTGAAAAAAGCCTCCAAGACCTGAGGGAAAAGCACCAGCGGCCATAGGTTCCAAATCAGAACACTCTAAGGCAGCTGTAGGCTTTATAGTGCTTACATGAGCTAAAACCGGAGTTTCATCCTCAAAGCCTAACAAATCATCTGCTGATTTTTCAGGACGGTTATCCTCAAAGGCCTGTAGCAGAGTCTGGGATATAAGATCATGCACATCCCGTGCATGATGAAAGCGCACCTCATCCTTTCTAGGGTGCACATTGACATCACACTCATGAGGAGAGCATGTAAGGTACAAGACGCAGCGTGCGCTCTGGCCCTTGCCGTAAAACTCACTGTAAGCCTCACGTACAGCATGTACTACAGTCTTATCTGCAACCGGACGGCTGTTTAGAAATAAAAAGATCTTTTCTGTACCGCCCTGGGAGGCATCACCGCCTGCCAATGCCAGACCGTTGATCTTAAGCAGAGGATCATCTGTTTTAACACTGACACCATCTTTTGAAAACTCACCGCCTGCGAGCATTGCCATACGCTTAAGACGGGAGATCTCATCTGCAGCCTTACGTACCTTAATGAGACTCCTGCTGTCTGAGATTAATTCAAAGGAAATCTCAGGATGTGCCAGAGCACAGCGGATAAAGACATCCTTGATACGGCCAAGCTCTGTTCTATCCGATCTTAAAAAACGTCTGCGCGCCGGAGTATTAAAAAAAAGCTCACGCGCCTCAACAGTGGTTCCAACTCCATGAGGTGCGGGAATTACACTTGCCTCCATCTGCGGACCTTCACAGGACACCTGATACCCATCCTGCTCATCCTTTGTTCTTGAGGTAAGAGTAAGCCTGGTTACAGAGGCGATAGATGCCAGGGCCTCACCGCGAAACCCCAGTGTCTGAATATTCTCAAGATCCTCGGTAGTAGCGATCTTGGAGGTTGCATGCGGTGCAAGTGCCAGCTCCAGCTCATCACAGGGAATACCAGAGCCGTTATCCGTCACCCGAATGAGAATACGTCCGGCTCCCTCGATGTAGCATTTAATATCATCGGCACCGGCATCAACTGCATTTTCAAGCAGCTCCTTGACCACCGAGCTCTGACGCTCCACCACCTCACCTGCAGCAATCTGATTTGCAAGCTGTACCGATAATCTATGAATGCCCATTATTTCGGCACCTTCAAAGTCTGTCCGGGAGTTACTACATCAGATTTCAGGTTATTGATACGTTTCAGCTCAGCAACTGATATTCCGTGTCTTGCGGCGATTTTCGAGAGAAATTCACCCTTTTGTACCTTATAGCTTACATATTTTGCTGAAGCTGAGGACTTTGATGAAGTAGTGGTCCTTTTATCTGATTCAATACGCGATTTAAGGTTAGACAGCGGATTTTTTTCATAATATGACTGAATACCTAAAAAGATCCTGTATGCCATCTGCTTCTGGTAATTAGGCTGATTTAACTGAATCTCCTCATATTTATTGGACAGAAAGCCGGTTTCAATCAGCAGCGAAGGAATATCAGGGGCTTTAAGTACAGCTAATGACTGATACACTGGTCTTTTCTTATAGAGATGGGTAAATTTACCTATGCTCTTTAGGATCTCAGCTCCCAGATCATACCCCTCGGAGCGTGAGTTCTGTGATGCCATATCCACCACCATTGTCTCTAGATAAGGGTTATTTCTGGCATCGCTTAAAACAGTACCGGCACCACCACTTAGCTTGCCTGACTTTCCGGTATTTACTACCTTGTTATTTTCCCTCTGAGCACGATTTGATGATTGAAGCAGGATCTCTGTACCACGGGCGGTGGTTGCAGAAGGAGTTGAGTTACAGTGAATAGATATCAGAAGCTCGGCCTTTTTCTTTCTGGCAATAGCAGATCTGGCATCCAGATCAACATAACGGTCAGTGGATCTGGTCAGCACGGCTCTAAGACGCTTGTCAGTATTGATATAGTTTGCAAGAGATTTGGCAATTGCCAGTGCCACATCCTTTTCACGTACTCCACGTTTACCCCTGGCACCTGGATCCTTACCGCCGTGACCTGGGTCAATTGCAATCACAAAAGGTTTGGCATTTGCCTTGACGGTAACAGCCTGAGGTGGAGCTGCGGTGTCCTTAACCTGCTCAGTATCACGATCGTCATCTTTTGCAGTAACGCTTTGTTTGACTGCATTTTTCTCGTTGGCCTTCTGCAGCTGCTCTTTGGCATAGTCAGAGCGTAATTTTGCTATAGCGGCATCATATTTTTTGGCCTGCTCAGGACTCATGGAGCGGATACCATCGGCACCTGCAGTTGAATACTGATTAAAAAGCTCACCTTCAAGGGTCTTAAGGCTCTTATCAGAATTGGCTGCTTTACCTGTTTTATTGCGACTGCCTGAAGTACTTGCAGCATGACTGCCGGACGTATGAGGAAAATCAGCCACCAGACGCCAATCCTTATTACCGTCTCGCGGAGACAGCATAAAGACGGTCGGTGTTCCACAGGATTGAGACAGGAACACATAGCGGGCATCCTTTCCCTCAATTATCTTTTGAGATCCAGTGACACAGCCTGCTGAAGGTGTTGTCATCAAAGGCGCATTATTAACATTTGACAGATTCTTTAAGCGCACTATGAGCCGGCCGTCCTGCTGTCTTACCTGAGCCCACCTGGTATCAGCATCAAGATCAAAAACCACACGTGTTTTGTCAGTATTAGCAAACGAGCGTACGGACTTTAAACTGGCGGCATCGGCACAGTTTCCCACAACCAGAACTGCCGCCAGCATTAATAAGGATAAAAATTTTGATCTCATGTACAGGATATCAACGTATAAACATGGCTGCCAGAGAGCTAAGCTCAGCCTCAGAAAGAATAGCAGATCTTATCACAACGTTACGTTTATCCTTGCCATATGACAGTTCTACCGTGACATCTGCCTCAGGTAAATGTCCCTGAGCCTTTTGAGGCCATTCGACAAGAACCAGAGCCTTTTTGCAGAAATAATCTCTGATCCCCATGTATTCAAGCTCCTCAGGATCTAAAAGACGGTAGAGATCAAAATGAAATATTTCAAAGCCCTGAAAGGTATAGGGCTCAACCAGGGTATAGGTTGGAGACTTTACATTTCCCTCATATCCCTGACCGCGCAGAAGCCCCCGTGTCATGGTAGTCTTGCCTGCCCCCAAATCCCCCTCCAGAAAAACGCAAAGGGCATTATTTGAAGTTTGAACATGCGTCAGGAGGATCTGGCCAAATTCACTGCCAAACCTTAAAGTCTCCTCCTCACCTATCAATTCAAACGCGCACTCTGCCATTTATAAGTCTCCTAATATAAGCTTCAAGATCAGTAGGCAGGGTACCTACAGGACCAAATTCCTCAGCAGCCATTTCACCTGCCATACCATGAATACAGGCACCGCAGATGGCAGCCTGCCTAAGCGACAGTTCACCTGCTGATAAAGCGGCAATCATGCCTGTAAGCAGATCGCCTGAACCACCAGTTGCCAATGCTGGTGAGCCTGAGGTTACAACAGCAAGATGCTTACTGCTGCATACTATAGTACCGGCCCCCTTTAACAGGACAATTCCTCCGTATATGGCCTGCAGCTGTCTGGCTGCATCAAAGCGATCAGCATTTACATCATCAGCACTTATGCCCAAAAGACGCCCTGCCTCACCTGGATGTGGCGTAATGATACGATTTTCCTGAGCAATAGTGTCATCCATTTTAGATAACAGAGTCAGAGCATCTGCATCAGCTATGGTATCAACACCGCTGTCAATCACCATATCCAAAAGTGCCTGTGCATGATTATTCAGTCCAAGACCGGGCCCTATGGCAACAGTATCTGCCCATGCTATGGCTTTTCTGACCGCATCTAGGTTGTTGAAATCCACGGTCATAAGCTCAGGATGAACACTTTTTATGGCATTGTTATTATTTGGATCGGTTGCTATCTTTACCAGGCCTGCACCTGCACGCAACGCACCGATCCCGGCCATAATGGCCGCACCTCCCATATCAAAGGCACCGGCAATAATCAGCACCTTGCCGTTATCACCCTTGTTGCTCGACTTAAGTCTTATCGGAAGATCATCGATGATATTTGCATACTGCACCCTCGCCAGGTTATGACTCTCAAGTCTGCTTATGTCCTCGATATACTCGCTCAAATCACATTGCAAATCATTAAAAAGGATCTCACCGGTGTAATCAACAGCATCTCCTGTGAACAGACCGGGCTTTAGAGCCAGCATACACACAGTGTAATCGGCATTAACACAGTCACCGGGAACAAAACCGGTATCTGCATTTACTCCTGACGGACAATCTGCCGCAAAAACCTTAGCCTGAGTACGGTTGATAAATGCTATCCAGTTGCTGACTTTTTCCCTGGGAGCGCTGGTGATCCCGGTTCCTAACAAGGCATCAATAATCACACAGGAGCGTGCCTCCTCTATAGACGGCAGCTCACTTTCTACTCTTCCTCCGGCACTTATATAATCACGATAAGCCTTTTGCGCCTCAGTACCCTCATGAGGGGCTGCACAGGAAAAAAGTCTTACCTTACTTCCACGCTCAAAAAGGATCTGTCCTGCAGCATAACCATCGCCACCGTTATTTCCGCTTCCGCAAAAAATCAGACATTCCATTCCATGGCACTGATGCTCATCTATGGCCTTAACCAGAGCCGCTCCCGCACGCTTCATAAGCTCGTAGCAGTCACCGCTGCCGCTTGCTTGGGCATAGGCCGCCTCAGCTGCCCTTACTTGCGTAACCGTAAACAATCTTGCAGGCAATGTATTCATATGTAACCTCTCATCACTGGGATCTATTGTAGCAAGCAATGATCAAATCCTGCGCAATGCCACAAGAGTGACACAATATAGTCACAAACTTCACCGGCATTTGCTATGCTTTTACCTACAGTGCAATACATATTGTCAAAACACATGCATACGGAGCCCTATTATGGAGATCTTAGGTGTTGATATCGGCGGAACCGGTATCAAAGGAGCTGTTGTTGAAACCACGACCGGTGAACTTAAAACAGAAAGATTAAGACTGCTCACCCCACAGCCTGCAACCCCGGAAGCAGTAGCAAATACTTTAAAAGAGCTGGTTACAAAAATAGGATTTTCAGGTCCGGTAGCCTGCGGATTCCCGGCCCGCATCACTCAGGGTATAGTACGTACTGCTGCCAATATCGACGATTCATGGATCGATGTTCCTGTAGAACAGCTTTTTCAGGAAACGCTGGGCAAAGACTATCCAATCCCTGTGGTAAATGATGCCGATGCCGCAGGTCTTTGTGAACAGGTATTAGGTGCCGCCAAGGGGCGCATGGATAAGGTTTTATTTCTGGTTGTCGGTACCGGCATCGGTTCAGCCTTCTTTACCAACGGCCATATGTATGAAGGCTCAGAGCTGGGGCATCTGAAATTCAAAGGAGATATTGCCGAGCATTACTGCTCTGCCATAGTACGTGAAAAAGAGGATCTTTCCTGGGAGAAATGGGGCAAGCGTTTTGGTAAATATTTAAATTACGTAAACTTTCTTTTTGATCCGGATCTTTTCATTATCGGCGGCGGTGTTTCTGCAAAATTTGATAAATGGAAGGCTTATTTACCGCAAGAGCTCAATATTGTGCCCGCTCAAACCTTAAATCATGCAGGTATCATTGGTGCTGCTCTTTATGGAGAACGCAGGATCAAGGCCCAATAAGGATTTCAATCTGAAAGCTACAGGCGCGATACCAAAATACCGCGCCTTTTTGCTGCAGAGCTTTCGCAATCTACATTTATTACCGCGCTTAAGATTTGAAATCTGCCTACATACAAGCTGAGTGTTAACCTCGTCTATAGTATGCCTTGACGCAGTTGAGCTCTTCGTTATGACGTCGTCGTAATTTTCGTTATAATTCCGTCGTAATTTCGTTGTAAATCCGTCGTAATTTCGTTGTATTTTGGCACAATTTCGTTATAAATCAATTAATTTACTTCAAAACACTTCCGTCGTAATTTCGTTATAAATCCGTCGTAATTTCCGTTATAGAGTAAGAGTCTATGACCCAATTTTATTAAAAAAAGGGATCGGTTAAACTGGGCGCAGTACCAAGGAGAGGTACGGCGCTCTTTAACTTTATGGCTGGGAAATAATAGGAAGGCGGCTTCTGGTGCCGCCTTGAGAATTAGAACTTCGGGTAGTCCTTGAATAGTTCCTTGAAGCACCCTTTAAAGTCAAAGTCTTTGGCAAGTGCCCGCATGTTCCAGGATACGTTCTTCTTGGATAATCCCTCAAGTCCGTCTTCATAGTACTTGCGGGTATACCATTGATCTACGCAGTGATTATATAAGGTACGGCAGTATGGTTGCAGGAAAGCCGCAGGATGCTTAACACCTATCTTGCGCAGGCTTTCAAAGACTGTGAATATGGTGCACAAATCCCTCATACCCGCCTGACTGGTCATATGGTAGGAATTCTTCCTCAATATGGTGATGCGACGGATAGCCCGCTCGACACGGTTTGAGTCAGGAGGAACCATAGGATCATCGAGATAGGTGACAAAGTTCTCGTGGTTGTTGTACCAGTAGGTAGCAACACTGGAGTAGACGTCACTGCGATCGCGTTGCATCTTACCGTTCTTCTTAACCTTCATGTGTCTGGTGACCATCTCTTCCATAATGCCATCCAGATCTTGTATGAGCTTGCGTTCACGTTCGCGGACCTTTCGGATCTGATCGAGGACATCCGGACTGTTTTGATCAACCGACCGTTCAAGGGAGTAGATCTTACTTATAGCTTCAAGGGCCCAGTAGAGGAGCATGATGTCATCTCCTTTCTTATGCAGTCCCCTGATATATTCAAGCCGTTTGTCATCAGGCATCTCTAAAAGCTCATCGGCAAGATCTTCAGGTGCCAGAGCCCGAATGATGTAGCGTCTGAAATGAACAAGACAATCCTGTACTTTCAGGCCGCGCTCTTTGGCTAAGGTACCATATCCGTTAAAGGCATCGCAGATGATGGTCTGAGTCTTGAAGTCAGGAGTAAGTACCTTCTCAATAGACTTATAGGAGCGGGTCGGGAGAAAGCCATAGTAGACAAACTGCTGCTCAGCCAGAGGAACACTGCAGGCGCTGAGGATGTAATTGGAAATACCTTTAACAATTTCCTCAGGAGCAGGCTCATTGAAGTTTAACTTTCTATCCTGCTTCTTATTCATGCAGTTACCACGGCCCTGGTTCTCCAGTACACAGAAAGGAGTACCATCGACAATCAGACGGGCAGCCTCTTTGACATGAGACAGAAACTCGGCATCCATGTGCGACAGATAGTTGCGCACAAACATATGCAAAGCTTTCTGCAGTGTTGAATGACCAATACCGTACTCATCATGCATCTGTTTGTAAATGCGGTGTAACGGAACTCCATGACATAAGGAGTCACAGCACATAAGCATGATCTTGAC
>CAVFIO010000048.1:0-14839 GCA_963622535.1 Akkermansia muciniphila
GTAATGGTCAATAAAGGAAGGATTTTTTATAAAACTTTTTTTAAATTATCTTTAAAATCAATAAGATCACTATATAAAAAAGTAGTTGGTATATTTCTTATACTGATAAAATCAGATTTTTTCAAAATTTTATCAAAGGCGTAAAAATCGTCTATCTTTTCGATATTTAGCTCTGTATACGTATTATGAAAAAATCTGATAATGCGTATAGTAGATCTGTCTCTTATCAATTGATCATCCGTCCCTTGCTAAAATATGCACAATAAAGTCTTTTTCCTGCCCTGACTTGGAGATGCCTTGAAAAGATATGTAGCGCTTGATACCGAAACTACAGGTAAGAGTGATGACGGCACCCCGGGTGATCACCGTATCATCGAGGTTGGCTGTGTTGAAATTGTGGACAGACGTATTACAGGCCGTCAGCTTCAGATTTATATCGATCCCGAGCGTCCTGTTGATGAGGAGGCTGCGGCCATTCACGGCTGGACCTGGGAGAGGCTTAAGGGAAAGCCTAAGTTTCGTGAGGTAGCATCCCAGATTATCGATTTCATAAGAGGCTCGGAGCTTTTAATTCATAACGCCAAGTTTGATACCTCTTTTCTAAACAAGGAGTGGACCTTGGCCGGGATCACAGAGCGGACTGAGGAAATGGCTCATGTCGTTGATACCGTGACTCTTGCAAGAAAGCTTGTTCCCGGACATCAGGTTAATCTTGATAACCTATGTAATATCTTTGATATTGATTCTTCAATGCGTACACTGCATGGAGCTTTGCTGGATTCTCAGTTACTGGCAGAGGTATACCTTGCAATGACGGGAGGACAGGAGTCCTTTACCTTTCAGGAAACAGCAGGTGTTGCTAAAAAGTGGAAAAGGCCTGAGGGAATACAGCTGCCGCTGATGAAGTCAGAGCAGGATCGGGCTCTGGTTCACAGAGCAGCTCTCGTATCGCTTGCTCAGGTCCATAAAATTTCAGATGGCGCGGACGGTAATACTCCTACAGCAGGCTCTGACTGGGGAGCAGGCTTTGAGGTTCCGTTGCTTATTAAGGGAGAGGATGAGGGCAAAAAGGAATTCAAAAAGCGCGTGAGCGCACAGCGTGAAGAGCTCATGCAACGTCTTTTCACTCCTGATGAGCGCATAATTCTGGAGCGCTATCTCACTGTAGATGAGGCAGCTCAGAAGCATTGGGAGGATCGTGTTTTAGGCAAGGTAAAGGATCCTGAGGATTTGGCTCGTGAGGCTGCACTCTTAGCTGGAGGAAAGAAAAATTGAAGCTTACTTTTAATGTAATGGATGATCTTATTGAATCGCGCAATGTTCTCAATGATTTTATCAGGCAGCCTGATACGCAGACGGTAATTGAGCAGGCCATAGATATCTGTGTGCAGAGTATTTCCCGTGGCGGAAAGGTCATCACTGCCGGCAATGGCGGTTCCATGTGTGATGCTCAGCATTTTGCCGAGGAGCTCACCGGCCGTTACCGCGGTGATAGAAAATCTCTGCCTGCAGTTGCAATATGCGATCCGTCTCATATGACCTGTGTGGCAAATGATTACGGCTTTGATTATGTGTTCTCCCGTTTTGTCGAGGGAATGGGGATGAAGGGCGATGTTTTTCTGGGGATCTCGACCTCAGGCAATTCCAAAAACATCATTGAAGCATGCCGTGCCGCCAGAGATAACGGGATGAAGACCATATGCCTTCTGGGAAAGGACGGTGGCAGATTAAAGGATATGGTTGATTTACCCGTCATCATTCCGCACTTTGGCTTTGCCGACCGCATTCAGGAGATTCATACCATGATCATTCATATCATGATCCGTGGAATTGAAGAGCTTACAGCTTAAGTCTTACAAAAAAGGCGCCTCAAGGCGCCTTCATTGACTGAGTTTGTGTGATTAGATCCCGGAGATGGTGACCTGAGCACCGTCAGCGGCAACAGGCTTAATCTCACCTAATACCCAGGCAGTCTCACCGCTTTCCTTAAGTGATTTCAAGGCTGCATCAACCTTATCTGACGGAATAGCAGCAATCATTCCGACGCCGCAGTTGAAGGTACGGAACATCTCATGAGTGTCAATTCCGCCTGCCTGCTGGATCCAGTCAAATACCTCAGGGCGCTTCCATGAGGTGCCGTCACAGGCTGCACAGGTGCCCTCCGGCAGTACACGGGGAATGTTCTCCCAGAAGCCGCCGCCGGTAATATGAGCCAAAGCATGGACCTCTACGTCCTTAATCAGCTTCAAGACGCTCTTTACATAGATACGGGTAGGCTCGATCAGGGCATCAAGCAGGCTTCTGCCTGAGGGCAGCTTATAGGACTCTGCATCCACACCGCTTTGCTTTAACACAGCACGGATTAATGAGAAACCATTGGAGTGAGGACCTGATGAGGCGATTGCGACAAGTGTATCTCCGACCCTGACCTTTGAGCCGTCAATGATGTTGTCTTCATCAACAACACCGACAGAGAAACCTGCCAGATCGTAATCACCTTCTTCATACATGCCCGGCATTTCGGCAGTCTCACCGCCCACCAGTGCACAACCTGCAAGCTCGCAACCATATGCAATGCCGGTTACAACAGTTGCAGCAGTATCAACTGAGAGCTTGCCTGTGCCGTAGTAGTCTAAAAACAGCAAAGGCTCAGCACCCTGAACGATCAGATCGTTTACACACATTGCAACGAGATCCTGACCTACGGTTGAGTGGCGATTGTAGTCGATAGCAAGACGTAACTTGGTACCTACACCATCAGTACCGGTTACCAGAACAGGTTTCTTGTAACCCTGAGGAATACGGGTAAGGGCACCAAAGCCACCTAAACCGCCAATAACTTCAGGACGATTAGTACGCTTTACGGGGGCCTTAATGCGTTCGACGAGCTCTTCGCCGGCATCGATATCTACACCGGCTTCCTTGTAGGTTAAATTAGCCATGACTGCTCCATATAAGGGGTAAAAAATTCTGGGTGCAATTTTAGCTTATTCTTATGTGCTAAGGCTAATAAAAAAGCATATTTCGTATGCTTTAGGTATAACTTTTCAGGTCTGCTCCCTGAAGACAGTTATTTTTTCTGAATTTTGTATGCAACAAAATCCCGTAACTATATGCATAACAAAGCCTGAGCTTTGGTAAAATTAAAGATTAGATTTGTGTAGATCCTAACTGGAGTATAGATATGATCCGCAATACTTTGATGATTACTGCTCTTGCCTTGAGTGTATCTGCATATGCTGCAGACAGCACCTTAAGTTACCAGGGATCACTGTCATCAGGGGTTGATAAGGCCTTATCTGAAGGCTGGACTCAGGTAGCATCTACTCTTACCATTGATCATCTGTCACCGGCAACTGCAGCTGTAGCAGGTCAGGCGCTGCTGTCTGCAAGCATCAGCGGAAACAGCATTAATCTTGTTTTTGACGAGCAGAAGCTCAAAGCTCAGCTGGCATCAGGCGGGCATGCATCCTGGTCAGGACTTAAGGATCCGATCTTAATCTGGCTTGCAGATGTGAATGAAGGGCATATGGTCGGCGGCGGCACTGATCATGCTTTTGCACAGGCTCTGACTGATGCCTGCTCCAATGCCCGTTTTGAGCTCATGTTCCCGCTTATGGATCTTGATGATGTACAGCAGGTATCAACCAGTGCTGTGCTCACTCACAATGATGCCCAGGTGACCAAGGCCTCCAGACGTTATGCTCCCAAATTCTTTATAGCCTCAGCTATGGAGCAAAGCGGTGATAACACATCCTTTAAGTGGAACTTATACGATGACGGCGGTCGTAATTTAGGAAGCGGCGAGTCATCGGGAAGCGCAAATGAGGTAGTAAATGATGTCGCGACAGCGATAGCACGGGTGCTTATGGATAATGTAAGTGCAGATTCACAGGAGAGCGCTGATGCATCATCAGGCAGTGAAACAGCAGTTGCAGGTGATCCTCTGGCATTAGGCCCCGGGCAGGGATTTGTCAGGGTGCTGATTACAGGTATCAGCAATATTCAGGATCTTACTTCTATTCGCAGACAGCTCATTACCTTCGGCTATGAAGCATCGTCATCGGTCTCTGCCTGGCTTCCTGAGGGGGTGATATTTGAGGTTCCTACTGGTGCATCGGCGTCTATACTGGATGGAACATTAGCACATGCATCAGGATTTAGTAAGATTGGTAACTGGATGTACAGCTACAGCTCAGGAATTACGTCTGCATCCTCCGGCCGTGACGGCCGTGTCGGTACACCATCTTATAAGAGTGCAACCTTAAGATCTATGCAGAATGCAGCAGTAAGTAATTTGAACGGGCGCGGGACGGTAACACCGCAAAGCGTACAACCGGTCGTAAGTCACAGTCAGCTAGTTGAGGATTAATTTGATGGACATGGAGTTGGGGCAGAATTTACCTCATCAAGAGGCTTTGCCACTTCGTCTTCGTGATCAGGAAAATTTTGCAACCTTTATCAAGGCCGGGGATGGTGCCTTGATCGATGCTATGTATGATGCCGCAATCAACGGCAGACATGATTTTTATCTTGTGACAGGCCCCAGAGGTAGCGGCAAGAGTCATTTGCTGTCGGCAGTTGCACTTGAGATCCCCGAGGCCTTCAATGTCGATCTCGCTCTTGCAAAGGCTTTTTCTCCGGAATTTATTGATATCAAACTGCCTAAGGTAACCTTAATAGATAATGTCGATGCCATTGCCGGAGATATTCCCTGGGAGCTTGCTGTCTTTTCTTTATTCAACCGCTGGTATGATGCTCCGTCAGGCACACTGATTATTTCTTCAACTCCGTCATTTGACCGTATTCCCTTTGAACGTCACGATCTCAATACCCGTCTTGGCTCAGGAATTTTCATAAATCTTGAACCGTTATCTGAGAGGGATTGCATTGAAGCACTGATTTTACGCGGCAAATCCCGTGGATATGCCCTGTCAGAGAGTGTAGCCGGCTTTATGGTGCGTCACTGCAACCGTGATATGCCGGAGCTTATTGCGCTGTTAGACAAGCTTGATAAGGTACAGCTGCAGGAGAAAAGGGGTATCACTGTACCTTTTGTAAAGAAGGTATTAGCTCTCTAGCGCATATTCTTTTCAATTGCCTCATCAAAGCTTCGCTGCTCTGAGGTTTTGGCGATGCGGGCACGGATGATATCTCTGTCATAGGAGCCTGTACAGTAGTTCATGGCCTGAGAGTAGGCATTTAATGACTGCGGATATTGTGCACAGAGAGCAAACTGACGTCCGCGGCTTTGCAATGCGGTGCATCTGTCATGCATGTCAAGGGCACTTTGTGTAAGCAGTGACAGGGCATCAATGTTGTCCGGATTTTTTTTGAGAAAATCATTTAGCACCTTTACTGCATTTTGAGAGCGTCCGGCCTCCTTATAGGCATTGGCCAGATTCAAGGCCAGAGCCTCGTTGTTCGGACTTTTTCTGTACGGTCCCTCAAGACGGGAAACTGCAGCAGCGGCCTTGCCGGTTGCAAGATCCAGATCTGTTTTTAAATCCAGAATAAAAACGTTGCTGCCAAGTCCGCCCAGATTATTCAGGTGAGAGTAGGCTTCATCATATTGCTTAAGCTCATAACAGGTTAGAGCCAGTGCATACTGAACATAGGCATTGCTGCGCTTAAACGGATTTAGCTCGAGAGATTGCTTGAGGGCATGGTGATCACGTACGCCCATATACCTGACATCCACTCTTGCACGGGCCAGATCGTAGTTTACATTAGTTGAGTTTTTGCGACGTCCAAGCTGAGAGGCTCTGCTTTCAGCCTCGGATACACGGATTTCTGAAAGAGGGTGATCAATGAGCATGGCAAAGGAGGGATTGATATTGCCCTGCCTGGCAAGCAGCAGTCTGAACATATCAGCCATGCCAAAGGGATTAAAGCCTGCACGATAGAGCAGATCAATACCGGCTCTGTCTGCCTCGTATTCGTTATCGCGGGTGAAGTTTATGCGGGATTGTGCCTGTGCTCCTACTGTGGTGCTGAGAGCTGCCATGCCTACAGCCGGATTGATAATACTCATTACAATAGAGCCGATAATACCGGCAGCTGACAGCGTGGAGGTCTGGATCTGGGATTCTATGAAGCGTGCGATATGACGCTGGGTTACGTGAGATATTTCGTGGGCCAGTACGGATGCAAATTCATCTTCAGTATCGGCATAGTGGTAAAGGCCGGTATTCACCTGTACTATTCCGCCAAGAAATGCTGATGCATTGAGAGTCTGATTGGATACTGTAAGAAAGGTGAAGGGAAAACGGACTCCCTTTGCTGCCAGCAAAAGCTTTGATCCGATTGAATTAAGATATTCATTCATAACCGGATCACCTATGATTGGCATGGATGCATGAGCTTGTCTTAGAAAATACTGTCCTAATTGCATCTCTCTTTGTACTGTAAGTCCTACAACCCCGGCAGTGCCTATTTCCGGTAGCGAGTATTCGTCACTTAGTGCCTGTGAGCTTACACACAGACTGCAGGCTGTCAGCACACTTAATAGAAATGAACGCATGTAAAACTCCGCATCCTTAGCAAAAACAATAATCAGCATCTTAATATTCAAAGCAAAGATCTTAAAGATCTTTATAATGGAGATGTAAAAATAATGCGTTAAATCTGTATAGCAAGTAAACATGTTTAATCTTTTCAGAAACTGGTACCGCCGTAATTTCTCAGCCCCCGGCACCGTCGAATTCGCCGTGGTGCTGCTGGCAGTATTCATCATTGTCTATTATTTCATGTGGCTCTTTGGCCAGCTCATAGTGGCACTGTGTCTTGCCTATGTGCTGGACTGGTCGGTAATGTGGATGAAAAAACGCTTTAATCTGGGCCGCAAATGTGCATCCACTATCGTGATGACAATTTTTATAGGCTTTTGTGTCGGCGTATTGCTGTTTGTGGCACCAAAGGTGGTAAAACAGGGAACGGATTTTTACGATGCACTGGTGATGTACAGTCAGGACTCATTACAGCAAAGTCAGCAGCTTGAGAATTCCATGTCAGACTCAGGAGACGGCATTGCTGCAGAAAATGTTAATTCACATGATGCAAATGAAGGGATCTCGCTTACGGGCAGTGCCTTGGATGCCGCTGTTGCCCGTAAGATTTATTCCTTTGTGGATACCATGCCCGATCCTCTGCCGTCCATGCTTTCCTTAGATCGTATAGAAAGCTTTTCCCACAATATCCGTACCTCTCTTATGACAAACACTGCACAGATTTTAAAAGACAATGTTATGCCATCGGTGGTAAATGCCATGTCCTGGGCGGTAAATCTCGTGATTGTGCCGATCCTGATGTTTTTAATGCTGTTAAACAAGCGTGTTCTGCAGGAGCGCATGCTCAGATATGTGCTGCCGTCAGACAGTGCGCTGATCCATAAGTTCTGGCCTAAGCTTAATGAGCAGCTTCATTCCTATGTAAACGGCTCTCTGATGCATATCGTGATTTCAGGTGTTGCCAACTGTATAGTTTTCTGGCTTTTTGGTCTGCATTACGCTGTGCTTTTGGGAATTGCTATGGGATTTTCGGTGGTGATCCCTTATGTCGGAGCTGTTTTAGTCGGTGTGCCGGTGCTGCTGTTTGCCGCTATTCAGTTTGGTTTTACCTCATTTTTTGTCTATTTCATGATAGCCTGGCTGGTGCTGCAGCTTGTAGACAGCTATGTTTTAACGCCGCTGCTGTTCTCCAAGACTATGGATCTTGACGCCTTTACCATCCTTTGTGCCATCCTGATCTTCGGTACGCTCTGGGGCTTTTGGGGAGTTGTATTTTCTATTCCGCTGGCACGCTTTATCGAAACGATTATTTCCCAGTGGCCAAGTGTGAATGATTCCGGGCAAAGCGAGCCCCCTGCGTCCCTTCCAAGGCCCTGATTTCAAAAAAAAGATTCAAATAAAAAAGGCCTCGTAAGTTGCGAGGCCTTGCAGTATCTGACATACAGCTTAATACATTAAGGTATAGAGCTTGCCGCGATAGGTCTTTTGCAGCGGATCGCCTGAGAGCGTGCTTAGAATATCAATATAGGTTTTCTTGATTTCCTGCCTGCCGAGATCCTGTTTCAGGATATCAAGAAGCATATCCAGGGCTTCCTTGTGTTTGCCTGCCTCTGATAAGGCTGCTGCATATTTTGCACTGAGCTCATCGTCATCAGGATTTGCCTCGTGCTCATCACGAAGCTTCTTAAGCTCAGGACTGTCCACAGCCTGCTCGGCAAGAGTCAGAGCGGAGATTAAATCCTTGTAGTCCTGTGAATTCTGCTCTTCACGTCCCGGGTTGTCCAAAAGCTCATGAGCTTTGTCACAGCGCCTGGCCTTGATGCACATACGGGCGTAAATAAGCTTGGTATCAAGCTTTTTAGGATCTGCCTCATAGGCCTTGCAGGCCTTTGCTATAGCTCCGTTCAGATCGCCTGCGGCCTCCAGCTCCATAGCCTCGCGGATCAGAAGCTCAGACTCTGAGGGCTGATATTTTTTAACCAGATCTGCAATTCCGCTTACTACCTCATCTCCCTGCAGGGCGTCACAGGGCTGCCCCTTCTTAAAGACAATGAGTGCCGGCACTGAGCGCAGTCCTAACTGCATGGCCACAGCCTGACCTACAGCTGTGGTTACATCCGCCTCGGCAAGTGAAATATAAGGGTTATTTTCAGATACAGAAGCCTTAACTGCAGTATTAGCCTGTTCACATTCAGGAGCATTGGCAAAGAAATATACGAATACGGCTTTGTCCTGTGATCCCTGCAGGATCACCTGTTGTACGTTTTGCTCTGTAAGCAGCATAACTTGCTTCCTTTATTATTTGAATCGGTTAAGTTCACGCGTGGCACCGATAAGATGTTCAAGATCCGGATTGACTGCGGTCTTGTTACCACCGTTTTCAGTGTACGCATCTCCATTGCTCTTATATATGGTGACTGATCTGTCGCCTATCAAGACCAGGGAATCATCTGAGGTGGTGGTAATGTAGCTGCGTTTTACCGGGACTGCCATATCCTTGCCTAATGAATAGGTTGAGCTGTCAGAGCTTATTCCTAAAATCTCCCGGCCTATGGTTGCGGCAATATCAAAGTGAGAGGTTATGGCATCCTCGCTTACAGCGCGACGCTGTCCGTTAGGCCAGATAATGATCATGGGAACATGCTGGCGCTGACGGGGGAAGATGCTTTTCTCATCCTGCAATAAGGGAGAGCCCTCACTTGAGGTGATGATAAGCAGGATCTGGTTTAAAGCTCCGGAATCAGACAGCTCCTCTATATACTGAGATAAGGCGGAGTCAATGTGTTTGAGGGCTGAGCGACGCTCACGCTCTGAGAGCTTTTTACAAAGTGAGTTTAATGACAAGGTCAGTGCTATACGGCGATCATCACTGAGGCCCTGAATGTTTGCCCTGGCCTTTTCAAACACGTCAAGATCTGTTTTTGCTTCTGTATAGTTGAATGACTTCAGGCCATGTGGAATGGATAAAACAGGCTCCTGTCCATCCTTTGATTCTATCAGACGTATGCTGTATTCATTGCGGAAAAGCTCCTCACGTACCACAGGATAAAGATGATTTGCCTTTACGGCAGAGGCATACTGCAGGGGCAGTCCGAAGGTAGATGCAAAGTAGTTATCATTGCGTTCGCTATAGGGCAGATAGTGATTTTCAAAGCTCTGATAGCTTTGCTTTAAGGCAATCAGGCCCGGAGTGTCCTCGATATTGAGATCAGAATAGGAAAGACCGTTGATAAAAACAGTTACTATCTGGGCATAGGATGCGGTGCTTTCATCAGTTTCAACTGCGGCAAGAGGATAGTGAATGCTGCTGTCGTCATCCTTACCCATGCTGTTGTCAATATTCAGGCCGTGATTTGCCAGAAAGGATCGTGCAGTTAACGGATAGTGAGCCGGATATACATTGCGCATGGCTGTAATACCGCGGTAGCCTGAGGCATCAGCCCAGGCACTGAGTCCGTGACTTGCCAGAAATGCAACGAAGGCAACAGAGCAGAAAACCAGCGGAAAATAGTTATGTCTTGTTTTATAGAGCTCACGGGTGGAGAGCTTGGCTGCAATAAGCTGTAAACCGATAGTGACAGGAACAGCAATCAGCATAAAGTTGTAGTTAAGGCCTGTGGAAAAATCCAGATCCTCAAACATAAGATGTAAAACAGGGATAGAAAGATGCACCTTGGCTGCAAGGTAGAGCTTTACATCGAATAATAAAAAGGCATCGAAAAGAACTGCAGCTATAACTGCCAGAACGCGGTAGATCCTGAAGTTTCCGATAAAGGTTAGAGGAAAGAGCACCAGCAGATATACCACACAGCTTAGAAAGCACATCTGTCCGAGCCAGGAGCACAGCAGATAACCGAAGCTTAAAAAGCTTGACGATGCCGGGGCTGCATAGAGGTAGACAAAGCCGATGATGCTGGAGAGGATTAGGTTTAGGAACAGAAAGTGATGTCCCCAGGTGCTTGAGCGGGCAACATGCTCGCGATAGCTGAAAACCTTGGTGAAATTCAGTGTGCTCATGGGTAATCCGTTTGAATTTTGATCAATACTAACGATTTTAGCATCAAAAGGCCTTTTTTGTTTGATTAGGGAAAAACGAGAAAAATCGCTTTCATAGGTTTGGCATAAGTATCGCACATGCATAATAGGTACAGTTGCGGAGGACTCACCATGAAAGATACCATTGCTGGAGCTTTGCCTATTATTGTTACCAACTATGCCAGAACCTTCGGCGTTAATGTGCGCATGCAGGGCAGTCAGGCATATACGGACGGCAAACAGATCACCATTCCCCGTCTCAACCTGAAAGATCCCGTGAAGGCAAGACTTGCCTACGGATATCTGGCTCATGAGGCTGCTCATTTGCGTTACAGCGATTTTGAAAGCTTCAGAAAGTCCTGTGACAATTTTCTCTTCAAAAGTCTGGTCAATATCCTTGAGGATGCGCGTGTTGAAAGATTGATAGGCTCCTCCTTCATAGGAGTTTGGGAGAATCTTGAGCTCTTGAATTCCTATGATGAAGGGCAGTGGGAGCAATATGCCAGAACCGTTCCCTCGCTTCCGGTGCTGCAGGTGCTGCTTTCCTTTGTTCTCTGCTTTGCCGGAAGCTACAGTCAGCGCTTTGCTGTTTTGCGGGGACGGGCGGCATTGCTTTATAAGAACCTGAGATCCCGTATGGATCATAAGTGTCTGCGCGCTCTGTCAAGGACTACCCTGAAGGTGGTATATGCCAAAAGCACTGAGCAGTGTATTGAAATTGCAACTCAAATCATTGCGATATTAAATACTCCCAGATGTTTTAAGGAAAAAGCTCAATACGATAAAAGTGCCTATCCGAAAAGAAGACGCAGAACTCAGGGCCCGAAGATGACTGCCGAGCTCTGGGGACATTGTTATGCCCTGAAGGACAGTACTGATAATACCTTTGAGAATGTCTCCCCGCTCTGCAATCCGGCGGCAACACTGAGCGCTGTATACGAGTCTATGGAGAGCGCGCGTGATGATCTGGGAACCTTTGAGGTCGCTCAGTGCAGTATAGGCAGAGCTGACTTTATGCAGAATATCGAAGGCTCAGCCGAGCTTAGACGGCGTCTGCTCTATAAAATCAGGACCTATGTTGAATCATTAGGAGGCAGGCGGCGTGCAGGACGTCGTATCAATCCGTACAAGGCAGTTCTGTCTCCGTTAGGTGAGGAGCATATCTTCTATGAAAGGGTTGATGAGGAGGGGATGTCAACATCTGTACATCTGCTGGTGGATGTTTCAGGCTCGATGCTTACCTGTGACGGTGAGGAAATATCACGCTGTGAGGCCGCATGCCGCTGTGCCCTGTCTCTTGCTATGGCATTGGATGGTGCGGATGGTATTGTGCCGATGTGCTCCTTTTTCCCGGGTATCAGGACTGAAATAGAGGTTGCTTTAAGTGCAGGGCAGAAGGTCAGGACACAGGCTGCATATTTTGATCAGAAGCCCAGAGGCTCCACACCGCTGGCTCAGGCTTTGTGGCATGCGGCAGCCTCGGTGAAGTCTACCCGTTGCAAACGCCATATTGTTCTGGTGCTCACTGACGGAATTCCTGACAGTGTCAAGCAGGCCCGTCTTGCCTATGATCATCTGATAAAACAGGGAATAGAGGTATACGGCATAGGGATCAGACTGGATTTTATCAAAAGTCTCATCCCTGACAGCCGTATTATCAAATCCCCGTCAGAGCTTGATGAGGCTATGTTCTCCTTGCTAGAACGGGTGATAGTTCCTGAGTCTGATGTCAGGAAGAATACAGGCTCTGCCCTGACTTCCCGGAGGTCTGAGGCTTAAGGCTCATCTTCAATAAAGACTGAAGAGTTATTCTGTTTCTGCCGGTATTTTTCTTTAGTCTTTCATAAATTTGCTAGAATTGCACCGCCTGAGCTGTTCTTATGTTCTGGAACAGCATCATAGTTTTTAGTATTGGGGTCTGAAAAATGCTGCGTAGTGATTTTAACTTTGATCTCCCGCATGAGCTTATTGCCGAGTATCCAAGCGAGGCTCGTACCGGTTGCCGTATGCTGTGTCTAAATGGCAGTGACGGATCATATAGCGATCAGCATTTTTATGATCTGAAGAATTTTCTTCAGCCCGGTGATTTGCTCGTATTCAATGACACCAAGGTGATCCCTGCAAGACTTTACGGTCACAAGGAGACCGGCGGAGCTGTTGAGTTTTTAATCGAGCGTATTGTGAGTGAGACCTCTGCCTTATCTCATATGAAAGCTTCCAAGGCCTGTAAGGCCGGAGCCGTCATTGCTCTTGAAGGCGGCAGCACTCTTACGGTTACCGGACGTGACGGGGAGCTTTTTAAAATAGAAACCACTGATGGTTCTCCTATTCTGGATCTGTTAAATGCCGAAGGCCATATTCCGCTTCCCCCCTATATAGACAGACCTGATGAGGCGGTAGACAGAGAGCGCTATCAGACTGTATACAGTAAGGTTCCAGGAGCTGTGGCAGCTCCCACTGCCGGCCTGCACTTTGATGAAAAGCAGCTCGCTGAGCTTAAGGATATGGGAGTAAATCAGGTATTCTGCACATTGCACGTAGGTGCAGGTACCTTCCAGCCTGTACGTGAGGATGATATCAGTGCCCATCATATGCACTCTGAGTTTGTGCATCTGTCAAAGGAGGTTGCTGATGCTGTAATCGCGACTCACAAGGCAGGACACAGAGTGATTGCGGTAGGAACAACTGCTGTCCGTTCCTTAGAGAGTGCGGCACAGTATGCAGAAAAGATAGGGGCTGCTGATCCTATTGTTGAGTTTTCTGCAGATACCTCTATCTTTATTTTCCCCGGATATAAGTATCGTGTCATTGACGGTCTGATAACTAATTTCCATCTGCCTGAATCAACCCTGATCATGCTGGTATCTGCCTTTGCAGGCTATACCCACACCATGAAGGCTTATCTGCATGCAGTAGCTGAGCGTTATAAGTTCTTCAGCTATGGCGATTGCATGTTTATCACTAAAAATGATAAGGCTGCAGAGGATTTGCCTCCGTCTGCCAAGTGAGCTGTTATTTAGTAGAATAATAAAGTTTTACCGGATAGTCTGAGAAAAAATAATAAATGAAATTTACTGTAAAAAAGACCTGCGGTCGTGCGCGTCTTGGCGCTATTGAACTGCCTCACGGTACTGTGAGAACTCCTGCCTTCATGCCTGTCGGTACTCAGGCTACAGTCAAGGGCATGCGTCCTGAGCATATCAGTGAAATGGGAGCAGATATTCTTCTTGGCAATACCTTCCATTTATGGCTGCGTCCAGGCCGTGAGGTTGTAAGAGCTCATGGCGGCCTGCATAAGTTCATGAACTGGAACGGCCCCATCCTTACTGATTCCGGCGGTTTTCAGGTTTTTTCCCTGGCAGGGATCCGCAAGGTTACCGAAGAGGGCGTACATTTCCGTCATCCTATTAACGGCTCCAGGCTTTTCTTATCCCCTGAGATCTCCATGCAGATCCAGCATGATCTGAATTCTGATATTGTGATGCAGTTTGATGAGTGCATTGCTCTGCCTGCTGAGCGTTCAGAGATGAAGCGTGCAATGGAGCTGTCTCTGCGCTGGGCAAGACGCTGCCGCGATGAAATGGCCAGACTTGAAAACACTAATGCCCTCTTTGGCATTATTCAGGGCGGTACGGATAAGGATCTGCGCGAGGCCTCCTTAAGAGGTCTTACCGAGATTGGCTTTGACGGATATGCAATCGGCGGCCTTGCTGTAGGTGAGCCAAAAGAGGATATGTATGGAGAGTTAAACCACATCACTCCTCTGATGCCTCAGGATCACCCCCGTTACCTCATGGGAGTCGGCACTCCTATGGATATTCTGCAGGGAGTGTTAAACGGTGTTGATATGTTCGACTGTGTGATGCCGTCGCGTAATGCAAGAAACGGTCATCTGTTTACCTCGCAGGGGGTAGTACGCATCCGCAATGCCAAATATGCCTCCGATACCTCTCCTCTGGATCCCAATTGCCAGTGCTATACCTGCAAAAATTATTCTAAGGCCTATCTGCATCATCTGGACAAGTGCAACGAGATCCTGGGTGCCCATCTTAATACTCTGCATAATCTGTGGTTCTATGAGCACTTTATGGCAGATATCAGACAGGCCATTGAGGAAGACAGATTAGAGCAGTTTGCCGAGGATTTTTACAAAGTCTGGGGTTATCCTGAAAAGGCAAAAATCTGATTTTTGGAAAACTTTCCCGGAAAGCAGGCAAATACCGCGAAAAGCCCCCGCAGGCAATCGCGGTTTTTTGTCATATACATCACATTATTTGTGTTATATTAGTCAGCTG
>CAVFIO010000049.1:0-1452 GCA_963622535.1 Akkermansia muciniphila
GCCAGGCTCCCCATTTAAGACCGCAGTTCACATAACTGCGGTTTTTTCGTTTATAAGGCAATGATTTTTATATATTCAAGTTACATGTTTGTATAATGTTAGAACTTGTTTATACAATATATTGCCTTTGTATCATTTATATAAGCAGCAGAATTCGGTCTTTGCCAGACTTAAGGGGAAGTTATGTACTGTAATTTTGGAAATAATACTTGCAGGGTATTTTCTGTAAAACAAAAATTATTCAAGTACATATGTTCCGCAGCCCTCTCCTCTCTTTTTATTTTTTCTGCCGGCTCCTCGTTTGCTGTAACTTCTGATCCTGTATCAGTAAATGGCATTGACAGTCTGTTTGAAAAACGTGACTTTGCCGCCTTACTTAAAAATAATAAAGCCGAGGTTTTAAAAAAGGGGCGTTCCAAATTAGTTATCGACAGTAACAAGCTCGATCTCTACAAAGAGGATATCCAGTCACGTGCGGTAGATGTTATTGATACTCTTCAATTAGCAGGCTTTGATGCTTATATAGTCGGCGGAGCTGTTCGTGATCTGCTGTCCGGGAAAACTCCCAAGGATTACGATGTCTGTACCAATGCTACAGCAGATGAGGTAGTCAGGCTCTTCAGAAGTGCCAGAAAGATCGGCAAAAATTATTCTATTGTCAGAATAGATTATGACGGTGAGGTGATAGAGGTTGCCCCCTTCAGCTCCAGAAATGCTCAAAACAGCACTGTCTTAAGGTCATCTTTATCTGATAATAAAGACGGAGCATCTTCAGAAACTCCTCTTGCACTGGATTCAGATCGCCGCGATCTTACGATTAATGCTATTTACTTTGATATAAATAATGCACAGCTTATTGATTTTCATGGCGGCATCTATGATTTAAGAGCGCACGTAATCAATACCATTGCAGATGCTGCCACGATTTACAAGCAGGATCCGGTGCGCATGCTGCGGGTTTTACGTTTTGCCGCGAAACTGAATTTCTCCATTTCTGATGAAGCATCATATCCGATCCTGGATCTTGCTCCATATCTGTCAAAGGTCCATCCGCAGCGTATGTTTGCCGAGGTCAACAAGCTTTTTCTGTCCGGCCATAGTGTTGAAAGCTATAAGCTGCTGAACAAATATGATGTGATCAGATATCTTTTCCCGGGGCTTGATGCAAAGGTTGCAAACCCTCAGCACAGCGCTTTTCTAAAAGATGTAGCTGCATTTCTCGATGAGGATCATGCACATGGTATTCAGGTTAAGCCTTATGTCATGTTTGCCTATATGTTATGGCCTGTCTTTTCTGATAAATTAAGCTATATGCAGGAAAACTTTAACGAATATTCTCAGGATCAGCTCTCCGACTGGGCCTGCAGCAAGGTTTTAAGCGCACAAAGTAAGGCTACGGCTTTGCGTAATTCAACGCCGGATGATATTCGTGCTTTATGGAAAATGCAGTTG
>CAVFIO010000049.1:1462-9406 GCA_963622535.1 Akkermansia muciniphila
TGCAGTTGCAGTTAGTAAACATCAAGGATGTGCGCAATGCGGTTGGTTTGACTTCAGATCCCAGTTTTATCAGCGCTTTTGAGCTTTTACGCCTGCGTTCATTATCAGATAAGAGTATCAAGGGAAGTGTTAAGTTCTGGCAGCCTTACTATGATGAGAAGGTAATGCTGTCATTTAAGACTCATTAAAAAATGTATTTGCCGGATGGGTTGTTCAGCAAATCCTGATTAAGTCTTTTTAAAGGTAATTTTTATCATGTTCCTTTTGAGGCATTGGTGATATTTTTGCTGATGTGCTTTACGTCTTTACATAAATTACAGCATTTTTATTCTTGGACTAATTATGAATTCAATGTGCAAGATCATACTGGCAGCTTCCGTCTTCGGGGCAGGTGTTACAGATGCTGCGTTAATTTATGACAGGCAGGGTACGAAGCTTACGCTTGGAGGTCAGGTTAAAACCGTAATCACCCATGCAGGTTCCAATACTCCTAACAGGGCAGATGACGGAACCATTTCTGATATCGGGCGTATCAGACTCTCAGGGAGAACCGGGCTTGCCGATCATATAGATGCCTTCTCGTCATTTGAATGGCAGGCAGGACATAGCGGAACCTCAAGAGAGGATGTAAGGCTGAAGGCCCGTCAGGCTTATCTTGGAGTGGATTTTCATAAATACGGACTTATTCAGTTTGGCCGTTATGTCGATCCCTTTTCATATGCATCCAATGCCGTAAGTGTGATGGATGATTTTTCTCCCTATGGGGGGAACAACGAGCGCAATTCCGGGCATCTGTCATATAAGTGGTCCAGATCCGGCTTTGATTTCGGACTTTCCTACCAGTTTGCAGTGGACCGGTACAATTGTGATACCTTAGGTGATCATAATTTCAGAGTTGATTCCGGGTTTTCTGTATATGCAGGATATACCTTCAGGAAGGTATTTGATAAGCCGCTTGGTCTGCGTTCTGCCTATCTTTATCTGAACGGACAGTCAGAGCAGGATGGCGGCTTTAATTACGCACCTTTCAGACGTAACAGATCTCTTAAGATCCTGGTAGAAAATCTGAGATCAATTGATGGCAGTCTGTCATGGGGATATCAGAGGCACGGGCTGTATGCAGCCGCAAACTACAATTATTCCAAGGTTAAATACGCTAAATTAAAAATCAGGAATTCAGTTCAGAACTGGGATGTCGAATCAAAAACGCAGGCTTATGAAGCTGTCTTAAGCTACAGCTTTGACAACGGATTCCGCGTCGCAGGCAGCTATCATTTCATCAATATTAAGACAGATGCCAATAACCTGTCAGCCTCAAAGGGCAGTACAAGATGGATGCAGTGGCTGGTTGACTATAATGTGACGCCCAGATTTAAGATCTGGATGGAGGGAGTATTTGATGCCGGATCTGACGACAGATTTGCCCGTATCCAGGATGAGGATGTATTAAACGGCAGATCCAATGCCGTGATGCTGGGACTTAGGTATTCATTCTAATCATCACGGCAGTTGCTGATATTTGATGAGGCCTTTTTATGATCCGCTGTTTTTGCCTAATGCCTGATCATAATACGGCTGCCAGATTGTAAGGTAAGGCTTCAGACTTTCATCAAATTGAGAGCGGCTCCTGAAGAGATCAAAGGCTGCGATAAACTCCGATCTTGCAGAAACATCCTCCATCTCACTGCAGGAGTCTATTTTCAGGAACTGCGTCTGCAGGAGCCAGGTATTCACAATGCTCTGGTAAATGCTTTTCCTAAATTGAGTAACCTTCATCTGCGATGAGAGCACATTGTCCGCAGCCTTCATGAAAAGCTCTTCCTTAATCTTATCGCCAGATCCTGATGATTTTTTTGCTGATTTCTTATATTCATGCTCAAATTCAGGCCATAAAAGATCTGCATAGACGGCATAGCTCTCCTCGTGAGCGTGAGCTGCATGTCTTGCGTCCATGTCATTTAGCATAGCGCCGATGAGCCTGTTATTACTGTCCTCCTGAAGATACGGCGTGAGATGTGGAAAAAGATATTTCAAGACGTCATACTGCTTTAACAGTCTGTAGCTTTCAGCACTGTGACCTGACATAAAAAGCTTATTTACTTCGCCGAACATGCGCGTTTTGTTGATTTTGGTAAGCAGCGGCGCAATCTTTTTTATAGGTTCTGCACTGCGGGGAGTGATGTTAAATCTCAGCTTAGCTGCAAAACGCAGAATTCTCAGGATATGTACCGGATTTTCTCTGTACGATCCCTCCGCATCTCCGACGACGTCTAAGATACGTTCCTGCAGATCACTGATGCCGCCGTGAAAATCGATGAGCCTGGATTTATTGATATCAAAATAAATGCCGTTGATTGTAAGATCGCGATGTTCTGAGTCATCTGCAAGTGAGGTACTGAAATCATTGTCCACGATCAGCATGCCATCAGCGGTGATTTGATGATCTTCGGTGTTATGCCCGCGGTTTCTGGTGGTTCTGAAGGTGGCGACCTCTATTTGCTCATCATCAAATTCGATCAGGACAATTTTAAAACGTTTGCTCACCACACGGCCATTGGAAAAAAGCCCGCATATCTGCTCAGGCCTGGCGCTGGTTACGACGTCATAATCCTTAGGAGTTTTTCCGGACAGAAGATCCCGTACTGCACCGCCTACTAAATAAGCCTCAAAGCCTGCCTTCTCTAGGGTATCGATGACAGAAACCGCTCTTGAATGCAGATCCGATTTGTAAAAATTAAAGCAGGAGCTGTCTAATTCAAGACGGGATTTTCCATTTTTTAAGACCTCCTGTTTATTTTTTTTAAGGATTTCCTGCAACTTTTGAATATCAGCAATTTTCTGCAGACCTGTGCCTTGCTGTATTGCAGGACTCAGATCACTTCCTGATGAGGGAGTGGCAAGTATAAGAGCAGAGGCTGCAATCAGTGCACAGGCAAGGCTTTTTTTGAAGCTCGGCCTATTTTTAATAAAAATCAATTCTTTAAGCTGCATGAGGTACTTCCTTTTTATCTTCTGCAAATTATAGAATTTACAGAATGCAGTATGAATTTTATCTATCCTGACTTATTTTCTGCATGTACTCCGGCATCGTAATAGGACTGATATATGCTTACGTATGGCGCTAAGGCTGCACCATACAGATGCGCAGATTTTATGCCTAATCATGGTTCTTTTGCTTTTAAGAGACCTCAGCGAACATGCTCAAAATGCACTCAGAGCATGTTCAGATCTGCTTTGATTTACAGCAGGATATTTTACAGTGAGCGTTTTTGCATGTAGTAAGGCTCATATATAGTTACATAGGGCTTCAGTCTGTCATCAAAACTGGCTCTGATTTTTAAAAGCTCAAAGGCACTGGCAAATTCATCCTGCTCAACAAGCTTTAACATGCAGTCTTTAGAGTCAATATTTAACAGCTCATACTGAAGAGACCACATTTTTTTTACGCTCTGTGCCATATTCTCAGGCAGCAGGGTGATTTTACTTTGCTTGCGCATTGTCTCGTCATAAGCCCTGTTAACTGTGCTCTGATAAGCCTCGCTGTTTTTTACAGTACCTGGTTTTTTTACAAGCTGTGCATATTCATCCTGATATTGCGGCCACAGGATGGTTGCATAGGAGACATATGCCTTGTCAGTAAAGCCTTTGGCATAGCGTTCATCCATTGTAAGAAGGGCAGCGTTTATCAGATCCTGATTGTCGTTTATGGATGAATATTTTGCAAAATCAGGGAACAGTCTGCTGAAGATATGATATTCATTGAGAATTTTATAGCTCTGTACGCTGTGACCTGCATTGAAAAATTTATAGACTTCACTGAACATCTGCGCAGGTGAAATTTCATTAAGCACATCTGTTTTTTTAACAACCGCTTTAGCAGTACGATCTGAGAGGGTGAAGCCAAGCTTTGCCACAAAGCGTAACGATCTTAAAATTCTGGTCGGATCCTGGGTAAAGGTAAGCTCGGGATCTCTTATGGTATCAATGATTTTTTTATTTAAATCATATATACCGCCCTGATAGTCGATGAGCTCTGATTTATTTAAATCAAAAAAGACTGCATTGACAGTCAGATCACGGCGCAGAGCATCATCCTCAAGTTTTTTTGAAAAAAGATTATCGCTTATGAGCATGCCGCTTGCCGAGGCCTTGATAGCATCGCTGTCAGCAGGCACTGCGGTAACACTTTTTCTGAAAGTGGCAACCTCAATGTCCTCATCATCGAAATATACCTTGGCAATCTTAAAGTGAGAGCCGACCTGTTTTGCGTTTTTAAAGATTTTGCATACCTCATCAGGAGTTGCATCGGTGGTAACATCAAAGTCATGAGGATGCTTGCCTAAAAGCAGATCGCGTACCCCTCCTCCCACAAGATAAGCCTGAAAGCCTGCCTTTTCGAGTCCGTCTATTACCTTTGTTGCCTCAGAATGGATATCATTTTTTGAAAAGTTGAATACCTTACTGCTGAGAACCAGTCGGGCCTGTCCGTTTTTCTGTACTTCCTGCTTGTTCTGTTCAAGAAGCCTGTTAAGCTCCGCATTCTCGCTGTGGATTAATACCTTGGGAGACGAGGAATTTACTTCATTGCCGACAGACGGCTGTGCCAGAATACAGCCGGTAGCGATTATTATTGCAACAGCTATTCGCTTTAGAAACAAGGTATTGAAATTAAATGACAGATTTATACGGTTGTTGCGCATACACTGATCCTTTTTTGCTGCAACTGGCAATTTTTATGTCAAACTGGTGTAGCTAATACAGTCTGAGCGTTAAACAAGTTCTTTTAAGATGAAGGCGGGCTTCAAATTTGTCAGCTCTGTCTTAGAGCCTTCCGTGGTTTTTCAGACGTGATTCTCTTCATCTGTTTTGCTTTTAATAGAGTTAAATTGTCGCTATCTGACAGGAATTTAAAACATCCAGCGCATGTGCATGCTTATCTCTGCTAAGACCTGCACACAGATCCTTTAAAACGATCAGCGGACATTCCGGAATAGTGGCCTTGATGAGCAGGGCATTTGAGATCACGCAGATATCTGTACATACTCCGCACAGTGCAATGCTCTGGATTTCATTCTTATCCCACTGCTCCTTAAGATAAGTCGCAAGTGCCAGTGATCCGAAGGTATTTTTCTCAAAAACTCTGGCCTTTCTTTTTTCGCATATTTCCTGAAGCTCTGGTACAAGATCATGGCCTAAGCTTCCCCTGATACAGTGCTCTACAGGGAGATTGGCTCCCTCCTGGGTTTTTAAGTAATCAGCGCCGTGGGTATCCTTGGTAAATATAAGCTCTCCGTTAAAGTCTTCAAGCTTTACTGCCATCGCATCAACAATCTTCCGAGCATCGCTGCTTCCTAAGCTTCCGGTGACAAAGTCGTTTTGCATGTCAATTACGATTAAGTATTTGCGTTTCATTTTTTATTTAAACTGCCTTACGCGGGTAATTACGGTAGAAAGCTATAGTTGCATTCAGGCATGTATTGCTTAAGCTCCGTATTTAAGTATAGTAGATTTTGTCATCATCTTAATATTTTCAGGACAGATTGTTTTTTTCATACGGCTCAAAGGAGCTTTAGCACTTAAGGTCAAAGGACAGAAAGCTTGCCTATGTAAAAAAGGCAGACCTTATAGAGCGTGAGTTTGACAGCGATATTTTCTCAGCTGCGGTTCATCAGATTATAGGTTACAGGGCAGCAGATCTACATGAAGGCGCAGGCTGCTGTCTGACCGGTATGCAGAATTTTTTGGGGAACGTTAATCCCCAAAATACCGTCACTGCGGGCCTGTAGACTCTGCAAAAGGAAGGGAGCACCTGTAAAAAAGGCTCAATATCTGCCGGATTTTGCAGGCAAGGTGAATACGGGCGGATCTAAGCCTGATGATCTTTATTTGATGGAGGATGAGGAGGCCATCAGACAATTGTCCGCACTTCTTAGGATAAGCGTTTGGACTGCAGAGATGAGCCTGCTTTTGTGTCTGCCGCGGCCTGATACTTTCAGCTTTAATGATCCGGCATTAAAGCTTAAGATAAAGACTGTAGAGAGGTAATTTCAGGTGGCATTTTATGATTTTTAAATATGACAGTCCCCTGGGCATGCTTAAACTGGATATCACCGTGACCGGGATCTGTACTTTGAGATTTCCTACCACAGATCCGGCAAGAATAGCCCATGCTGAGCGTGTTTCCGAGTATCTTCATCAAATGGAGATGAATTTCTGTGCAGGACCTGATGATGTAACAGAGCATGTTGCCAAAACAAGAAAATGGCTCGATCTGTATTTTTCAGGAAAAAAGCCTGATTTCATGCCTGATATCACCTTGCTCGGCAGTGATTTTCAAAAAAAGGTATGGAGACTTCTGCAGGAGATCCCCTATGGTGAGAGCATCAGCTACGGATGTCTTGCCAGAAGATATCAGGAGCGCTATCAGGTGAAAGCCATGTCAGCTCAGGCGATAGGGCAGGCAGTAGGTGCAAATCAGCTTCCTATAATCATCCCCTGTCACCGTGTTTTGGGAAGTAATAATAAGATTACCGGCTTTGCCGATGGTGTGGATAAGAAGGCTTATCTTTTAGGGATTGAGCAGATCCAGTGGAGACCTTAATGTCATTACATTAAGATCTCCTTGTTTACCTTAAAAGATGTTATCTCATCCCCACAATGGCAGGATTTTTACAGATCCTGCGTACCCTGTATAAATACATTATCGCTGAAGCCGTAAGCCCTGCGATAAAGCCAATCCAGATCCCGATTGCCTGCATGGGCTTTGAGAAAATACCATATGCGAGCACATAGCCTAAGGGAATGGCTATAAGCCAGTAAGCAATAAGGGTACCGTACATTATGATCCTGGTATCCTTGAATCCGCGCAAAATGCCGATGGACGCCATCTGCAGACTGTCTGGCAGCTGATAGATGCAGCAGTAAAGCAAAATCAATGAGGCATAGGCTATTACCTCACTGTCGCTGGTGTAGCACTGCACAAAAAATGTACGGCCAAAATAGAGTACCGTGAGGAAAACTGCTACAAATATGAGTGTAAGCGTATAGCCTGCCTTGATCACTCTTTTTATAAGGCTGAGATCTCTTGCGCCGGCACTATGGCCTATACGGATGGTAAGTGCTGCGGCAAGGGACAGTGGCACCATAAAGATCATTCCAGAGATATTGAGTGCAATGGAATGAGCTGCAACGGTTATAGGTCCGAAGGGGGACAGGATCAAAGCTCCCAGGGCAAAGCAGCTCACCTCCAGTGCAAGAGACAGACAGATAGGGATCCCTATCTTTAAATAGGATTTAACTGCAGGCCATGTGATGCCGTAGCTTTTAACAAAAAGTCTGGCCCCCTCATATATTCTGGCTTTTTTTACATAGATACAAAATAACAGTGCGGTCAGATAACAGGTGGCACAGGTTGCAGCACCGCAGCCCTCGCCTCCCATGGCAGGAAGTCCCAGCTTGCCAAAGATACAGATGTAATTTAACGGGATATTAAGTGCAAGCATGGTAAGCCCGAAGATTAAGGTAGGTCTGGTATGCCCAAGTCCCTCTGAATAAGAGCGTACTACCGCCATCATGGCAATACCGGGCATGGCTGCCGCTGTCCAAATGGTATAGCGGGCGGCAACATCAATCATCTCAGGATCTGATGGCAGCATAAAAAAAAGCTGACGCAGTATCAGCAGCAAAACTGCAAACAGCACGGATGCACAAAGACAGATCCACATGGCACTCCACATTCTCTTTGAGATCATCGCCATGCGTCCTGCTCCCTTTAGCTGACCTACTATAGGAGGAATTGCCAGGGTAAGTCCGCAAAGTGACATCTGCACCGGATTAAAAAAGGCAGTTCCCAGAGCTACACCTGAAAGCTCAATTGTTCCGGCAGCACCTGCCATCACGGTATCAGTAACTGATATGGCACAGGATGCCAGCTGTCCTACGATG
>CAVFIO010000049.1:9416-13868 GCA_963622535.1 Akkermansia muciniphila
AGACCGGATCTCAGCTGTAAGCGGTCTTTTGTTCATGAAAAGTGTGAGCATTTTCTGTGCTTTATAAAATTGTCTATGTCTTTCAAATAAATAAGGTGAATTTTAACTGTGTCATGAAAAATTGCCGTGGTATTTTACTAACTTTTACATCTTCTTTTGCGCCTAAATAGGGAAAATAATGTTCAATCTGGGTGCAAAAGTGTGAATCATGCATCACTTTGAGCTCTTTTTAATTCTCATGTTGCACCGTTTATGACAGGTCATTATCTTGTAATTGCAGTATTGATTAGCCCTCATAACAAGGAGTTTTATATGAGTTTAATTAAATCCGCCGCACTTATCGGCGCGCTTGCTGCCGCGCCCTGTGCGTTTGCCGACGAAGCAGAAGCCACTTTATCCTTAGCAGATAACGGCTTCATTCTCCTCTCTGCAATGCTTGTTCTGTTCATGTCTGTCCCGGCAATCGGCCTCTTCTATGGCGGCATGGCCCGTTCTAAGAACGTTCTGTCTGTATTAGAGCAGTGCCTGGTGGTCTTCAGCATGGCTATTATGCTCTGGTTTATCGTTGGTTATTCTATCGCCTTCGGTCCTACCGATGGTTTCTTAGGTGATTTCGTAGGTGGTCTTGGCAACCTCTTTATTACTAACGTTGGTGCTGAGTCTCTCTCTGGTACTATTTCCGAGTACACCTGGGTTATTTTCCAGGGCGCCTTCTGTGCAATTTCTGCCTGCCTGATTGTAGGTTCAACTGTTGAGCGTGTGAAGTTCTCAGGCCTCATTCTAGCCGTTGGTATCTGGATCGTATTCTCTTATGCTCCTTTGTGCCACATGGTCTGGGGCGGCGGCTTCATTGATTCTGTTTTCCATGCCTATGACTTTGCCGGTGGTACCGTCGTTCACATCAATGCCGGTGTTTGCGGTATTGTCGGTGCTCTCATGATTGGTAAGCGTCACGATCTCGGCCGTACCCTCATGGCTCCTCACAATGTCTCCTACACCTACATCGGTGCCGCTTTACTGTGGATTGGCTGGTTAGGCTTCAATGCAGGCTCTGAGCTTACTGCTGACGGAATCTCTGCCTTAGCCTTCATCAACACTGTAATTGCTCCTGCAGCTGCAGCTCTTGCCTGGATGGCCGGTGAGTGGATCTCCTTTAAGAAGCCTTCTAACTTAGGTACCTCCTCAGGTGTTGTTGCAGGCCTGGTTGCTATTACTCCTGCCTGCGCCTTCGTAGGTCCTGTCGGTGCCATGGTTATCGGTATCGTAGCTGGCTTCGTAGGCCTCTGGGGTGTTCACGGCTTTAAGAAGATGACCGGCATTGATGATTCACTCGACGTCTTCGGTGTTCACGGCCTCTGCGGTATCACCGGTGCTCTCTTAACCGGTATCTTCTGTGCTCCTTCATTAGGTGGTCAGGGCTTCAAGGAAGGCTGGGATTCCATCGCAGGTCAGTTCTACGGTCAGTTCATGTCAGTAGTTGTTACCATCGTATGGGCTGCCGTTGTTGCCTTCATCGCCTTCAAGATTGCCGATCTGCTGGTTGGTATCAGAGTGACCCCTGAAGAAGAGTCCGAAGGCCTGGATCTGGCATCCCACGGCGAGCGTGGTTACAACCTCTAATCTTGACATCTGGAGTTAAATAAAATGAAAAGAATTACTGCTATCATCAAACCCTTCAAGTTAGACGACGTGCGTGAGGCATTAGCAGACATCGGTGTATCAGGTATGACTGTATCAGATGTCAAGGGCTTCGGCCGTCAGAAGGGCCACACCGAGCTTTATCGCGGTGCAGAGTATGTGGTCGACTTCCTTCCTAAGTGCAAGCTTGAAATTGTAGTTAAGGATGCCGAGGTTGATAAGAGCATCAAGGCTATCATCGGTGCAGCTCATACCGGTAAGATCGGTGACGGCAAGATCTTTATCTCTGATGTTGAGCGCATCATTCGTATCCGTACTGGTGAAGAGAACGAAGAAGCTGTCTAATCAGTAAGATACTTAAGTAAATTTCCAAGGCCCTTCTTATAAAAGAGGGGTCTTTTTTTATGTGAGAGTCTTATGCTTTTAAGAGGAAAAACTTTACTTGAGAGCTGCGCCTTCAATACCCTCTGTTACTTGTCTAAAAATATATAAAAAGATTTAAACAACCTTGCAAAAAATAGTGTAAAGTATGCAAGAAGGAAAAGATATTTCTGCTTTTCTGTTTATCCTGACGGGGCAGAAAAAACAATGTATGTCAGATCCTTGTTTTTTTACATGATTATTTGGATAATCAGGATATAAAACTTATAAACAGCAGAGCAGGTAACCTATAGAAAACCTGATGCAGTGATTAAAATCCGGAGGGACTTATGTAAGCGTTATTTTTATTGAACATAGTTGAGCTTTGTGCGGTATGAAAACAGGAACTGTTTGTTATACAGAGATTTTCTGCCGGACATAAAGAATAAAGTTTTTCTGATAGAACCAGATCCCTGATATATGAGAGGTCAATATGGCTACTAAACAAGCGACAAATACTGTTTTAAGAAGATTTGGCGGTACAAGCATAGAATTTTATAGAAATAATATGCAGAAAGTTACCGATTTCGGCAGATGTGAGGTTACATCCTTCCATTTTGAGGAGGGAATATCTCATCCGTATACCGGAATATTAAATTTAATCACACAAAATGCCGTAGATTTCGGTAAGCTCGATCTAAATTATCTGTATGTAAAAATAAGCTATCAGATAAATTATGTATATGAACAGGAGCCGGAGGAATATAACACCGGAGATACACGTACTGTATGGGCATTAATTAAAACAGTTACAAATCTTCCAAAAGTAGAGAAAGTAAATCCGTATAACACTGACGAAAAATTTTATTATCAGTATCAGCTAACTCTTGAATCGCCTCTTGCACGCTTGAACAACAAGCAGACTATATTCAGCGAGCTTAAGATCTCCCAGATCCTAAGTGAGCTTTTAAACAGAGGAGATTCCAAAGAAGATAATGGGGGGACTGGTCTTTATAATCCGCTTTTATGTGAGATTGATGTTTCAAAGATCCAGAATCTAGCTCAGCTTGATACCAGAACCCTGAAAATACAGCGTGGTCAGGAGAAAACCCTATCCTTCTTTAACCGTATCTTAATTGCATACGGTATTAACTATGTTCTGGATTTTGATGAACAGAAGGGCGTTAAAATCATCTTCTCATGCGATCAGGACTATAAGAAAAAATCTGCCCTCAGCTGCACTAATGATCTGAATATTGCAAGTAAGGATATCAACTATATCTATCTTGCAAATACGTCCCTTAAGAAAAATTCAATCCAGTTTGACGAGGCTAGAGTTTCTGCCAAGAACCTTAAAAACAGCTGGCTTGATATTGAGGCAGATCGCACCGATACCAGCGGCTTAAAGAGCAGCCAGATCAAGCTTATCTATAAGAATTTATGTATCAGATATCTTGCAATCAATCCCAAGCTCAGTGCTCAGAGTGTGCAGGACATCAGATTAGAGCCTGGTCTTATTCTGAATTCTAATATCGATGACATTACCTCAAAATATGTAGTTGAGGATCTCATCACTGATATTACGACCGTATTTAAGGATAAGTCTAAGGAGAATACGGTACAGATAAAAAACGATTGTCTGGAGCTTGTGGATCATCCTGCTTTTGTTGAGCTTGATGACAAGTCTGATGGTGACTACTTTGAATTTGATTCTAAGAGAGAGTTAGGTTGCCTTGTACATCAGGAGGTTGAAAGCCTTGAATCCTTAGATCCCAAGCAGAGCATAGATATTATTGAGGCTAAGGCCTGTGCCAAGGATGGCAGTATTAACTCTTCACTCTATGCAGATTATGCAGATGACGGAGCAGAGAATAATGATTTGTTCTATGCTCTGATTGCAAACAACAATGCAGATCTTTTGATCAAGGTTCATACACTTATCGAGGCTGATTGCTCGAATGTGAAGAGGGTGATGCAGGGCCAGCGCATACTGGTTTTGCAAAAGGGCGGAACTTATTATCTGTATGGTTATGTGCCGCAGTCTATTGATGTCGATAAGGATAAATGGGATGGCATTAATCAGGAAATTATGAATCTTAAGAATGAATCATCAATTTCCTTGCAAAATTACAAAACTAACAATGAATATATTTATGCGTTATTAAAAAACAGTCCTAAACATGTAGAAAACGCTGTTATTGTCAATGCCCTGGAAATTAATGATGCTTCGGTGCATGATGTGACATATGTAGATAAATACCATAAACAGGTTGTTGAACAGAATAAGAAATTTCTTTCAGCAAGGGAGAAATATGAGACAGCACTAGATGTATTAAATGATAAATACGGTGATGGTAAGTTATCTTTAAGCAGCTATTACAAGGATAATAAACTAATTGATTCCGCGCCTCAGGAACTTAAGGATGTTAATACCTGTAAGACAGCCTATACAGA
>CAVFIO010000049.1:13878-14625 GCA_963622535.1 Akkermansia muciniphila
GGCTAAGGATATAGTAACGGATTGTAAGATTAACTTTATAAAAGACGATCCTAAAAACATTATTTCCTTTGACAATAAAGATGGATTTGAATTTAACGCATCAAATGGTAATTTTGTAGTTAATGCTCAAAATATAACCTTAAATGCAACCTCCAAGATAAGTTTGAATGCAGAGGATATTGAGCTTGCCGCAACCAATTCTGTTAAATCTCATGTTGGCCTAAGCATGGTTGCTACTACTGTTGAAAGCACAAAAATTTCAACAGGTTCTACATTTAACGGAACTATACCAGATGATAAAGGCAATAATGCGTCTGATTTACTGTCCTCATCTTTTGCTGTTGCTACGTATAGCGGTATTACCGGCACTGCTTATAACGTTAAATTCACAGGCAATAATGCATTGTCCTTAAACGGACCGTTGAAGTGCGGTATTTCATTGGGTTATGGCCAGATAAAAATTGTCGGGGCCGAATTTAAAGTGATGACCCAAGGTAAGCTAGAACAGTATAGAAATATTGCTCAGACATCAAAAAATATGATTGCTGATATTGTTCAAACCAATCACAGCTTAAAAAATAATATCTATTTTAAAAATATTAGTGCTGGTATCGATCATTTTGGCTCTCTTTATGATTTAACCTTTGGTACCGGAGGTGCTTTTCAAACGGCTGTTAACAGTAAAAGTAAGTGGGAGAAAAAGAATAACACCAGGCAGGGATTAGGCGGCGATGGACTTCCCAAAGC
>CAVFIO010000050.1:0-14196 GCA_963622535.1 Akkermansia muciniphila
GTATCATTTTTATTTAACATTTTGATATACAAACAAAAAAGGCAGTAAACCTGAATTTACTGCCCTTTTTTAGTGCTGTTTGTGCACCTTACATGGTCACGCCATCCTTCCAGATGACGATCTCATGGAAACCACGCTTCTCAGAGACGGTCTTCATGCCTGAGGCTACATCGACGATATAATCAAGCAGCTTATCAGAGAGTTCATCGAAGGTGTCCCCGGAGACAATTGAGCCTGCGTTAAAGTCAATCCAGTTACCGCCCTTGCGTGAATAGAGATCGGAATTGGTTGAAATCTTCACCGTAGGAACAGCAGTTGCAAACGGTGTACCGCGACCTGTTGAGAAGAGAATGATGTCAACGCCTGCTGCAGCCAAAGCTGTGCAGGAGACACCGTCATTACCGGGAGCCTGCAGCAGATTCAGACCGTCAACCTTAATGGCATTACCATAGGTAATAACCCCTGAAACCTCAGCAGAGCCGCCCTTCTGTACACATCCTAAGGACTTGTCCTCCAGTGTGGTGATACCGCCGGCCTTGTTACCGGGAGACGGGTTTTCAGATACAGTCTCGCCGTGAGATTTGAAATAATTCTTGAAATTGTTGATAAGATCAACAGTTTCCCTGAATATTCCTTCATCCTTTGCACGGTTCATAAGTAACTGCTCGGCACCGAACATCTCGGGAACCTCGGTCATTACAGAGGTACCGCCGGCACCGACTACCTTGTCACTGACTCGGCCGATGAGCGGATTTGCAGTAATGCCGGAAAGACCGTCAGAGCCGCCGCACTTAAGACCGATGCGGAGCTTGGATAAAGGCACAGTGGTGCGACGGCACTGCTCTGCCTGCTCCAGCATCTCATCAATCAGCTTGCAGCCTGCTTCATACTCATCAGTCTCATCCTGGGTATTCAGAAAATGGATACGCGGATCAGACAGATCAAGGAACTCTTTGAAAACACCGATATTATTGTTCTCACAGCCAAGACCTAAGATAAGCACGGAGCCTGCATTCTGGTGACGGGACAGAGCAGCAAGAACTCTCTGAGTAGTCTCCTGATCCTCTCCCATCTGTGAGCAACCGAAAGGATGAGTCAAAGCCATGACCTCCTCAACATGAGGGAAATCCTTAAGCTTTGAACGTGCATAATCCTCAAGCTCACGGGCTACATGGTTTACGCAGAATACCGTCGGAATGATCCACAGCTCATTGCGGATACCTACTGTTCCGTTGGCACGGACATAGCCTTCAAAGGTACGCTCAACCTTTGGCAGCTGTGCCTTAGGCTGCTTGTGATATTCATAATCCTTAAGACCTGACAGATTGGTCTTAACGTTATGACTGTGGACATGCTCACCTGCACTTATAGGACATGAAGCGTGGCCGATCGGAAAGCCGTACTTTACTATATCCTCGCCCTCTGCGATATCACGCAGCGCAAATTTGTGACCGCGGGTAATATCGTCCTTTAGTGTGACAGTCCCCTTTGAGGTCTCTATCACATCGCCCTTTTTGAGATCGCAAAGGGCGACAGCAACGATATCCGCGTCATGAATGACGACAGCCTGCATTAGACGTTCTCCATTACATCCTTCATGGTGGCAATTACACCGTCAGAGGTGATTGCATGCAGGAGCTTGGCAGTCAGGGCGCAGACATCAACGTCAGCTGAGAGATCACGGCCCCAGAGCTTGACGTCAGATAAGACAGCCTTGACAGTCAGCTGAGCAGAGGCTTCAGTCTTCTGATAGAAGGACCAGGCCTTGGAGAGTACTGATACAGCATAAGCGTCATCAACGAACTCACCGCTCTTTCCGCCTGCACGGTTAACCTTGACAGGTACGGTGCCGTTAGCATCCTTGTAAAGCTCGATAAAGGCAGCTACCGCAAAGCAAAGCTTCTTAGGCAGCACACCCTTGGCACGGGCATCAAGCAGTGAAGGAATGACACGGGCATTCATCTTGGAGGTGCAGTTCATGAGAATGGAGGCTAACTGGTGGTGCATGGAAGGATCAGAGAAGCGATCCATAACGGCATCAGCAAACTCGGTTAACATACCCTTATCAAGATTTACTGCAGGAATGATCTCATCATAGACGATGGAGCGGGCAAAGGCACCGGTTACAGGATCAGACATCATCTGATCAACAACATCAAGACCTGCCAGGAAAGCTGCAGGAACATTGGAGGTGTGAGTGCCGTTTAAGATACGGACCTTACGCAGACGGTAAGGAGTGATATCCTTCTCAACAACAACATTCAGGCCGATCTTCTCAAAAGGAAGCATTTCCTTGACCTTCTCGTCACCTTCAATTGCGAGGAAGTGGAAGATCTCACCGCAGGTCATGAGCTGATCGGTATAGCCCAGCTTCTGCTCAAATTCCTGAGCAGTGGCGGTAGGATAACCTGATACCACACGGTCAACCAGGGTATTTAAGAACAGGCACTTGTTATTGACGAAATCTACGAAATCCTGACCTAAATTCCAGTCAGCAGCATGCTTTAAGACGATTTCCTTAAGCTTGGTGCCGTTATCCTCGATAAGCTCGCAGGGAAGAACAGTCAGGCCCTCTCCAAGCTTGTCAAAACGCTCCTTGAGCATAGCGGTAAGCTTTGCGGGGAAGGATGAAGGAGCCTGAGCACCTAAGCCCTCCTCCTGAACATAGACGATACCGGCCTCGGTGGTATTGGAGAATACGAATTCTACGTCCTTAGAGCAGGCAGCCTCCTTAAGTTTGGCCCATTCTGCGTCCTCATAGGGATTAAAGCCACCGGCGATGGTATTGACGATATCGATCTCCTCGCTCTCCTTGCCACCTGCAACACCGTGCAGAATAGTGGTATAGAGGAAGTCCTGAGCGATAAGCTTAGGCATTACACGGCCGCGGGGAGTGGGCTGAACAACGTATACACGGCCGTTGAAGAGTCCCTTGTTATTGAGCTTGTAGAGCATCCAGTCAAGGAAACCTCTTAGGAAGTTACCCTCGCCGAACTGAATGGCGCGCACAGGAAGATCTGATTTAAGTTCCGGTTTAGTCTTAAGGTTGAGTTCTGACATGCTTACTCCTTTTTGAATGGCATGACTTAATAGTTCTGTAACTGCTTATTGTATGACAGATCAAAACACAAAAGATCAGTACCGCGCAAAATACACAATACTGATCTCAATTAGTTCAGAATTCAGTCATATTCATTGAGCAGCTCTCAATTTAATCTGATCACTAATTTATCATTAAGATCCCTGAAATTCAGGGATCTTAACGACATTATTCGGGAAATTCAATTTCCACCTTGAGCATATCAGCGCCGTGCTCTGCAAAGTCCTTGAAGGCCTGAGCGGCGTCATCAAACTTATAGGTGTTGGTAACGGCCTTGCGCAGGTTGACCTTGCCTGATTTAACCAAATCGATAAGATTCAGGAAATCCTGCTTCAATGCATTACGGGAGCCGAATACGTTGAGTTCCTTCTTCTGCAGCAAGGTGAAGTTGAAGTCAAGATTCTTCTTACCTACACCAATCAGTACCACGCGGCCGCCAAAGGCAGAGGCTTCAATGGCATTCTGGAAGGTCTGAGGCAGTCCCACGGCTTCAATTGCAACATCAAAGCCCTTGCCGCCGGTTATCTCAAAGCATTTTTCAACGAATGTCTTACCGTCATTGAAGATGCCGCCGTCAAGGCCGAAGCTCTCAACTGCGTAGTCAATCTTCTTCTGAGCGACATCAGCGATATAGACCCTGGCACCGCAGGACTTGGCGGCAACTGCAGCCAGAGCACCGATGGTACCTGCGCCTATCACCAGCACATTGTCACCCTCTTTAACCCTGCCGCGGGTTACTGCGCCGTGATAGGAGATGCAGAAAGGCTCAATTGCAGCCAGTTCATCAGGAGCCAGGCCCTTGCCGTCATAGATACGCTCAAAGGGCATGGTGATGTACTCTGAGAAAGCACCGTCACGCTGTGCACCTAAGGTTTCATTATGCTCACAGCAGTTAACCAGGCCGCGCTGACATGAATAGCACTTGCAGCAGTTAAAGTAAGGATTGCAGGTTACAACCATGCCTTCCTTCAGACCGTACTTTGAGGCATCGCCGTTCAGCTTTTCAATGCGGGCAGAAAACTCATGGCCGGGAATGCGGGGATATGAGGCATAGGCAAAGGTTCCCTTGTAGGTGCCAAGATCAGATCCGCATATGCCGCCGCGTAACACCTTTAACAAAGCCTCGCCTTCCTTGGGTTCAGGCATGGGAGTTTCAATGATTTCAACTTTGCCGGGCTCTGGAATAATTATAGTTTTCATTTGTTTATCCTTTGTCAAATAATCTTTATTAAATCCTTATCCAATCTTTTTTTAGAAGATCAGGTTAACAAGACCAGTTGTGAAAGCTGGCACGAAGGTCAAAAGCAACAGTGCAATAACCAGAAGAATGTAGAACGGAACTGCCTCTTTAATGAAGGTACCCATGCGGCACTTGGTAATGGAGCAGGTCACGAACATCAGTGTACCCATCGGAGGTGAGAGTGCACCTAGGGCGAAGTTGAAGATCACCACCATGGCAAAGTGGATCTCATCGATACCGAAGTGCTTGGCAAGCGGTGCAAGCAGCGGTACCAGAATGATCATGGCAGCATTACCTTCAATGAACATACCGATGATGAGCAGGAACACATTGACGCAAAGCAGGAATACCACAGCACTGTTTAAATGATCAACAAATAAAGAGGTGCAGTACTGGGGGATCTTCTCCTTGGTAAGAGCCCAGGCAAAGGCTGATGCACAGGCAATGATGAGCATGATTGATGCAGAGGTCAGAACGGTCTCTTTCAGGCCCTTGATGACATCCTTGATATGCATCTCACGATACACAATGCCCAGGAACAGAGAGTAGACGATTGCAACAGAGCCGGCCTCAGTTGGTGTAAAGGCACCGATACGGATACCGCCGATGATGATCACAGGCAGGCACAAAGGAAGGAATGCGCCCTTGAAGGTCTGCCATACACGCTTTGCGGAGGTATCTACCTTAACCGGGCTCTTATAGCCACGCTTGTAGGAGACAAAGCCGACCAGAAGCATCAGCATGACACAGAGCATGAGTCCCGGGCCGATACCTGCAACGAAGAGCTTGCCTATGGATACGTTAGCAATGGAGCCGTAAATAATCATCGCAATTCCGGGAGGAATCAACGGAGTAATGATGGCTGAGGTTGCAACCAGTACCGAGCCGAAGGCCTTGGAGAAGCCGCGTTTTTCCATTTCAGGAACAAGCATCTTGGCCTCCATGGCGGCGTCAGCCAGATTTGAACCTGAAAGTCCGCCCATCAGAGTAGCAACCAGCACCGTTACATGACCGATACCGCCGGTGATGTTACCTACCAGGCTTTCGCAGAAATCAACGATACGCTTGGTAACACCGGTATAGTTCATGAATACGCCGGCACACACGAAGAAAGGAATTGCCAAAAGTGCAATTGACTGTGAGCCGGACAGTACACGCTGAGCCAGAATGACTGAATTGATTTCAGGATGCAGTGCAAAGTATGAAGCAGCCGCGGCCAGAATGGCAATAAAGACCGGCACCTTCATAAACAGAAATACTAGAAGCAGGATAGAGCTTAATGCAATTACGGAATCCATTATGCATTCTCCTCTTTGGTTGCTGCAGCTTCCCTGTTAAGGTTCTGCTTATAGGCAAAGATTGCAGAAATAATCATCACAACAGAGCTTATGGGCATGATGCCGTTTATGAACCAGAACGGAATATGCAGTATGTTGGTTGATTTACCGATCTTGAGCATGAGCTTGATGATATCGCCGCCTAAATAGGTCAGGTAGGCAAGTACAACAACCACGATCACCAGATCGATAAACTCAATGATTTTTTTAATATTTTTAGGGAAAAGATCCACCACCATCTCAACTGCCACATGGCTGCCGTAACGGAAGGCCGCGCCGGCACCGCAGAAGGTAAGCCACAGGAAGGTCCACAGCTGTACCTCCTCGGCCCAGATGAGTGGAGAGCCTACGAAGTAGCGCATGATCACGCCACCGAAGGTAACCACAATCAGGATCACGAGCGATATCGCGGCGATGATCAGATCGAGGTTACAAAGCACTTGTTTCTTATCAACGGGCATAATCCCCCTCCTAACTGCCCCTTTCGGGGCAGCCATAAATATGAATTTAAAAGTGTTATTAAAGCAGTGAATTACTGCATTGCAGCCTTAACGGTGTCGTAGAGGCCAGGAGTCCAGTCCTTGGTGAACTCAGGAAGTTCATAGAATTTCTTGGAGGCGTCGATGAGTTCCTGCTTGAACTCAGGAGAAGGAACGGTAACAGTTACGCCTTCCTTCTTAAACTGCTCCAGAAGCTCGGTTTCAGATTTCTCGACGATTTCATTCTGATAGACACCGGCATCATGGCAGGTCTCAACCAGAAGCTTCTGCTGCTCAGCAGTTAAAGAATCATAGAAATCAGTACCGACAACGAGGTTAGTCACGTTGTATACGTGAGCATCTAACAGCAGATATTTGGCAACCTCATGGAACTTGCCGTTATAGAGCACAGGGATCGGGTTCTCAACGCCGTCGATGGTGCCCTGCTGCAAGGAGGTGTAAACATCACCTAAGGCCATAGGAGTAGGAGTTGCACCTAAAACCTCGAAGCCCTTAACCTGAATATTGTTGGTAGGAACACGGATCTTCATGCCCTTCAAATCAGCAAGCTTGGTTACAGGCTTGGTGGTCAGGGTGTGACGGGCACCGTAACGCCAGTCGGCACCGATGATCTTCAGATGAGCATTCTTGGCAACCAGATCAGCCTGATCCTTAAACCACTTGGAATCAGCAAGCTTGAAAGCCTGTTCCCAGTTGTCATAGAGGAAGGGGCCAAAGACGATGCCCATGTCCTTGATGCCGCGATCATAGAAGAAGGCGCCGTCGGTTAAGGTAGCTACAGGCTCACCTGCAACCATCTGATCCATAACGTCATCCTTTGATCCAAGCTGGGATGAAGGATAAAGCTCGATCTTGAACTTACCGCCTGAACGCTCTTCAATCAATTCCTTCCACTTCTGGCAGCCGAGATCAAAAGGCTCACCGGGGTTATTGCCGTAGCCAACACGAAGAACAACCTCATCGGCTGCTAAGGCCTGAGCTGCAGAGAAAGCCATCAAGACAGAAGCAACAGCTGCGGACAAGACTTTATATTTTTGCATGATTCATATTCCTTATGTTTTGTTATGGAATTACAGACAAATTCTATAGAGCATAAGCCGTGCCAATTACAAAAACTTCAGATACAAACGTTTACAGAGGATCTGTAGATGTCGTTTGTTTCATTTTGAAATTTTAACCCTTATTTGATGTTTCATATTGTTACATTTTGAAACATCAAAAATGTGACGCAGTGTAAAATTTCAAGCTTTTCTGAAATGTTTGAAATTTTCAGTTTATTTTATAAGCAGTTAGAAGAAATTTCGCAATGAGATTACTCTGCAGAATTTAAATCTCTAAAGAGAGCTCCCGCAGACGTCGCCATAAGGTAGTACGGGAAAGACCTGAGATCCTGACACACTCAGTGATCGAATGCTTTGATAGTAGATGCTTCAAATACTGCTTTTCAACATCCATAAGTGAGATTGTATCTGAAAACACAATATGAGCAGCATCGCTGCCCGGCAGTACCCTGTCTTTGGAGGTTATAAGCTCTGAAAGATCCTGCACCTGCACCCTGCTGCCTGAAAAAGATAAAGCCTCGGCAACATTTCTAAGCTCACGTACATTTCCTGGCCACTGATAGGCAAGAAGCATAGCGGAGGCTTCATCTTCTAAAAGGATCTCATGCTCATCACAGTGGAGAAATTCGGCCATAAAATGCTTAAACAGCAAAATCACATCATCACCGCGCTCGCGCAACGGCGGAATCGCAAGACGCAGAACATTCAGACGGTAATAGAGATCATAACGGAATGTACCCTCGGCACACATCTCAAGCACCCGCCTGTTGCCTGCAGCAATAATACGTATATCAAGCGGGATCACTCTGTCATCTCCGATACGACGGACCTCACGCTCCTGAATAACGCGCAGCAGCTGAGACTGCACATCCATAGGAAGCTCAGTTACCTCATCTAGAAAAATGGTGCCGCCCTGTGCCATCTCAAAAAGGCCCTTACGTCCGGAGCGGCGGGCCCCGGTAAAAGCGCCCTCAGCATAACCAAAAAGCTCCGATGCAACCAGTCCCTCAGGCAGCGAGGCACAGTTTACCGAGACAAACGGCATCTGAGATCTGGGAGAGTCATTATGGATAGATTGAGCAAAGCCCTCCTTACCAACACCTGTTTCTCCAAAGATCATGACTGTAGATTCAGAGTGAGCAAATTTTGAAGCCTTCTCTACAACCTCCTCCATCACCGCACTCTTGCGCACAATATCCTCAAATCTGGTGCGGGCATACAATCCCTTTTCATATACAGCGATCTTCATGGAGCGTACATTCTCCTCAAGGGCTGAGGAGTCCTGCATCACCACCATGTTGTTCTTTAAATCGCCGGATGTCAGCTCAAGATTTCGCAGAAGAACCTTGCGATCACCTAAGGACAGCACCGCATGAGAGCCATCCTTTTTAAGGTAGGGAGCGAGGTTGTCATGCCATTTATCCCTTTCACAAAATGAAAGCAGATCTGATGCCTTCTGATTGGTATATGTGCTGCTGCCATTTTCATCAAAGACAATCACTCCTTCATCTATGTTGTTCAAAAGAGAGGTCATGGTAGATAGCATCAGCTCGCGTGAGCGCATGGAGTGCTCAAGCTCAACGGCATTTAATACGGCTTTTTTGATGGAGAAGAAATCTGAGTCAACAAACTCGCTCTTTATATTGAATCTGCGGGCACTTTCAACTGCGACAACACATCCTGCAACCCCGTCACAGCCCTGCTCATAGACTCTGGCAACAGTCTCCTCTATTTCCTCAGGTGTAGTACAGGGATGTACATTTACCAGTTCTCCCTTAAGCTGCAATGAGCAGGTCTCAAGACCAATGACATTATCCTGAGTAACAACCGCAATTGAATGACATCCCGCGCGCAAAAGCTTTCTTACAGCATTAAAAACATCATAAAAGGAAGCTTCAATATCAACCACGGTGATCCCCGGTACTCCGCGCAGGACTTTTGCTGTACCACCACGGGATATTATGATTTTGCAATCAGGGTGTCGTTTGATGGCATCGAGGGCTTCATAATCATAGGCAACCTCAACTGGTATTTCCAATCCAAGCTTTGCAATCACCTGCTTTGATAACAGCCCTGTATGCTGATAAGGTGCTACCAATAAAATATCCTGCGATGTCATCAAATCATCCCTAAGTCTGCCAACATTCCCTAAATGCACTGTAATTTACCTATTTTAGCAAACTGCGCCGTGAGATCTGCTCACTGCTATAATGCGCCATCAAAGATGTTATCCGGAACATCAAACAGTTATCTTTCAGGAAACAACGCCGTTAATACTATGCAAATAAAAGGTCTAATCTCGCTTGCCTTTGGCACACTGGGACTTGGGATCGCTGAGTTCGTGGCCATGGGACTGCTGCCCTATATTGCCAAAGCCTATGATATTTCACTTGCAACTGCAGGACATGTAATTTCAGCCTACGCAATCGGTGTTGCCTTCGGTGCCTTTGCACTGCTTTTCCTAAGGCGCTTTGAGCTTAAAACCATACTTTTGATGCTCATCATCGTGCACATCACCGGTAATGCTCTGACAATTGTGGCCCCGGATTTTACAAGCTTGCTTGGAGCACGCTTTATTGCAGGTCTGCCGCACGGATCGTTTTTCGGAGTAGGCTCAATTATTGCGCAGAACATCAGTGCCAGGGGTAAGGGATCCTCTGCCGTATCAATTATGATTGCCGGCATGACGATTTCTAATATCTTTGGTGTTCCATTGGGCACAGCTCTTGCTGACATCGTAAGTTTTAAGGCAATCTTTGTCTTAGTTGTGATCTGGGGACTGATCGTCTTATTCTCCTGCCACCGCTGGATCCATGACGCAGGGCGTATTGAGGATACCGGCTTTAAGGGACAGTTTGCCTTCTTAAAATGTCCTGCCCCTTGGCTTGTATTAGGGGCTACCATGTTTGGCAACGCCGGTATTTTCTGCATGCACAGTTACATCTCTCCTATTCTTACCAGTCTTGCGGGAATAAGTCTGCAGGCCGTCCCTGCAGTATTGGTTGCCATGGGGATCTGCATGGTCATAGCAAACTTTATCTCAGGCCGTCTTTGTGACAGGTTTACTCCGGGAAATGTAGGTGCCATGGTACAGATACTCGCAGCCGTACTTTTACTTGCGGTAGCGGTCTTTGGCAGCAATACCATCGTGTGCATTGTGCTGGTCTGCCTTATTGCAGGAACACTCTTTGCGCTCTCAGCACCTGAGCAGGTGTCCATTTTAAAGACGGCACCTGGTGGTCTGTTACTGGGCGCAGCCATGGTACAGGCTGCATTTAATCTGGGTAACGCCCTGGGATCGTTTGCAGGAGGACTGCCAATCACATTTGATATCTCGCTAAGATTTATCACCGTGATCGGTGCCTTTTTGGGATTTTTAGGCTTTTTATGCTTATTCTTCTATGCAAGGAAGTGGGAGAGTAAGTTCTACATAAAAGAGAAATAAGAGCATTTTTATGGGGAGCATTTTTTACAATTTATTTTAAGAAATACTCCCCAATCAGCAGCTATTGCAGCCTCTTCCAGCAGCGCTCCTTCAGAAACGAGGCTATCACAGAAATATCTTCACCTTCATAGTACCCTACCAGCAGCTTCTTAAATTCCGACACTTCCTTTTCAGGGATCACCAGAAAACCACCACCATGAGCTATGAGGTAATGATTTGCAAAAATTTCTGCTACACGTTTGTTTCCATCAAGAAAGATCTGTGTTTTTATGCAGTAAAGACACAGCCTGATTGCGATATTAATAGCATCGTCATCCTGCTGTATGATATTTTGTATGCTTTCTTTTACATCGACCTCTATTGGCAAAGGCGGAATATACGAACAGCCTCCAATAGTTACAGGCACGCCGCGAATACGTCCTCCCTCAATAAAAAAGCCTTCATTAACCAATCTTGCTATATAGCAAAGCACATAGTAATCAGTTTTACTGGCGGCTACATCCCGGTCAAGAATGAACTCCCATGCATGCTTTAAATTCAAAATCTTTTGCACATCTGTAGCAGTCACTCCGAATACCTTGCCGTTTTCAATAATCTCCGCAGTCTGAGGAAAAGATGTAGCAACGCCCTCTAACACAGCCTGATCATAGATATTTGCCTTCAAATTAGCGCGGGCAAAATCTATATTATTTAAGACAGCAACGGATAGCTCATCCTTGAAATATCCATATGAAACCAACTGCTTTTCAAGAAGACGAAGCTCTTTTCTGATCGCGCGGGCCTCTCTGGCGTTTTTAAGCAGAAGGTTATAAAGATCCTCGCTATATACACCTACGTAGGTTGATGTCTGTCTTCCTGCAATTCTTTTTCTTACATACAGATATTTTTCATTCCTGCGCATCTTGATTTCAGGAGATCCATCATATGACATAAGCTTTAATCTAGCATTGAGATCTGCTCGCTTACTTAGTAATTCCTGAATTTCACTATACTGAGCTGCCACTGCGTTCTCTCCATTAGGGAACAAATTATAAATATTTATAGCACATTTGCTCCCCATCAATCATATTGGGGGCGATCAAGAACTCAAAATCCCTCATAGCCTGCGTAATGCGGCTCGGCAATCCCCACTTCTGTTACGCCCAATAACCTTGACCTATTCTTTATTGCGGCTTGGTTCATGCTACTCTCCTCCGTCGTTCCTTATTTTTGCTTGAGTAGATTGAGTAAAAATTCAAATTTACTCAAAGCAGTTATACACTGGCACGACTGACGCCCGTCACACTACTGATGTAGTCGTCAATATCCTGCACAATGCAATGGTCTCCCATCGTATGCAGTGATTCAAAATACTTGGTGATATACCCGTAGATGCCATACCGGTCAAATATCTTTGCCACTTCGGCACCAGAAAGTCCTTTGAAATAACGATACCGCTCCATGCAGTAAATCAAAAACTTAGATTCTCTACTCATCTTTCACGCCTCCTCCGGATAATCATAGGATCCAGTCAGAAGCTCATCCTGATACATGGTATACAGCGTCATCGGGCTGTAATGCCAAAGCTTGGATTCTTCGTCTGAAAGCTCCTGATAGAGCCTAGACTGATAAAAGCAGGAAATTGCTTTTTCATCGCCGATATTGCTGTTTTGGGTAATCTGTTCAATGATGGGCGGAACAATTATTGCAAGCATTGCGCTGAACTGATCCTCGTTCATACAAATTTCCTCCCTTCAAAATGCAGGTATTGCAAGGATTTTTCCGTTGCAAACGCCAGCTTGTTAAACAGTTTCCGAATTTTGAGAGCCGCCAGTGTCTGCTCTTTATCCAGTACGCCTGTCATATACTATGCTTATACTTATTCTGGAAGAATTACCGCAATTTTATTTGGAACTTTGTCAACTTTTATTCGGAAGATTGGCGTCATTTAATTCGGAAGGTTGGCACTATTCCACTCGGAAGATTGGCATCATTCAATTCGGAAGGTTGGCACTAATCTACACGGAAGATTAGCAAATTTAAAACATCAGCTGACAATAAATCACCTTCACATACTGCCCCCCACGACTTCCCGTTGCATATGTAGAGTACCGCTACTAACTGTCGTAAATATTGTGAATCCGCCAGAAATTCCCCATCTGTCTTAAGATCAGATCTTTTTTTGATAAGGAGAAGGTGTTATCACCCGTGTACTACTATCCTGCAAAATAAAACAGCCTTCGCTCCTTGTACAATCAAGGATTGCTTTAGCCTGTGCTGCTAAAGTCAGGTCTTGGCCCCAGAACGCAATTGAACTTTTTGCTAACTTTCATCAGTGCTGCATGAGCAAAGAAAGTCATGCAGCTGTTTTTAATGCTTATTATGATGCTGACTTTAAAACAGGATCAGCATCTTCCTGCAACATTAATGAGAAATGTTCAAAATCATCAGCACTTATATTAAAACTTACTTTAAGCGTCCTGGCGGTATTATTCAGCTCATCAACAGAGCTCCGATCCAAGGCGGCTTTAAAATCAAGCATGGACAGAACTTTCTTGGTAAACGGTCGTTTGTTATCTAAAAAAGCAATACTTTTATAGAAATTCTGCACTCTTGCTGAATTTAGAAGCAACATGCACGCGCGCGCGTCATTAAGATTATCAAATGACAGAAAATAACAGGTGTCATCAAGCATAATGGGCTTATCAGAGGCTAATAAGGAAAAAACAGGCTCTTTATAGAAGCCAGACACAGCAACCTTATACTTTGCATAGGAGTAATCACCAACTCCAAACATGGCAAAACGAGGTGCCTTTTCATAGATCTTTGATTTTCGCGCCTTAAAAAATGCATTGTGAGCATTAAGATATTTCCAAAGTCCGGGAGCTTTCCTCTCTAAAAAAGCAGTATCATCACCGATCTTCTTTTGGGTCATGGGGATAAAGGACTGTGAAGTTGAGATCTCATATGTCTTTATCATGCTTGATTTTAAAAGCGGATAAAGAAATTCATCCTCACAGCAAACCAGCTCACCCAGTTTGTTTTGAAGATAATTGTCTGTTTTTTTTAACTCCATTACCCTGGCACAGTCATGCTTTACTCCCTGCCTCCATATAAGCTTTGAGCTTCCGCAAATATCCATAATTTCCTGAGGCTGCTTTAAATGTATGGAGCCATCATATATATCCATCATGGATGACATGGACGGTGAATCAAACTTAGAGCTCATAGCCCTGAAAGAATCAGCTCTGAAATCACAGACCAGGAAGCAGGCAGCAACATTAACGTCAAAGATATCTCTGGCACTGAAGTTAAAAAGTGTACAGCAGCAATTACTATTCCTTTGCGAAAGCTCAAGGCAGATCTTCCTTGCAACCGATGTCTTGCAAAGCATTGCCAGCATTCCGCGCGTATGCTCAAGAAACTGCAGTGCACGGGAAATGGTCCACTCACTTATATCAAAATTACTGCTGCCTGTAAGAGCATCAATACCTTTAAATCCCTTATGATTACTCTTAAGTGGAATATTGGAGC
>CAVFIO010000051.1:0-10247 GCA_963622535.1 Akkermansia muciniphila
ACATACGGATTAACAGTCCGCCGTTCTACCGACTGAACTAAGGAGGAACTCAAAAAAACGTTTTCAAACAAAGTCAGAAAACGTGTGCCATTATAATAGATTTTTTTTAGCTGTCAACAGACTTTTGTATTTACTTTAAAAAGTTTCATGAAAAAGTCGCCGCAAAATAAAAAAATTACTGTTAATCAAAGAGTTAATAATCTGCCTTTCTCTTTAAAAAATCTGCATGACTTTAGGTACAATAGCAAAAAACCTTAAAACCGGGATTGAAAATGGCAATACACAGGCTTTTTGAGCTGCATGCTCCCTTTGCACCGTCCGGTGATCAGCCGGAGGCTATTGAAAAGTTAGTAAGCGGCATTGAGCAGGGCTTTCATGATCAGACCCTCTTAGGCGTAACCGGCTCCGGCAAGACCTTTACCATGGCATCTATCATTGCCAGGATGAACCGTCCGGTCATGATCCTGTCGCATAACAAGACTCTGGCAGCTCAGCTTTACGGCGAGATGAAGGAGTTTTTCCCAAATAATGCGGTGGAGTATTTCGTATCCTACTATGATTACTACCAGCCTGAGGCCTATGTTCCGTCATCTGATACCTTTATTGAAAAGGATGCACAGGTAAATGATCATATCGATCAGATGCGTCTATCCGCCACCAAGGCTCTCATGGAGCGCCGCGATGTGATCGTGGTGTGCTCGGTATCTGCAATCTACGGCTTAGGCGAGCCTGAGACCTATCTTAAGATGATGCTGCATATAAGCCGCGGGGAATTTATTGACCGGGGGAAAATCCTCGATCGTCTGGCCGCTCTGCAGTACACCAGAAATGATCTGGGCTTTGAGCGTTCAACCTTCAGAGTACGCGGTGATGTAATTGATGTCTACCCCTCAGACTCAGACGGTTATGCCATAAGGATCGAGCTTTTTGATGATGAGGTGGAAAGCATCAGGCGCTTTGATCCTCTGACCGGGGAAATCACAGCCGATCTGCCGCGCGTTACTATTTTCCCGAAGACCCACTATGTAACTCCAAAAAGCATACTAGATAAGGCCGTTGAGGATATCAGGCTTGAGCTTAATGACCGATGCAGATGGTTTTTCTCTCAGAACAAGCTCCTTGAGGAGCAGCGGCTGCGTGAGCGTACGCAGTACGATATTGAGATGATAAATGAGCTTGGCTACTGCTCGGGTATTGAAAACTACTCACGTTATCTTACAGGACGCAAGGAGGGAGAGCCGCCTCCCTGTCTTTTTGATTATCTGCCAAAGGACGGACTGCTGTTTATTGATGAATCGCATGTAACCGTGCCGCAGATAGGTGCCATGTTCAGAGGTGATCACAGCCGTAAGGAATCCCTGGTCAACTTCGGCTTCAGACTGCCCTCGGCCTTTGATAACCGTCCGTTGAAATTTGAGGAGTTTTCAGCACTGCAGCCGCAGACTGTGTATGTTTCTGCAACTCCTGCAGATTATGAGCTTGAGCGTTCAGAGCAGATTGCAGAGCAGCTCATCCGTCCTACAGGACTTCTCGATCCTGAGATCGAGGTAAGACCGGTTGCAACCCAGGTTGATGATGTCATGTCCGAGATCCGTCTGCGCGCTAAGTGCAATGAGCGTGTGCTCGTTACCACTCTTACCAAAAAGATGGCCGAGGAGCTTACCTCCTATCTTGATGAGCACGGCATCAGAGTCCGCTATCTGCACTCTGATATCGATGCCGTGGAGCGTATGGAGATCATAAGAGACTTAAGACTTGGGGAGTTTGATGCATTGATCGGTATCAACCTGCTGCGTGAGGGCCTTGATATGCCGGAGGTGTCATTAGTTGCTGTGCTTGATGCCGACAAGGAGGGCTTTTTAAGATCGTCAAGGTCTCTTATCCAGACTGTGGGACGCGCTGCCCGTAATGTACGCGGCAAGGCTATCTTCTATGCTGATAAGATTACTGATTCCATGCAGGTGACTATTGATGAGACCGCTCGCCGCCGTCAGATCCAGATGCAGTTTAATCATGATCACGGCATAACCCCCAGGCAGATTGAAAAGAAGATCACGGATATCATGGAGCTTGCCATCAGTGATACGGCTTCCTTTAAGGCACCTGCGGAAAAACGTAAGAGCGGTCCTTCAAGAAGGGAGTGGGAGGCCAGGCATCAAAAGGATCTGCTTGATCCCAAGGCACTGTCAAAGAGAATTGATGAGCTGCAGGAGCAGATGCTGAGGCTTGCCCGTGAGCTTAAATTTGAGGAGGCGGCGGCGGTGCGTGATGAAATGCAGGATCTGCAGCAGAAACTGCTGCTTATGCCGGGGCGTGATCCTCTTGCCTGAAAAAAGTCCTGCGATTTTGCCGCAGGACTTCCTAGATGAGAGCTTTTTAGCTGTGATGCTGTCTGTAAATGCGGCGAAGCTCGGTTGAGAGATAATCAAGCACGGATTTTAAATCCTCCTCATCCATGTCATCGCCGGTATCAACCTGGGAAACAGCTCCCAGGGCATTCATAAAATCCTTGAGGTTTTCATCATGGATCTCATGCTCAACCGTCCCCTTTGAATTTACAGACAGTCCCAGGTTTAATCCGGTTGCAAGATCCGAGAGGGTTTTAAGCCTGACGCTGTTTTTTGCTTTGGCATCAGGAAAGAAAAAAGGCTCATCTGTACCTGATGCAAGTCTGCTTTTAAGCTCCAGAGCTAAATTGGTGATAAAGGCGGTAAAGGCCCCCGGCAGCGGCATGCCGCCGTTTAAAATATCAGCAACCGCTCGGCTTAGTGCCGGTGATCCTATTTCACAGCCTCTTGCAATCATGCCTTCGATAAAGCCCAGCCACTGATAGTGATCCTCATTTACGCCCAGATGGCTCAGATTGATCATGATGTCGTCAAAAGATGTGATGGTAGTTGCCATGAATAATCCCCATATTTTTGCCAAAAACTGTGAAAATCGCATATAATACGCAAGCTTTTTCACAATTTGGGATCTTACCATATGCATCCTATGCTTAATATTGCTGTGCGTGCGGCGCGTGCAGCGGGAAACTTAATCGCCCGCAATTTAGGTCAGCAGGGGCAATTCTCTGTTGAAGAAAAAAGAAAAAACGATCTCGTCACCGATATTGATCGTGAGTGTGAGCGTACTGTTATTTCCATATTGCAGAGATCTTACCGTGATCACGCCTTCCTAGGTGAGGAATCAGGTATCACCGGCAATAAAGATTCTGAGTATGTATGGGTAATCGATCCTATTGACGGTACTACTAACTTCGTACAGGGAATTGCTCAGTGTGCAGTTTCCATCGCCCTGCGTCACAACGGCAAGGTCGAGGTCGGTGTCGTTTTCGATCCCTTCTTGAATGAAATGTTCACTGCAGCCCGTGGTGAGGGTGCCATGTTAAACGGCCGCCGTATCCGCGTCGGCTCACGTACCTCCTTAGACGGTGCCATTATCGGTACTGCCTTCCCTGTACGCTTCCGTGAGCGTATGGTTCCTTATCTTGAGTTATTCGGCCGTATGCTTGATAACTGTGCTGATATCCGTCGTATGGGGGCTGCGTCACTTGATCTGTGCTATGTTGCATGCGGCCGTTACGATGGCTTCTTTGAGCAGGGACTCAAGGACTGGGACTATGCTGCAGGTGAGATCATCATCCGTGAGGCAGGCGGTCTGCTGACTGACTTTGCCGGTACTCCGAACTATGTCAAGACCGGAAATATCGTTACCGGTAATCCTGCAGTCTTAAAGTCCATGCTGCAGGTCTGTGATCCTCAGAACCTGGCTGCTATTTTGCGCTAGTTCTCAAAATCATCTCAAAAAAGGCTCTCCTTTGTTTTTTAAGGAGGGCTTTCATTTTGAAAATCCTATCCTGATTTGTTTCATCCGTCAGCGGATGAAAACAGGCATAAGCCTGAGTATCTTTATTTTCCTCATGTTATAGTGTCCCTGTGCAGATAGTGATCCGTGCTCATCATTTCTGTTATTAAAGTAGATGGTCCTTTATTCGGGGAAGGATGATTCAGATGACAGGTAATAACACATCCTTAAAGAGACTTTGTGCAGGCAGTATCTTTTTTCACAGGTTCATAGAAGAAAACCGCTATTACATTGACAAGACTCCCTATATCAAAAAGATATTCAAGGATGACAGCTCCAGAGCATTAGTTATCGCAAGGCCGAGATATTTCGGAAAATCACTTGCCCGGGAGACCTTCTGTGAGTTCCTGATGCTCAATCCTGAAAATCCTGAAGACACCTCTTATCAGGATGCCCTCTTTAAAGATACAAAGATCTATGAGGACAGGGATTTCTGCAGGGAATACATGGGCAGGTTTCCTGTCATCTCAATTACCTTTACAAGAGTAGACGCACTGAATTTTGAAAGTGCCCGGAGTCATCTTGCATGGGAAATATCAGATGTTGCTCATGAGCATCACTATCTTAAGCAAAGTCCGTTATTCTCATCTGGTGAGCTTGAGGATTTTAAAATCCTGCAGGATCATCATCTTCTAGGAAAGGAAGAATACCAGTCAAAGCTGGAGCAGTCACTGTTAATCTTGACCAGGATGCTCTGCCGCTACTACGGAAAAAGGGTGGTACTGCTTATAGATGAGTATGATGTGCCCATACTCAAGGCCTATAAGGAAGGCTATAACGAAAAGATGACAGGCCTTATCACCAGCCTTTTTTTAAATGTCCTGAAGGATAACCCTTATCTTGAAAAGGCTGTGCTCATGGGACATCTATGCCTGCCGGAGGAAAGTGTTGCTTCAGGTCTTAATAACATAGAGGTAAATACCGTAGGCAATGATCACGGGTATCTTGCAGAGTGCATGGGCTTTACCGCAGATGAGGTGCAAGCTCTGCTTGACTACTACGGCCTTTATGAATATGAGGCTTTGATTAAGAAATGGTATGGCGGCTACCGTATAGGGGACAGTGAAATCTTCTGCCCCCTTGATGTGGCTGTATTCTGTCAGAACACCTTAGAGGACCTTAAGAGGGGATTACCTGCCAGAGCGCATAACGACTGGATTGACACCAGTAAAAGCAGAAGCATTCAGGATTATATGTCCTGCATTGATGCAAGAGAGGCAGAGCACATGCAGACTCTGCTTGACGGCGGGCAGATTGAATTTAAGTTAAATGAGCATATCTGCCACAGCAGGGTTGAATATTTTCAAAGTGCAGATGAGTTCTGGTCACTGCTTTTATACAACGGCTATTTAGCTCTGGTTAAAAAGGAGGATATACCTGGGCAGGGTACAGTCTGTACCGCACGTATTCCAAATGAGGCAGTTAAGGCAGCCTTCAGGTACCGTATCACTGATTATTATCAAAGGACCGTAAGTGTAATGGAGCGCGCAGATGAATTCATCAGTGCTCTTATAGATGGCGATGCGGCCAGAGTATCTGCTTTACTGCAGGATATGCTCTCTCAATATGTGTCAGTCCGCGGCGCTGATGATAAGGCAGATCCTGAAGATTACTATCTGCGCTTCCTGAATTTAATGTTTAAAGTAAGCTCTAAAAAGTATTCCTGCTTTGAGAGCAGAACTTCTGCTGCTGATGACGGTGCAGACATTACCTTCAGCTCATTAGATTACAGCATAGCTGTTGTACTTGAGCTTAAAACTGCCTGTAATAAAACAGAGCTCGGAGAGCTTGCAGAATGCGCATTAGAGCAAATCAGGCAGAAAAATTATACCGGGACTTTTACTGCTGATGATGGAGTCGAAAAAATCTGCTGCTACGGCCTAGGCTTTTGCCGCAGAAGCTGTCAGGTGCGATGTGAGACAAAGATGCTGTAGTGCTGATCTTTGAAAAATTTACGGACACATATCAGGCACTTTTAACAGCACGTGCATAAGCCCCGTTTAAGGCAGGGCTTAGCATACCTGCAATTGCCATGCCGGATGCCTTTGAGGACAGTCCCAGATTCAAGGGCTCGGCATTTACAAAAAGATAGGCAAAAAAGGCAAAGCTTAATGCCTCAAGGGCATCAGGATCGGCTCCGAATTCACTGCAGTCACAGACTCTGACTCCAAATCCGGCGCATTTTCTGGTAAAGAGTTCAAATATGAGCGGATTTTTGGCACCGCCTCCGCACAGGATCAGCTGTCCTCCTGCAAGATCATGCTCTGAAAGCTCCTGTTTAAGAGAGGATGTTGCGGCAACTGCTGTAAGCTCACAGAGGGTACGCATCAGATCGTGTATGTCAAGTGCTCCTGCTTTTACCGCCGCGATCTCATCTTTTATAAAATCCTCATTAAAAAGCTCGCGCCCTGTGGATTTGGGCGGCTTTCTGGAAAAATACGGATGTGACAGGTATTTATCAAGCAGCTGTTCATTTATTCTGCCAGCTCCGGCACAGGCGGCATTTTTATCATAGGGGGCATTTAAAAACAGGCGGCTGCACAGATCAAGCAGGGTATTGGCAGGTCCCGTATCAAAGCCTGAGAGGATCTCGCCTGTAGCTGACAGTACCGTGATATTGGCTATGCCGCCTAAATTCAATATATAGCAGGGATCTCTGCCGTTTGAAAAATAACCTGAGTTAAAGGCGGGAGTAAGCGGTGCCCCCTCTCCTCCAAGGGCAAGATCGGCTGCACGGAAATCACTTATCACATCAATGCCGGTGGAATTTGCCAGCAGCGCCGGACTGTTAAGCTGTATGGAAAAGCCTGATCCCGGGCAGTGTCTTACCGTCTGTCCGTGTGATCCTATGGCTCTTATATCAGAGGACTTGAGATCTGCAATATCAAGAAGCTCCCTTACGCACTGTGCCTGAGCTTCTGCCAGCATGATCTGCGCGCGTCCTGCCCTTTCAAGCTCGTCATTTCCTCTTTTACAAAGAGAATTCAAAAGGGCCTTTTCATCCTCCTTCCACACTCTTGATACCATGGCAAGCACCTGACGTCTGCCTTCTTCAAAGGATGCAAGTACTCCATCCATGGCATCAATTGAGGTTCCGGACATGAGACCGATGAAGAGATTATGATTTTTCTGCCTGCACATAGGGGAAAACCGCCTGGCAATACTTTAAATATTTCTGCACATGCACGGTGCATGATACCTGAGCTTTTATTAGTCGCTTAAGTATAGCATCCTGCCTGTGCAAATCTGTTAATATATGCGCGGTTAAAAAAGGTTGATTTCATATTGGACGGAACGGGCAGTCAGGTGCAGTTCCCACAGTTCCAGGCCTTGTAAGTACAAACTTTAAAGAATTGCATATACGGAGAATACCGATGGTAGATGTTGAGACCCAGTTGCGTGAGATTGCACGCGGTGCAGAAGAGATCATTCCTTTAGATGAATTAAAGAAAAAGCTTGAAAGCGGCAGACAGCTGGTCATCAAGCTGGGTATGGATCCTACCGCACCGGACATTCACCTGGGACACACCGTTATTTTAAACAAGCTGCGCACCTTCCAGAAATTCGGTCATAAGATTGTGCTGATTTTCGGTGACTTCACCGCATCCATCGGTGATCCCTCAGGTAAGAATGCCACCCGTCCGGAGCTGTCCCGCGAGCAGATTGAAGAGAATGCCAAAACCTATAAGGAGCAGGTCTTCAAGATCCTGGATCCTGAATTAACCGAGGTCCGTTATAACTCCGAGTGGTGCAACAAGTTAGGTGCTATCGGCACCATCCGTCTTGCCGCCAAGCTTACCGTTGCCCGTATGCTTGAGCGTGACGATTTTTCAAAGCGCTTTGCCGCACAGCAGCCTATTGCCATCCATGAGTTCCTCTATCCTCTGTTCCAGGGCTATGATTCTGTTGCCCTTAAGGCTGATGTCGAGCTTGGCGGTACTGATCAGAAGTTCAATCTGCTCATGGGCCGTGAGCTGCAGAAGGATGCCGGCATGGAGCCTCAGTGCGTGCTCATGATGCCGCTGCTTGTAGGTCTTGACGGTGTGGTCAAGATGTCAAAGTCCAAGCATAACTACATCGGTATCACCGAGGAGCCTAAGGAGATGTTCGGCAAGGTGATGTCCATCTCCGATGATCTCATGTGGAATTACTACACACTGCTCTCTGATAAGAGCATTGATGAAATTGAGGCTCTGAAGAAGGCCTGTGCCTCAGGTGAGATGAATCCGCGCGATGCCAAGATTGAGCTTGGCCGTGAAATCGTTGCGCGCTTCCATGATGAGGCTTTGGCCGATGCTGCAGTTGAGGGCTTTAAGAGCCAGTTCCAGAAGGGTGCCATGCCTGATGATATCGCTGAGGTCAGCGTTGAGAACAAGGGCAAGATTGCAAATCTTCTCAAGGATGCAGGTCTTGTTGATTCAACCTCTGATGCTTTGCGTATGATTAAATCCAATGCAGTGAAGCTCAACGGTCAGGTGGTAACTGATGCGGCCATGGCTCCCTGCGACGGCATCTGGCAGGTAGGTAAGCGCCGTTTTGCCAAGGTTACAGTAAGATAAGAGCTTTATAACGGTAATTTAAGGAGTAGCTCATGACTCAGGATGAATTGAAGGTGATGGTGGCAAAGGAAGCCCTGAAATACATTCCAAAGGTTGGTGTATTAGGCGTGGGCTCAGGCTCTACCGTGGTCAAATTTATCGAGCAGATCGGCTTGAATCATGTCAAGGTTGAGGCGGCGGTTTCAAGCTCCAATAAAACCACCTCGCTGCTTGAGGAACGCGGGATCAAGGTCTTGGATCCCAATACTGTTGCTCCTTATGATGTCTATATCGACGGTGCCGATGAGGTGGATCCAGAGTTTCACATGATAAAAGGCGGCGGTGCCTGCCTGACCCGTGAGAAGATCCTGACCTCCATGGCAAAGAAGTTCGTTCTGATCGTGGATAAGTCAAAGCTCGTTGAGGTGCTGGGTAAATTCCCGCTTCCTGTAGAGGTGATCCCCATGGCCCGCGAGCAGGTGATCCGTACTTTAAGAGAGTTAGGCGGTGATCCGGTGCTGCGTAAGGACTGCATCACGGATAACGGCTGTGAGATCGTCGATGTCAGGGGACTTACCATTGATGATCCGGTAGCACTTGAGGATAAGATTAATTCCATTCCCGGAGTGGTAACTGTGGGTCTCTTTGCCCGTCGCGGTGCCGATGTGATCCTCTATGCAACCGAGGATGGAGTGCAGGTTATCAAAAAGCCTTAAGCAAAGTCTGATTGCAGAAGGCCTTTGGGAATTAAAGCTCTCAAAGGCCTTTTTGTTGGAAGATGAAAAATTTCCTGAGATTTCAAAGAGAAGGATAATTTTTTACCCGCTGGCACGTTTTTTGATTTTCTGATGTCATAAAGGATTTTACCGTCGGAAAAATGACGTGGAGGCGCAGATGAGCTCGGCAATTTCAGGAATAGGCAGTGATTCTTTTCTGTCACAGCTGCAGAATATGCAGCGTCAGATGAACTACCTTGCATCTGAGGCTACCCGTCCTCCCTTTTTACCAGGCAGTAATACTGCAGAGATAAAAGATGCTGATGCACTGCAGAACAGCTCAGATACCGTGGAGCTGTCTGAAAATGCTCAGCTTTCTGCTCAGGATAAGGTTGGATCCTTTGAACAGCTTTTAAAAGATGCCTTTGAGAATGTTAACAGCCTGCAGAATGAGGCGAGCAATTTGCAGACAAGGTTTGACACCGGCGACAGATCTGTATCCTTAGCTGATGTTATGCTAGCATCACAGAAATCAGGTATTTCCTTTGAGGCAACCATTCAGGTACGCAATAAGCTTATTGAGGCTTACAAGACCATATCCCAGATGCAGATTTAAACAACGGATAAGATTTATTTATGGCAGACAGTGATTTACCCGTACCAAGGCCTAGCGGGGCTCTTACAACTCAGGAGAGCAGCAGTAATGCTGCAGCTGAGAGCAGAACTGAAAACGAAGCTCATGCAGATGAGGTGCAGGAGAGTGAGGTTGTAGCCGAGGAAAAGTCAGGTAAGGTAAGGGCCCTCACAGATTTTCTAAAAAGCGGCTCTGTTGCAAAGCGTCTGACCCTTATGGGCATACTGGTCATCTTTGTGGCGGCGATTATTTTTGCAATCTTCGGCCTGGGATCTGCTAACACTCCTGAAACTGAGCGGCTTCTGGGGCAGTATGCACCCAAGGATATGGGTAAGGTGCTGGATTTTCTTGACAACAAGGGCTACAGGTACCGTCTCTCAGGTGACAGCATCTTTGTTGAGGCAAAAGAGTATGCAGGTGTTGCTGAGGATATGCTGCGCCAGGGAATAGCCCTGCCTGAGGAAAACGCTGATATCGGTGACTCCATATTGA
>CAVFIO010000051.1:10257-14075 GCA_963622535.1 Akkermansia muciniphila
CACAGCGTCTTGAAAACGAGCGCATCAAGCACGGACGTGAAATCCAGCTTGCCCGTGCCATTGAAAAGATAGACGGCATTGAAAGAGCCACGGTGCTTCTTGCAATCCCCAAGGATAATGTCTTTGCCAGAGAAAAAAGCCGTCCCTCGGCTGCGGTGGTGGTAACGCTTAAAAATGGTGCCTATCTCTCCCCTGAGAACGTATCCTCCATCCGTTTCATGGTGGCATCCTCGGTGCACAATCTCTTATCGAAGGATGTCTCGGTTACCGATCAGATGGGACGTCTCTTAAGCTCTGAGCGTGCCGAGGGCTCTGAGAGCAACGCTCTGCAGCGTCAGTTTGAAATGCATACCATGCGCGAGGCGCAGTACCGTGACAAGCTCGATACCATTTTAGCTCCCATGCTTGGTATAGGAAATTATTCAGCTGAGGTGGATGTAACCTTAGATACCACCACTCAGGAGGAAACCTCACAGCTTTATAACCCCGACTCCCAGGCCGTACGCTCGGAGACCTTAAAGGAGCAGCAGGGCAGTGATGAGAAGCGCTCTCCCTACGGAGTGCCGGGCTCACTTTCAAATCAGCCTCCTGCCAATGCCGCTATTCCGCAGGAGCTGCGTAACGGTACTGGTAGCAGTGCAGACTCTGGAAGCAGCGCTGATAACCGTAAGGAATCGCGTGAGGCCGTGCGTAATTACGAGGTTGATACCACGGTACGTCACACCGTGCGTCCTACCAATCTCGTGCAGCGTCTGACAGTTTCCGTAGCTGTTGATTATGTACGCAAGACCGATGCTGAAGGAAGGGTGAGCTATGAGCCCCGTGCGCAGGAGGATCTCAACAAGATTGCAGATCTGGTACGCGGCGGCCTTGGACTTGATGAGAGCCGCGGTGATTTTGTCAAGGTTGAAACCGTGTCCTTCCCGCACAGTGATGTCACCCCTGAGCTTCCCTGGTACCGTCAGGATTACTTCTACCGTCTGGTAAGAGTAGGCGGAGCGGTATTAGTCATCATCTTCCTGGTGCTCTTTGTGATCCGTCCCATGCTCTCACGTCTTTTAAAGCGCGAGGAGCAGGAGCTCATGGATGCCGAGGCTGACAGGGTACAGCAGTTAGATGACAGCTCGGCTTTAGAGGGCAACGACGATCTTGACCTCATCACCAAGGATAAGGAGATTGCCGATCAGCTCTATCAGATAAATGAAGGCGGCGGCATTGAGATCCCTAATATAAAACGCGAGCCTGATCTGTTAAGAGCCGTCAGGACCCTGGTCTCAAACGAGCCGGAGCTTGCAGCCGAAGTGCTTAAGGAATGGCTTGACCAAGGAGAGGCTTCCAAGGATCATCCAAGGTAGCAGCAATGGAGTTATCAAATGCCAGCAAATAAAAAACTTCCGGCAGCAACTGTCAGTGATGAGGGAAACAGGCTGCCTGCGGCTACCTCAGCAGGCAGTCTCAATACCACCTCCCTTGAGGTAAGTGATGATGAGCGTGCGGCACTGCAGGCCATGTCCGGTATGGATAAGGCGGTACTGCTGATGCTCTCGCTGTCTGAGGAGGATGCGGCTTCAATTTTCAAGAAGCTTCAGCCCAAGCAGGTGCAGAAGCTCGGTATGAGTATGAGCGTGGCCGGACGCTTTACCCAGGATCAGGTAAATGCAGTCTATAAGACCTTTTTAATGGACATCACCAAGCATTCAAATGTCGGACTCGGCAATTCTGATTTCGTGCGTAATGCACTGGTGGCCGCCTTAGGTGAGGACAAGGCTACCAATCTTGTAGAGCAGATAAGCCTGGGGGCCGGATCAAGGGGACTTGATTCATTAAAATGGATGGATGCAAGACAGGTTGCATCAATTATTCAGAATGAGCATCCGCAGATCCAGACCATTGTGCTCTCCTATCTTGAGCCTGAGCAGAGTGCGCAGATCCTCGCGCAGTTCCCCGAGCCCGTGCGTCTTGATCTCATCATGCGTATTGCAACTCTTGAGGAGGTACAGCCGGCTGCCCTGCAGGAGCTAAATGAGATCATGGAAAAGCAGTTTGCAGGATCGGCAGGCTCACAGTCAGCCAAGATAGGCGGCTTAAAGAGTGCTGCGGATATCATGAATTATCTTGATTCCTCCACCGAAACCCAGCTTATGAATGCCATACGCTCGCAGGATAAGGAGCTCTCAACCCAGATTGAGGATCTGATGTTCGTATTTGAAAACCTCAATGATGTTGATGACAGATCCATTCAGACTCTGCTGCGTGATGTACCTCCTGATACCTTGCAGAAGGCTCTGAAGGGGGCTGATGATGCTCTTAAGGAGAAATTCTTCAAAAACATGTCCTCACGTGCTGCCGATTCCATGCGCGAGGATCTGCAGGCTATGGGACCTACCAAGCTCTCAGATGTCGAGGGGGCTCAGAAGGAAATTCTCAATATTGCCCGCAAGCTTGCCGATACCGGTGCCATTATGCTCTCCCGCGGCAGCGGCGGTGATTTCGTATAGCAAAGGCCTCATATGAAAACGCGTGTCATAAGCTCTGAAAACACAGCCTCAGGTGAGGATCACACTGATGCCCGTTATCTGCACCAGAAAACGAAAGTTATTCCTAAAGATAAGATAGAGCAGTTTACTGTCAAGCAGTGGCCTGTGCTTGATGAGGGGGATGATAAATTTACCAATGCCTTAGGCTACAGCTTTGATTATTTTAAGAAAAAGCGTCAGGAGCAGGAGCTTTCAGATAAGGAGCAGCTCTCTCAGGCTGAGCAGGCGGCAGCTGAGGAGACCTCTGAGATCACGGATGATGATCCGGAGACACAAGGCGTGCAGATCACCGCAGCCGAGCTTGATGAGCTGCGCAAAAGCTGTGAGGAGGAGGGACGCAGGAGCGGTTATGAGGCCGGCTTTAATGAAGGTCTTTTAAAGGGAGCTGAAGAGGGCAAGGCTCAGGGACATCAGGAGGGCTTTGACGAAGGCTTCAGGCAGGGACTTGATGAGGGCTTAAAAAAGGGCCTTGAGCAGGGGTATGAGGAAGGGCGCAGTAAGGGACTGTCTGACGGAGAGGCCATTGTAAGTGAGCAGTCAGAGCGCTTCAGGCATCTTGCCGATGCCCTCTCAGAGCCGTTGCGTGAGCTTGATGCCGAGGTTACCTATGAGGTGGTACGCATGGCCGCCGCACTTTTTAAAACTCTTGCACTACGTGAGCTCAAGGCTGATCAGGATTTTCTCATGCGCACGCTTAATAATGCCGTGGCAAAGCTGCCTGCAGGAAGCAATGAGATCACCATTAAGTTAAATGCAGATGATCTCATGCTGATTGAAACCGCCATGGGACGGGATTACATCGCAGCTCAGCACTGGATGTTGCAGGAGGATGCGGATTTAAATCCCGGAGATGTGGTGGCTGCTAACGGAAAGTCTGAGGTCCGGGCATTGATTGATGAGCGTATTGATAACCTCATCAGGGACTTTCTTGATGAGGCAGCAGTTGCCGTCAGTGATGCAAGAGAAGAAGTTATAGAGGGATCACCTTCTCATGAGGAAATGCTCGCGCGCAGGAAAAATACTGCGGACTCCCTGGCAGAGGATGACAGTGCAGGTGCTCAGAGTATGCCTGATCTTAAGACTGCATCATCAGATATTCCACAGAATTAAGGCTCTTTAATGAATGCTCTGGCGCAACGTCTTTTAAAAATCAAACTGCCAAAGAGTGAGGCTGAAAGTGTGCTCTGCGGCACGCTTACCAGGGTTGTCGGACTGACCCTTGAGTGTACCGGGATCAAGGTTCCCGTAGGAACACGTTGCCGCATAGATACCTCGCAGGGA
>CAVFIO010000052.1:0-13798 GCA_963622535.1 Akkermansia muciniphila
ACATTAAATCGCATTCAGGATCCTGCGGATTAAGAAACATTCTTCTGTCTTCAACTTTCTGTTTGTCATGCAAGGCCTTATAAATAAACTCCATCAAGGAATTGTTCTTGCTAAGATTATCAGAATGAGAGGTTTTTATGTCATATATGAAAATTTTGATTTTTTTTGCCGATGCCATAGAAACCTCAAAGAATGTAGCTTAAAGAATGCTTATATTTTAGATAATTTTAGAAAAAAAACGAGAATAGAACTCTAGAAAAATTGCTGAGTATATCTCAGCAATCAAAGGGAATATGTTTTACGACTACTTATTAACGAGGCAAAATAAAGCGTGAATTCTCAGGATCCTGACGGAAAAGCACAGCAGTGCGACCTATTACGCTTACAAGCTCGGCATTAACGGCTTCAGCTGCCATTTGTGCCTGTTCTTTGCGGCCTTCACCTGCATTTAACTTGATTTTAACGAGCTCGTGATGAGCAATGGATGATTCAAGCTCCTTAATTACAGCCTCAGACAGACCGTCATTTCCCATCATTACAACGGGATTTAGTGAATGAGCCTGAGCCTTTAGAAACTGGCGCTGATGGGAATTTAGAGACATTTTGTACCCTGTAAAAGTTTTCAAAAACTGCACTTTTAGCACTTGAAAATACAGCTAAAAGATTTCATATCATATTATAATAACAAGATTGTAACGAAAAATAGAATATTAGCTACATGCCTACTAAAAAAAGAACAGCAAGCCAGACGCGCTGGCTGCAGGAACATTTTTCAGATCCGTTTGTAAAACAGGCTCATAAGGAAGGTCGCAGATCCCGAGCCAGCTTTAAATTAGAGGAGCTTCAGAAGCGTGATCGCCTGATCCGTCCGGGAGCTACGGTTGTTGATTTAGGTGCAGCCCCCGGTGGCTGGTCTGAGTATGCCGTTAAATTCTCAGGTGAGGGCGGACGCCTGATTGCCTGCGATATCCTGCCTATGAATCCTATTCCCGGGGTTACCTTTCTGCAGGGCGACTTCAGAGATGAAAAGGTTTTTGAGAAACTTTATTTCCTCATCGGTGGCGGAGCTGACATAGTATTGTCAGACATGGCTCCCAATATGTCCGGTACCACTGCAATCGATCAGCCGCGGGCTATGTTCTTATCAGAGCTTGCGCTGGATATGGCACGCCGTGTGTTAAAAAAAGGCGGCAGCTTTGTTGTCAAGGTATTCCAGGGTGAGGGATCACAGGAATATCTTAGGGATTTGAAAGCGGATTTTACTTCGGTAAGAGTAAGAAAGCCTGAAGCCTCGCGGGACAGATCGCGTGAGGTATATATGGTTGCCACCGGCTTTAAGGGACATCCGTTATCAGGAGTGGCACCTGGAAATGAGGATGAGGCTCTTTATGATGAAGCTTCCCAAGTTCTGGCTAATGAAAATTCCTGATACTATAAAAAATTTTTTAGGCGGCGCCTTGCGTCATCTGACATTGTGCAGCAGTGCTGCGGAGTATTTTTTATGACAAAAAACCTGATCCTATGGCTTGTGATAGCAGTGATCCTGATGTCGCTTTTTGAGTCATTTACAGGCACAGAAAGCACCGGGAGAACTGAGGATTACACCACCTTTGTAAGGGAGGTGCAGTCAGACAGAGTCCAGGAAGTGGTGTTCGACGGTTATGTTATCAACGGTGTGAAGCGCGGTGGCGACAAGTTCGTAACCGTTATGCCTATGCGTGATGACTCGCTTTTAGACAGCCTGATTAATCATAATGTCAGAACCTCAGGCACCAAGCCTGAGCAGCAGAGCTTCCTCACTACTATTCTTATATCATGGTTCCCGATGCTGCTGCTCATCGGTGTATGGATCTTCTTCATGCGTCAGATGAACGGCGGTGCCAAGGGCGGTCCGCTCTCCTTTGGTAAGAGCAAGGCCAAGCTCATGGGAGAGAATCAGATAAAGACCACCTTCCAGGATGTCGCAGGCTGTGATGAGGCCAAGGAGGACGTTAAGGAATTAGTGGATTTCTTAAAGGATCCTACCAAGTTTACCAAACTTGGCGGCCGTATTCCCCGCGGTGTTCTGATGGTAGGTCCTCCGGGTACCGGTAAGACCCTGCTTGCCCGTGCCATTGCCGGTGAGGCCAAGGTCCCCTTCTTCTCAATTTCAGGCTCTGACTTTGTGGAGATGTTCGTAGGTGTCGGTGCCTCACGTGTACGTGATCTCTTTGCCACAGCCAAAAAGAACTGCCCGTGCATTATCTTTATTGACGAAATCGATGCTGTCGGCCGCAAGCGCGGTGCCGGTATGGGCGGCGGTCATGATGAGCGTGAGCAGACCCTAAATCAGATGCTGGTTGAAATGGATGGCTTTGACGGTAATGAGGCTGTTATCGTTATTGCTGCAACCAACCGTCCGGATGTTCTCGATCCGGCACTGCTGCGCCCCGGCCGTTTTGACCGTCAGGTGGTGGTAGGCCTTCCTGATGTCAGAGGCCGTGAGCAGATTTTGAAGGTGCATATGCGCAAGGTGCCGCTTGCCAATGATGTTGATGCATCTGTTTTAGCCCGCGGTACTCCCGGTTTTTCAGGTGCAGATCTGGCAAATCTGGTCAATGAGGCTGCTCTCATGGCAGGCCGCAATAATCTGCGTGTAGTCTCCATGCATGAGTTTGAGACTGCCAAGGATAAGATCCTGATGGGCGCTGAGCGCCGCTCCATGGCCATGTCAGAGCATGAAAAGGAGAACACTGCCTATCATGAGGCCGGACACACTATCGTAGGCCGTCTGATGCCTGAGCATGATCCTGTGTATAAGGTTTCTATTATTCCCCGCGGTCGTGCTCTTGGTGTAACCATGTATCTGCCTGAACAGGACAGAGTATCTCAGAGCCGTCAGTATCTGCTCTCTAATATCAGCACATTGTTTGCAGGCCGTATCGCTGAGGATCTGATCTTTGGTAAGGACAAGGTGACCACCGGTGCATCTAATGATATTGAAAGAGCAACCGATATTGCCCGCCGCATGATCACCCGCTGGGGCTTTTCAGAGAAGCTGCCTCCTATGCAGTATGAGCATGACAATGAGGCCGGTGCCTATTTAGGCGGCGGCTCTACGGCAATGGTGGCTGTATCTGATGATACCCGCCGTATCATCGATGATGAGGTAAGCAGCATCATCAATTCCTGCTATAAAAAGGCACAGGAGCTTCTGGAGGCTAACCGCGATATTCTTGAGAGCATGAAGGATGCCCTCATGAAGTATGAGACTCTGGACGGTCTGCAGATTGATGATCTGATGAACCGCCGTGCCGTACGTGCACCGACAGCCGATTACGATCCGGCAAAGAGCTATGACAAGCCGTCAGATAAGGCTGATGGTGATCCGAAGGTGAAGGATACTGCTGAAGTTCATCAGGAGAATACCGGTGCCTCAGATCCTGCTCCAAAAAAAGAAAGCGCCGACAGCTCAGATAAAAAGGATTAAGCTGGGGTTACCATGAAAACTGTATTTGAGCAGCGCCGTCTTAGAGGGGACATAGTACATGTGTCAGGCTCGATAGTGATCCGTGAGGCTGAGCTTCAGGATCCTGACTTTTACAAGGATCAGGCTCTGACACTTGCATCTCAGGGCGCTGAGCTTATTGATCTCAGCATTGAGCCTCAGGACGGCGGCAGCGCCGAGCTTGAGGCAGATCTGCTGCTGCCCGTACTGCGGGTGCTGGTTGCAAGCGGCCTCTGTGTAGGTGTCGCTACCACCTGCGCCTCTGTTATGGAGCTTTGCTGTCAGAACGGCGCTGAATTCATCATTGATGAAAGTGCGCTCAGTGATGAAAAGGCAGCCTCCGTGATTGCAAAATACAAGATCCCTGTGATCATAGCCTGCAAGGGCATAGCATCATCCGCATCTGATGTGGTGGCGGCTGTATCTGAGTTTTTCTATGAGCGTATTGATTATGCCTTAGAGCAGGGCATGCAAAGACGTCAGGTGATACTCGATCCCTTTTTGGGAAATGTGTTACGTGTGGATTCTGCATTGCATCTTCTGGGAAGAATTGAATCCTTAAAAAGCTTCGGTCTGCCGCTGTGCATGAGCGTGCCGCAGAATTTACCCTTTGATGTTGTGCCCGGCGGTAATGTCTCCTCTGTGGCAGGTCTTACCGCCTCGCTGTTCGGTGCTTCCCATGGTGTCAGCATCATCCGTACGGATAATGTGCGTGATGTGAGTCTGGCTCTTGCAACCTGGCAGCTTGCAGCCTGCACTGCCAGACCTCATCAGCTGTCAAAGGGGATCATCAGACGCTTTATAAAAATGCGTGATGCCTTCAGAATGCGTAAGAGCAGAAAGTAACAGATTAGTGCTTGGGGCCTGATCACTGAGCTTTTTTTTTCTGCTCCCTTTTCAATTGCGTTTTAATTTTGGATTTCTGAGTTTGAACTTATGGCTAAGAGAAAATATTTCGGCACCGACGGTGTGAGAGGACGGGTTGGAACCTATCCTATTACTCCTGATTTTGCCTTAAAGCTTGGTATGGCTGCAGGTAAGGTTTTAGGAAAGAGATCAGGCGGCCGTGTCATCATCGGCAAGGATACCCGTCTTAGCGGCTATATGCTTGAGGCTGCTTTAGAATCAGGCTTCTGTGCATCCGGCATGTCTCCTGTGATGCTAGGCCCCATGCCTACTCCTGCCGTATCCTATCTTACCCGTGCCTTCAGAGCAGATTTAGGCGTGGTGATTTCAGCCTCGCATAACCCTTATTTTGATAACGGTATTAAGTTTTTCTCGGCAGAGGGTACCAAGCTTCCGGATGAAACCGAGCTTGAAATCGAGGCTCTTTTAGATTCAGGAAGCCTTGATGTCTGTGATCCCTCTGATTTCGGGCATGCCTTCCGTCAGGATGATGCCCCCGGGCGTTATATTGAATTCTGTAAATCAACCTTCGGACATGCAAGCCTTGCCGGCTTGAAGATTGTCCTGGACTGTGCCAACGGTGCCACCTATCATATTGCGCCGCTGGTATTTGGCGAGCTTGGTGCTGATGTCATCGTTATGGGAGATAAGCCAAACGGTATTAACATCAATGACGGTGTGGGATCTACTCATCCTCAGGCCTTAGCTGCCAGAGTTTTAAGTGAAAAGGCTGATTTAGGTCTTGCATTTGACGGTGACGGTGATCGTCTGATCATGGTAGATAGCAAGGGTAATGTCCGTGACGGCGACAATATCATGTACATAATTGCCATGGATCGTAACTCTCAGAACAAGCTGCACGGCGGTGTGGTCGGCACTCTCATGACAAATCTTGGTCTTGAGCAGGCACTTGCGCGTGAGCACATTGAGTTTGCCCGCTCGGCAGTGGGTGATCGCTATGTCATGGAGATGCTTCTGCAAAAGGGCTGGCACCTAGGCGGTGAGAACAGCGGTCATGTTATATGCCTTGATTATGTAACCACGGGCGATGCCATAGTGTCAGCGTTGCAGGTGCTCAAGGCCTGTATCCGTCAGGGCAGAAATGTTGCCGAGCTGTCAGCAGATCTTACCATGTACCCGCAGGATCTTATCAATGTGCGCATGAGCTCGGCCTTTGATGCCTTAAATGACGCTCAGGTGCTCTCAGAGGTAAGAGCTGTTGAAAAGGAGCTTTCCTCCCGTGGACGCGTGCTCTTGCGCAAATCAGGCACCGAGCCTGTAGTGCGTGTTATGGTTGAGGGTGAGGAGATGGAGAGCGTGCATAATTATGCACAGCGCATTGCCAATGTAATTGTGCACAGATCTGAAGGTGAAAACGCTTGAAAACAGCCTTTTTCCCTGATACCATTACGCCGCTTAAGGCAATATCTTTTTAGGAACGATTAACATGTACGAAGTTGCTATCGTAATTTTTCTTTTGATCTGCGTGGCTATGATCGCGCTGATCCTTGTACAGCAGGGCAAGGGTGCCGGTATGGGCGCATCCTTTGGCCAGGGCGCATCTCAGACTGTTTTCGGCTCAGCAGGTTCAGGCAACTTCCTGACCCGTTCCACCTGGTTTCTGATCATCGCCTTCTTTGCTATATGTCTTGCAATCGGCTGGATGCAAAAGAGTGCCCACTCTGAAAATTCCTCCGATTTCTCAAATTTAGGCGGTGCTGATAGTGCCCAGACTGCAGCTCCTGCAGCAGGATCTGATGCTCCTGCAACTGATGCCCCGGCAAACGACGCTCCTCCTGCAGAATAACATCTGATCTTTTCATCAAGGGATCATCGGACTTTTCGTTCATGATCCCTTTTTATTTTTATGCTCAAAGCTTTTACGCTGTGCATTCTGCATCCTTAAAGTGTGATCAAAGCCTGCTGATTTGCGCTCTTGGTGCCTCGGTCAAAAAAAGCGCCTGCTACATGCGTTATACTTTCAGACGTGAAAAAAATTTGTGTTCCGGTTTAAAACAAGTAAGGACAGCAGATGAGAACTGTCATATTCTCTTTGTTAAAAAAATTTAAAGCTCTTTTTATCCTGCTCTTGCTGTTCTTATCTGTTTTTAAGGTCAACGCCTCCGAATCCCTGATCTTTGGCTTTTACAGCTCTCCTGATTATTTCGAGCTTGAAAGCTCCTCGGGGCGTTTTTCAGGCTTTCTTTTTGACTATATGGAGGCTCTGTCCAATTACTCTGCCCGCCGCGTTGAATATCAGCAGTGCGAGATCAACGAATGCATGGATTTTCTTACAAGAGAGCAGGTAGATGTAATTCCGGTGGTGATCTCCTCGCATACCAGAATTTCTGAATTTCCCTATGAAATCATTCCCATCAAGGTTGCCAAGGCGGCAGTTTTTTTAGGCCTGCGTCACGGCAGAGCTTCACTTTATGCATCAAATCCTCAAAGGGTAGGCTATGTCAGAAGGTGTAATGATGAGCAGAGCATACGTGAGGCTCTGTCACAAAGAGGATTTAAAGAGGTAAGAAATCTTGTTTTTGAGGGTTATGATTCAGGCTCTCAGATGTTTGAGGCCTACCGGCAGGGTACACTTGAGGGCATGATCATTGAATCCATGCGCCGCAGTGTTTCACTGCCTATTGTGGCAGAGCTCTATGATGCGGATGTCTACCTTGCGGTGAAAAAGGGAAACGAGACCTTAAAAGAGCAGATCACAAACTCGATAAACCGTATGCACGCCTCTGAGCCCTGGCTTGAGAATATCCTCAATATCAAATATTTTCTTTCAGGTGAGCCCCTGATTTTAACTGATGATGAATTGAATTTCTTAAATCAGCGCCGGGTTATCAGAGCTGTGGCAAGCTCCTTTCAGGAGCCTTTTTCCTATTTTAAAAACGGCAGACATAAGGGACTGCTGTCTGATATCACCAGGATATTCGAGCATGATCTGGGCATTAAATTCGAGGTTATAGAATCTGAAAACATTACCGACATGTTTGAAATGATAGCCAACGGTCAGGCCGATGTGGTTATCGATCTCTACTCTGACTACAACTGGGCCCGTCAGAAGAACATGCGTATTACCTCCCCCTTTCTGGATGTGGATTATGTTTCGGTGACGCGTGCAGGCGGTATGCCTGAAAAGCCTAAGATCGCGGCCCCCTACGGATATTTCTTTACCGCAGAATATATTGAAAAGCGTTTCCCGCGGGAGGATATCTCTTATTTTTCAACCATTCGCGACTGTGTTGATGCGGTAGCTAACGGTGTTGCGGATGTAACCTTTATGAAGAGCCTCATCGCGCAGACACAGATTGAGGACTCCGGGCACAGAAATTTGAGAACCAACGGCTCGGTGGTATTCTCCCGTCAGATAGCCATGGGTATCAGTGCCCGCTGTGATCCTATGCTGGTCAGGATTTTAAATAAGGAAATAGCTCATCTTGACAAGCCGAACGTGCGCCGTCTTTCAAATGAAATTGAATTTGAATCCATGCGCCGTTCAAATATCCTTGATCTGGTGTACAGCTATCCCTTACGCTCTATAGGTTTTATTTCAGTGCCTCTGGTGCTGGTAATTGCGCTTATGTCCTACCTCATGATGGATCGCCGCCGTGCCCTGCTGTCTCTCAAATCGGTGTACTACAAAAATGTTATGACGGGGCTGCACAATATCAGATGGTTTGAAGAGCAGATCCCCAAGATCATCGATAGGACCAATTTACGCAGCGGACCGGACACAGCCTTTGTGATGATCGTGAAGATTAAGCACAAGGAGCTCCTGGTTAAGAACTATGAGGCCCGTCATCTGTCAGAGGGTGAGTGCAAGTGGATAGGGAAATTGCATGATACCTTCCCCTGGATCATGGAGTATGCGGCAGCCTCGGAGCTTGAGGGTATATATATTCTGGGTATTTTAAAGCAGGGCATGAGCTTTGAGACACTGATGCAGGATTTTGAGCGTGCTGACCGTCTTTTTGCCGTGTCCGGAGTGAGCGTCAATATCAAGACGGTTGCCGGCATCTGTACCCTTGATCTGAAAACAAGGATCTCCATGCAGAATGCGATAGTGTCGGCACAGATGGCTCTTGATGATGCCTCCACCAAGGGACTGCAGTACAGCGTCTATAATGAAAAGATTGAGCAGATCCGCGTCAAGCACAAGCGTATTGAGGATCTTATGGACAAGGCTCTTGCTGAAAACGAGTTTGAGGTGTGGATCCAGCCGAAATATGCCATACGTTCACGCCGTATCATCGGAGGTGAGGCCCTCGTGCGCTGGCGCTCTCCGGAGCTCGGGTTTATGCAGCCTGGCGAGTTTGTGCCGCTTTTTGAAAAGAATGCCTTTGTGATCGAGCTTGATTACTATATGCTTACCAAGATACGTGAGATGCAGCAATCACGCAGCCGTGATTCAAAGCTGTGTGTGCCGATCTCGGTAAATCAGTCAGGTATACACTTCAGTGAAGACAACTATCTCAACCGTATGAAGAGCCTCGTAGATAAGATCCCACTCCCTGAGGGCTTTGTGGAGCTTGAGGTGACCGAGTCGGCCTTCTTTGACATAAATTCCAAGGATCCGCGCCGTAATGCCGAATCCATTATGAACAGGCTTATCGATCTCGGATATACCTTCTCCATGGATGACTTTTCCAAGGGCTATTCCTCGGTATCATCATTGCTGATGCTGCCGGTGGATACGGTCAAGATCGATATGGATATGCTGAATGCGGCGATGAAATCAGAAAAGGCCCGCAAGATCTTCACCGGAGTTGTCAGACTGTGCCGCAGCGTTGATATCAAGGTGATCTGCGAGGGTGTCGAGTCTGCCGAGCAGGAGAATATGCTGCTGCAATCAGGCTGTAACTACGGTCAGGGCTATGCCTTTTCAAAACCTATGCCGATGGCGCTGTTTTTCCAGATGCTTGATAAGCAGCATTCAGCCTCAAACCGTCAGGTGGCTGAGGATAATTAGGACGGTTCGGGGTTTCAGGAGTCTGCCAGCGGTCAAACTGCAGATCACGTGTGGGGGTGATTATCTCATCTAGGGGCACGTCCCACTCTCTCACCGCTATCTCAGCTATTTCCTGAAAGTCATGGGCAATGCCGATTTTTATGCATTGAGGTTTTAGTTTTTTTAAAAATCTATCATAAAAACCGCCCCCCATGCCCAGACGGTTGCCGTTTCTGTCAAAGCCTACCAGCGGGATCAGCATGACATCAAAGGAGCAGGGCTCTACTAATCTTTCAGGATCACAATGAGGCTCCAGGATCCCGTAGGCACCGCTTTGCAAAGAGGAGAGGCTTTCCACCTCATAAAAATTCATAAGTCCGCCGCCTGTGCTTTCAACTGTCGGATAGGCAAGAGTGTGTCCTAGCTCTCTGAGCTTTAAAAAAATATCAGAAGTAGGGATCTCCCCTGCAAGTGCACTGTAGATGGCTACGCTAAGGCAGGTATGATTATCATCATTAAAAAGAGGCTTTGAGAGAAGCTGTCTTAATACTGCCTGCCCGGCCCTTTTACATTCATCCTCACCAAGACTGCGCCTTTTTTTTAAAAGCTCATGACGGATAGCGTAAAGATCCTGTTTATGCTCTTTCATAACGGACTGTTAAACTTTTCTGATGACTGCTTGTCGTTACCGCTGCCGCGCAGTCCCTGATTTAAAAGTCTGCGTGATTTGTGCACGAGGTCAAAGGCCCTGTCCTGAAAAGGAGTGTTGTTAGAGAGGATCTCGTTTAAATCCGTCTGAACATTAAGGGCGATCAGTACTGCAGCCTGCGGCGGAGTAAGATTAGGATTGGATCTCAAAAGGGCCGATGAACGCTCCTGCAGATCCCTTACTGCCTGCATGAGCGAGTTTACTTCCTTTTTTCTGACCTTCAGGCTGAAGGCCATGCCCATGATAGTAAAATTTGCACTTTCAAAGGCATTAGGATCCTGATTATCTGCCATTGCATCCTCCAAATATGTGCATAAATTCTAGCACGATGTCAGAAAATTCAGGCCTGCTGCAGGAAGCTTTTCTACTTCAGGGGCTGTTGTGAGATAATGGCGGCGTTTTCAGGAGATTTTAATGAGCGAGAAACTTCAAAAGGTACTTGCCCGCAAGGGTGTCGGTTCACGTCGCGGTATTGAGGATTTAATTGCCAGGGGACGTGTAGCAGTTAATGGTGTACAGGCAAAGATCGGTGAGCGTATCGAGGATGATGTCACCGTAACCATTGACGGTAAGGTGGTGCTGCGTCCCGGGGAGGGTGGAGTTTCCTGCCGTGTGCTGATGTATCACAAAAAGGAAGGTGAGCTCACCACCTTAAAGGATCCTGAGGACAGACCTACGGTTTTTGATCATCTCCCAAATCCCGGCAAGGGACGCTGGATATATATAGGCAGACTGGATATCAACACCTCAGGTCTTTTGCTGTTTACCACCGACGGTGCTCTTGCAAATGCGCTGATGCACCCTAAGCACGGGATTGAGCGTGTATATGCCACCCGTGTATACGGTGATGTCTCTGAGGACAAGCTTGAGAGTCTGCAGAAGGAAGTTCAGCTTGAGGATGGTCCTGCTCACTTTGACAAGGTGCAGTTCAAGGGCGGTGACGGGCGTAACCTGTGGTTTGACTGTACCCTGAAGGAAGGTCGCAAGCGTGAGGTAAGACGTCTGTGGGAGGCTGTAGGCTGCAAGGTAAGCCGTCTCATCCGTATCAGCTACGGCGGCGTAGCACTTGATCCGAAGGTAAGAACAGGTGAATACCGTGATCTCACCCTGCGTGAGGTCAACAAACTAAGAGAGCAGGCTTCAATGGAGCCTCTGACTTTGGCAGACTATCCCTTTGGCGATGGCACTGATGAAATGAGCTCTGCAAAGAATGCAGCAAAGAGTACGGTGTACGGTAAGCCGCGAGCAAAAGACTTTAAGCCAAAATCATCCTTTGCACACAAAAAGAGTGCCAACAGCTTCGGCAAACGCCGTGAGAATAATGAAAGACGTTTTGATGACGAGGTCTTTTCAAAGGACAGAGGTCATGGAGTAAGGCAGAAAAACGCTGAGGGAGATCGCAGATCAAAGCCTCTTCACAGAAACGTCCGCTCGAGCTATGTAAAGGGACGCAGCCTGAGATCTCCTAAATAGCACTCATTTTTACCTGCCTGAAATTCCGGATCTTTTCTGTATCAGATCCGGAATATGAACTTTTCTCAAATTGTTGAATCACCATCAAAGTGATGATCTTTTTGCTACAATCAAGCATAGTATTCTTTGATCAGGAGTTTTTGTGCCCTCAGCAGACAGTTGCGGATGTTGCAGCTATAAATCCGCTTTTTTATCCCCCGGCTACAGCCATGATTACTGCGTCACCAGATGTTGCATTAAGAGGTGACAGACTATGAATTCTTCTCACGTTTTATTTGATTTTGCCTGGATGGGTGATCCGTCCTGCTGGGTGGGGCTTATCACTCTTTCCTTATTGGAAATCGTGATGGGACTTGATAACCTTCTGTTCATAGTACTGCTTTCACAGAAACTGCCGCCTGCCCAGGCTGCCAGAGCCCGCTATATAGGTATAGGCGGTGCGGTGGTCATAAGACTGTTCCTCTTACTGTTTGCAGCCTATGCTGCAGCGGTAACCGTACCGCTTTTTACTCTTTTCGGCATTGGCTTTACCGTACGTGATACGGTCATGCTGATAGGCGGTCTGTTTCTTTTATACAAGGCAACAGCTGATCTGCATCAGAAGCTTGAGGGGGGCGGAGAGGAGACTGCCATGACGCTGTCACGTGCTGGCGGCAGCTCTCTTATGATGGTCTCGGTGCAGATCATGGTTTTAGATGCCGTTTTTTCTGTAGATGCCATCGTGACCTCTGTCGGTATGACTGAGCATGTTTTCATCATGATGGCGGCGGTGATCATCTCCATGGCTGCCATGACTGCCGCAACCAGTCTCGTTTCATCGGTTGTATCCCGTCATCCTACTCTGGTGATACTCTGTCTGGGATTTTTATTGCTTATCGGTTTTTCGCTTATTATGGAGGGCCTGCATGTTGAGGTGCCAAAGGGCTATCTCTACGCGGCGATCGGCTTTTCTGTGCTTATTGAGATCTTCAACGAGATTGCAAGACGCAATGTGCTGGGACTTGGAAAGACCGGCTCCATGCAGAACAGAGAGCTGGCGGCCAATCTGGTATTACGTCTTTTGGGATCACGCTCCGGAGAGGTTTCATCCTTAAAAGAGGCCATCGTACAGGGGACTGGTGACGGGGTATTCAATCAGTCAGAAAAGGATATGGTTGCAAGAGTGCTGCAGCTCTCGTCAATTCCTGTGCGTGCCGTGCTTACCGCCAGAAATGATCTTGAATTCTTAAGGATAGATGCCCCTGCTGAAAAAATTCTGGAAAAGGCCACCGGATCAACACATTCACGCCTGATAGCATGTCTTAGAGATCATAAGGATTCTCCGGAGGGCTATGTGGAAAGAGCTGATGTTCTGGCTTTGGGGGTTGAGCATAAGGTATCACAGGAGGAGCTTCAGAAGATAGTTGTACAGCCTTTGTTTCTGCCGGAGAGTGTCAGTATCCTCAAGGCACTGGATAAATTCAGGGCTGAGAAGAAATATATAGGCTTTGTCTATGATGAGTTCGGATCCTTTGAGGGAGTGGTAACACTGCGCGATATTATGGAGGAGGTTTCAGGAGAGCTTCCTGATCAATCTGAGATCCCTGAAGTGGTGAAGCTTGAAAACGGTGTTTTCAGGGTGGATGGTAATGCTGCGCTGACAGATGTTTACCGTCTGACCGGCTTTAAGGCGCCTGCTTCTGAGCATTATCAGACCATAGCAGGGTTTATTCTGGACTGTCTGCAGCGTGTTCCTGAGAATGGAGAGGTTTTAAGCTTTGGTACCGCCAGAATGGAGATCCTGCGTGCTGATAAAACGTCAATTGACGCTGTTAAGCTGATTTTAAATGGCAGACGTAGTGTAAGATAAGCTTAGATGCTGAGAGTGAAATTTTACAATCTTAACTTTAGAGCACAGCAGAATGTTTTACCGCAATGTCTGTTTGCAACGGTACAGTTAAGTTTAGATTGGATGGCAGAAAAGCAGGTGTTATCCAAAGGTTAATTCTGATGGATGTAACAGTCTGCAGGTGAGGTCTTTTACGAATGCATTAAAAGGTACGCTTGAAAACAGTGCTGTTTTAGTAAGAGGGAATAAGAGATGAAAGGCGAGCTAATGAACAGTGACGAGTTCAAATATCTTCCTCGTGGAGTGGCAGAATTTTCTCAGTTGCGTAATGCTAAGAAAATTTATGTTGATAAGACAGCGATAATTTATGAACTCGCTAATATAACTAACGGCTATTTCTTTCTCTCAAGACCAAGACGCTTTGGCAAGACCTTACTC
>CAVFIO010000053.1:0-12883 GCA_963622535.1 Akkermansia muciniphila
ATCTTGCAGTAACTTTTCCAAAGAATTCATACGTAGATGGATAAAGGCTCAGGAGGAAAGAGCTGAGCTCGACCGTATCTCCAGAGACGCATATTATAGAAAACAAGGCATACAAATAGGTATAGCAATGGCTCAGGAAGAAGGCAGAATAAAAGGCCAGGAAAATATGGCTGCTCAAGTTGCAATTAAACTTATGAAGATGGGAATGTCATTGGATTTTATTATGGAAACTGTAGAGCTTCCCAGGGAAAAACTGCTCGATCTAGCCAGAAACAACAATATCGAAATCTGTTAATAACCTTGAGGCAGTAAGATTACAAACAAAGTCCGGATTAACTGCCAAAAAGGCAGATTAGTCTTATATTTTTAACAGCATAGAACAGGGGATCTCCGCCCTGACCAAGATCCCCTGAGTTGTTTTTACATTTTATATTCCCAAAATAGGAATAATAATCGGAGCCAGCACTGCAGTCAAAAGACCGTTTAAGGTCAGTCCAAGACTAGCGTAGGCACCATGTTCCTTGCTTTTATCCATTGAAGTTGCAGTACCCAAGGCATGAGCAGCCGTTCCCATGGAAAGCCCCTGTGCCACCGGATGACGCACCCTTGCAAAGCCCATAGTTCTGTAACCGAAAATAGCACATAGGAGTCCAACGCACACCACCACGGCTGCGGTTAGAGACGGAATACCGCCTAGGGTTTTTGTAACCTCCATGGCAATAGGTGTTGTTACAGATTTTGGTGCAAGGGACATGATCACCTCACGTGAGGCTCCCATTTCTTTTGCAATATAGACCACGGATACAAGTCCTACCACGCATCCTACCAGTTCAGCAAGCAGAATGGGCACCAGATTCTTCTTAATGGTTGACAGCTGTAAATAAAGAGGCACTCCCAGTGCTACCACCGCAGGACGTAACCAGAAATCAATCATATGAGCACCCTGTGCATAGGCCTCATAATGTACGCCGGTAACCTTCAAAAATACGATCACACAGATGATCGCCACCAAAATGGGGTTCATGATCACCCATCCGGTATACTTACGCAGAAGTTTGCCTACGAAATAGCAGCAGAAGGTAAAGGCTATAAGAAAAAACTCATTTTCAAAATAAGCATTCATGATTAAGCCTCCTCATCCCTGTTCTCAACAGTATTATCGTCCTTATTTTTGCCGAATTTCTGCTTAACACGGCGCTCAGCACCGCTGTAGCATTGATGAACCCAGCCGGTAACAGCTAACACCAGAAGTGTGGATACGACAGTTGCAGTAAGGATCGGCCAGAGCTCAGCCTGAATAAGTTTAAAATGCAGCATTACAGCAACTCCTGGTGGTACAAAGAAAAAGCCCATAGTACCAACCAGAAAATCAGAAATACCCTGTACCCATTCAAGACGAAGGATCTTGAATTTAAGCGCAGCTGTTAAAAGGAGCATACCAACGATGCTTGACGGGATTGGAAGGCCGGTGAGAAAAATGATCAGTTCGCCGAGCGCAAGACAACCGAAAATAATAGCTAATTGTCTGATGATCATGATAAAAGCTTCTGATAATAAATAAAAAAAATTCTCTAGGTGTTTATTCCTAAAGAATTTGCACAGCGCGCATAATAGTGAATATTTTGATCTTAAACAAGTTTTTTTATAAAAATTTATGCCAGCTCTAAAATTGTGCTTTTTTTATCATTAAAAACGGATCCTGTTATTCAACCTTTATATCACCTTTGAATGAAATATCCTAATGCCCGCGGTTACCTGCCAGAGCAGCAATAGTACTTATTACCTGATTTGCAGTTAAAGGTTTGGCCAGATGCTCGGTCATGCCTGCATCCAGTGCCTTGATTTTATCTTCAATAAAGGCATTGGCAGTCATGGCAATAATAGGAATGTCTCTGGCATCACTACGCGTAAGAGCCCGGATCTTCCTGGTAGCTTCATAACCGTCTGCAACCGGCATCATGACATCCATTAAAATAACATCAAAATACCCCTCATCTGAAGCCTTGAATTTGTCAAAAGCCTCCTGCCCGTTATAAGCCTTGGTTACAACAGCATCTTCCTTCTCTAACATAAAAGAGGATATCTCCATATTTAACTCATTATCCTCAACTAACAGAATATGAAGATTTTTAATTGAATTAGTCAGAGCAGATGCAGATGCAGATGCAGATGCAGATGCAGATGCAGATGCAATCTTAAAGGGAATGGAAACATTAAATCTGGTACCCATACCCTTACTGCTCTCAACACCTATGGTTCCTCCCATTTTCTCTACCAGAGCTTTGCTGATAGCCATCCCCAGTCCACTTCCGGCATATTTTGATTGATTTTCGGTATTTTCCTGTGCAAAAGGTTCAAAGATCTTCTCTTTAAATTCAGGAGTCATACCGATCCCGTTATCCTCACAGGAAAATTCTATAGTAACGGTATCATCAACCACACTGCACTCATGGTACTTGATCACGATCTTGCCATGCTCTTTATTATATTTGACCGCATTACCAAGAATATTCATCAGTACCCTTTTTACATGTACAGGACTGCCGATTAAATTCCAGTGAGTAACATTATCATCTCCGTAAATGATACGTATCCCGCGTTCGGTGGCTAATTTTTCAATAACCGTTGTAACCTCCATAGCTACATTTTTAAGATTAAAAGGCACTTCCTCTAATATGATATTTCCTGACTCAAGTTTTCCCATGTCCAGAACTTCATTGACGAGCTCAAGCAGAAGATTGGCCGCGACCCTGATCTTAGAGCGGCATTCCTCCTGTTTTTCCAAGTCATGCTTATAATGCTCAGCCACCTCAAGCATACCGCAGATACCGTTAATGGGAGTTCTGATATCATGACTCATACGCTGCAGGAAACGTGTTTTGGCCGTATTGGCAGCCGCAGCCTTCTGAGCTTCCTCTTTTAATCTTTTCTTATAGATTTTGTCCCGTGCTACCTGCAACAGCTCATATTCCCTGTTTGCCCTGCGTGAATAGACATAAAAGCAAAACAGTATGAGCAGATAGACGATCATAGCCAGCATGATGTTTTGTGGCATTGTTTGAAACATTTTAGAAAAGGGAACATATTCATAAATGTAATGAGTTCTCTGCTTGAGCATGATCCCTAAATAATATCTGCCGTCAGCCTTAATCAGTGAAACATGAGTGCTGTCAGCCCTGCCCTTTAGCTCCTGAAGCTTGACATTATTTCTGGTGCTTTGACCAACAAGAGAGGTATCGTTACTTGCTATAATCCGCCCTTCATCAGCAACAACAAGAATAGCTTCAGATGAGATACTGTAACCTGATAATAAGCTCTGCAGGCTTAAGGTATAGCTTTGTGCATATTCTGCACTGGTGTAAAAATAGGCTACAACAATGCCTTTTTCATCCGTTCTTGAACTGGCACCATAGTCTATATGGCCACCATCATAGATACGAATTCGGCTGGTGTAGGCTTTTTGAGGATAAACTGCGGTATCTAAGACAATATCCTTGTGTAAGTCCCTGTTTAAGATGCTGCCGATCGCCGGATGATCGTGGTATTCAGAGATAATATTGCCATTCTTATCTAATACAACTACACCACTTACCCAGAACTCCTTGGCAAGATTACGTAGCAGTGATGAATTTAAAGTCTCTCCAGCTCCTACGCTACTGGCAATTTTTTTACTGATTTGACGGGAATTTTCAATTGATCTGAGCAGACTTTGAGATTCATTTGATTCATTGAATCTGGTATAGGTTGAGCACTGCGTCTTCATATAATTGACAGTCTTAACCATGGACTCTTCAAGCTCTAATCTGTCATGCAGGATAGAAATGCCACCTGCAGCAGTGATAATGAATAAACCAAACACCAGAGCAATGCTTGCCAGAAGGTTTGTCTTCTTTAATGTCTCTTTCTTAATAAGCAAGATCACTTACCTCTAAAAATCTGGCAGGATCACCTAAATATTTGCTGATTATTTTTTCAGAAGTGCCGTCTAAGCGCATTTCATCCAGAGTCTTATCTAATCTTTCACAGATCCCGCGGGTATCATGTTTTGAAAAAGCAACCCCGATCCCAACTCTCATCAGTGGCTCCTTTAAAATTCTGAACCTGGCATTGTAATCCTTCATGTACTGCAGAATTGTGGTCTCATGAGTTGCTACGGCATCAGCATACCCCTTGCCTAAAAACATAAACATTAGCGCACGATCCTCCATGCTGATGAGGTTGCGTACGAGAGGTATTCTTTTATCCGTTCTCTTTGAAAATATCTCATCAGGTTTCGATGTGGATTGCACGACCACATTTTTCCCTGAAAGATCAGCCAGTCTGTAGATTTGAGTGTTTTGATTTACTGCAACAGCCTGATTACTCACCATATAAGGGCCGGCCCAGCGGTAATCAGCAAGACGTCCCTCCATGGAAAAGCATCCCCAGATTGCATCAATCTGCCCGCTGTCTACAAGCTGTGTTTTCATCTCCCAGTCGATCCGGGTTATTCTTACCCTGTAGCCCATGCGGTGAAAAGCCTCTTTTGCAAGCTCAATATCAATACCAGTAGGTTTGCCATCTTCATCAAGATAATTAAAGGGCGGATAGATATCACTGCCGACAGTGATCACAGGCAGGTTTTCTGTCGTTGCCGTGTTCTGCTGCGAAGGCTCATCACAGCCTGCAACTACCTGAATTATCAGGGCATAAAACGCAATTATGATAATGCTTTTAAGAAATTTCATATTTATAATTTAAGGCAGGTATGAGCGAATATATTGAGATACCTTAGAAAAAGATCCCGCCTAGAAAATAAAACCGCAGGTGACAAATTTTAACATTTATCACAACCGCTTATATATACACTAATTTTCAGCGCTGATCCTGTGCTGAGGCTAGCAAATTGCAACTTTCCTTTAAAAATTGCTCAGATAACTCACCAAAGTAAGCGCGGGCCTTTAAGAAGCGCCGTTCAAATTCCTGAGCATCCTTTTTTGCAACCACCTCTAATTCAGGCTTTAAGCTTGCAATATAGTCAGATACCAGCTTTAAATTGTCCTCAGATGACATGATGATATCTGCATAGAGGCGCGGATCCTGAGCAAACAGGCGCCCGACCATCATAAGCTCCAGACGGTAAATAGGTGAGCTCAGCTCCAGAAGCTTATGCAGATCCGCATTAGTGGATGCCATAAAGGTACCATAGGCATAGGTGGTAAAGTGTCTTAGGGCCTGAATAATGCTCATTGCCTTGTCATGCCCGGCTGCATCACAGTCTACGGTGCGTGCCCCCCACAGCTCAAGCTGCTTTACCAAAAATGCACTTTTTTCCCTAAAGCGGGCTGGAACCGTCACTATAACCTGTTTTACCAGATTTTTTATATCAGGTCCGAACATAGGATGCAGACCTAAAACAGGTCCCTTATGATGCTCAAGCATGCACTTTACAATGGGAGCCTTGACTGATGTCAGATCGCACAGGATCATATCCTCGCGCAAAAAAGGTTCACACTGTCTGATGATATCTTCAGTAACATCAATGGGTACCGTAATAATAACTATTTTTGCATTTTTAAAATACTCAGGAGCCTTATCCCATCCGCTGTGTCCGAAGCAGAATACCCTGTAACCCGAGGCTTCAAAATATTTTCTGAAGATCTTACCCATGCCGCCGTTGCCACCTACTATGACCACATCGCCGTCATAAGGCATAAGACGGGGGTAGGCTCCGGTGCCTGAGCTTTGATAGCTCTCACGCAGCACTCTGCGGATAAGATCAGAGGCAAACCCCTTCGGAAGTCCTGCCCTCTGCGCCATCTCCTCACGGCTTTCAATTAAATACTGCTCACGGGCTGTAGAGTAGGCTGCATCCTTATGCTCTACCTTGGCAACAGCCGCCTGTTTCACAAGCTCCTGACGTCTTGCCAGGAGTCTGAATAAAATCTCATCGCACTCATCGATGCGACCGCGAAGCTCGTCTAAGGATGAAGAATTCACTTTCATTTTTTAATTCTCATCAATCTCATCTAGGTAGGCATCATCTACGGTCTGTTTATCATCCAGCGCGGCATCAGGATCGACCAGTCCCTGCTCATGAGACAGATAAATCTGCTTTAGCTGTGCATAAGGATCAACTGCGTCATCAATAAATTTCTCCTGCGAGATATATTGAGCACGGGTATGAATTCCTTCAATTAAATAGCAGGCTGCCGTAATGAAGGGCTCATTTAAGACATAGTAATACCAGTTATCGGCAGTTGAAGCATGCAAATTACGCTCTGTGGTAGGTCCCATAAACGGCACCATCAGATATTCACCCTGATCCACTCCGGCCTTACCTAATACGGTATTCATCTTCATGGCATGCTTCTGCAGTCCCATATGAGAGGCAGGATCAAAAAGACCTAACAGTCCCAGAGTTGAGTTGATAAGCAGACGGCCAAAGGAGGTGGCAGAATCTGCAAAACGCCCTAAAAGAAGATTATTGAGGGTATTGTTTATCTCAGAGACATTAGAGAAGAAATTGCCCACACCATCCTGCATAAACTGCGGCAGATGCGCATAGCCGTGAGCAACAGGTCTTAAAAAATAGCGATCAAGCACATAATAATTTACAGACCAGCCGATATAACGGTTGGCAGGCTCAATGCCGTCAATGGAATTACCGGGCAAAATAGAATAGCCGTAGCTGTAGTCGGCCTCAGAGAGCTGCTGATAAATCTGACGCGGAGCCATAGGATTAAAACTCGTGTGCTGGGCAATCGCACCTGATGATATACACAATGAAGCTGTCATTGCTATCACGCAAGCTACTCTTTTTAACATAAAAACCTCTAAAACATTCTGAACATCTGCAATACAGCAGACGCACGCTATAATATATTTTAGCAAATTGTACTTTTAGTAAAAACAGACAACCTATAGCAAATGTCGAGAGTTAACAGGCTAAATCATGCAAACAACTGAGCTGAAAACAGAGAAAAACACCGCGACAGGAATAAAAAACAATGCTGAAGATACTAAAAATCAACAAATTAATGCTCAGTTAAACCGATTAAGTGCACAAAATTACCTGCAAAATCTTGCAAGAGAGCGTCCGCATGTAGGTGAAGGATTACAGCGCACGCTAAATTCACTGCATGCAAATCTCACTAAAAGCCTTGTTCTCTCTGATGAGGAGCTAAACTCTCTGGCAAATAAAGGCTGTCAGGATTTTCCCTACACCAATTTAAGCTGCAAATTAATTGACCGGGATAAAAATCTTCAGGATACAACGGCAAGGATTTTATCAACTGCTGACAGTTTTGTTCGTGCTAAGGATGCAAGCTCGAATTTAAAGAAAGCTTTTCAGGATCTTCCTGCTACACTCAGGGAGGGATCGGATACCGGCAATGCCCTTGCCAAAGCTGTAGCAGAGGCTTTATCTGAGCTGAGCTCTCATAAAAATATGGGAGCAGGTCTTATCCGTGATCTGTCAGTACGCGGGATCTATATAAGTGCAGATGAGCCTGCTTTTAGTGAGAAGAATGCCACTACCCGTGTTTTAAAGAGCACAGTGTCCTTTATACGCGATAACTCGCAGGATGTATTAAAGGAACTAAAAGGCTATACCACCAGTGCTGAAGCTGTTGTCAAAGCTGAACCTTATGCTTCAAAAGAAGAGCCTGATCAGCAAAGCGGTCAGAATGCATCATTTAAAACCTCTGCCGGCAAAGATAACAGCACCTATCTTGATATCTTTAAGAAAAACAGTGACTTACAAAACGAGAATATCAGCCTCTCTTCAGAGCCCTCTGAGAGAATAAAGCAGATCATAGCAAGAGCTGCAGAAAAAGCCCGACGCAGTAATTTAATCCGTACTGAAAGCTCTAATAAAAACAGTACCGGCAACACATCCTATGACAATCAAGGCTCCTCTAAGCTGCGTGAGCTAGCATCCCGCGCATCATCGCTTGAGCGTCAGTTCAGAAGCGAAAGACAGAAAATTGCTCAGGACGGTAAGCTTCCGGATCCTGCACCGTCTCCTGATGAAAAAGCAGGCCTGTCAAAGCAGAGCATAACATCTCAGAATAATTTAAATACGCTTAAAAGTGATAATGCTGCAGCGTCAAATATTTCAAATCTCAATAATGCTCAGGTAAAAATTTCCTACTCCGCTGTACAAAGCTCATTTTTTGGAAGTCTCGCTACCGTTCCCGGTATGGATTTACCGCTGCAGGATTTCAATCAGGAGGAGCTTAAAGCCTTTGCGGCAGTATCTGAGGCCCAGGCTTTAAGCTCAAAGCGGGTGATATCACAGGTCCTATCAGAGCAGCAGCGTCTGATGGATGAAGATGGTGCAAATAAAAACGCAGCTGACAGCACAGAGCTTGCTTTAGATGATCAAAATTTAAATGAGGATGAAACAACTGCTTCAAAGGCAGTGGATGATACAGTCAAAGTTAAGGATAGTGTCTTAAAAGACGCTAACACAGGTAAAATTAAAGAAGCTACTGAGGATGAGACAGATGATAATACTCAGGATCCTGCTTTAAAAAAAAATTTAATCAGTGAGCAGAAACTATCATTTGATGAACAAAACAATACCTGGGAAGATTTATCAGTAAAGACCGGGAATAAAGCTCAGGAGGCTCAATCTGCTGAAAAGATAGCAGCAGATCCTGAAGATCCGCAGATATCAGCTGAGAATGACAGTGCTTACGTCAACAGCAAGTTAAATTCAGCTGAAGAATGCCCTCAGGATCCAGACATGGTCCGAAAAGTATCCCCGGCAGATGAAAAGCGTCCGGCAGATACCGCCTTTAATGCATTTATCAGGGATACAGCCTTTGCTGATGATGTAGAGCTTAAAAATGATGTGACATTAAAAGGCGCAGCTGATAAAAATGTAAAAGATCAGGCTGCACAGGATCCAAAGCTTTCGCAGATGGCAGTAGCCAACGCTAAAGCATTAGATAACAGCAACTCTCAAAATATCAGCAAAAAGCAACATGAAATCCCTGATCTAATCCAAAAATCCACTGTTTCGGCCAGCTCTTTAAAAGCCATGGTTAAAGATGAGATCCCTGGCAGAAATAAAGATACATTACCTGATACAGATAAGTCCTGGGAAAAAAGCTTTGATAATATAGCAGCTAGTCCTCTGCCATCAGTTGCATCAAGTGTTACCACCGGCGGCTCGATGCCGATCCCTGAGCAAAGCAGGATTGAGGGTACAACGGCTGACAGCGAAGGTGGTCTTTTCAGAAAAATCGCCGCGCTTTTTAATAAGGGGGGCAATGACAGTGTCGAGTCAAAAACGCAGTCAATAGCCGCAGCTCAGGTATCCTTAAAGGTACCTTCCATGAATACACCTTTTGACGTGTATTTAAAAAGCCTAAGTGCAGCTGCAGCAGATAACTCCTTACCTGAAAGCATAAAAAAAGAAGCCTTAGAGCTTAAAAACAAGCTGTTATCGCCACTATCTGATCTGACCGCCGCCGATAGCTGGCTGTCCTTTGTCACAGGTCCGATGTCACCGCAATCTCCAAGAGCAATTGCCCTGCAGCAATGGGCTTTCCTGCTTTTGTGCATGCGCTTTAAACAGCTTGGAAAGAGTGTATCCGGCTTTTTAAAGAAGAAATCACTGACGACTCTGGATGATGCCCTTGAGGGACTTGTAGATAAGTCAGATGAGAGCAGCAGCAAGCTTGAAAGGCTGTGTGATGAGACTTTAGAGCAGATCTCAAGACTGCAGAAAAAGGATGAAAACGCACACCCGCTGCTAAACAGAGCCCTGCCGCTGCCTCCGGCCTATGACGGTGGCAAGGAAGGTGCTTTATTGATCCGCAGGACACAGGAGGATCAGAAAAATGTCTGGCACCTTACCTTCCAGTTTGACTTAGAAAAATCAGGAGCCGTTGAAATTAAGGCAGTAGCAGTTTTTCCTGAGATCAGAATATCCTTTGCAGCTGATACCCTGGCAGGATTAAAGGCGGTACAGGATCACAGTGTAACGCTTGCCCAGACACTTGAAAGCCTGGGCTTTGAGCCAAAGGCCTCAGCCCCGAGATTAGGCAGGATCAGGCCGCTTGCAGGAGTTTCTGATGAAAAACATCCTTTAGATGATCCCGCCACCGGGATATCGCTTGAGATTTAAATCTGAGGAAGTACAATACGCTCCACGATTTATAAAAAAGATATATGAGCTTAATTGAGATCCTCTTACTTGCAGCAGCACTGTCCTGTGATGCCATGGTGTGCTCCGTAATTTACGGCCAGAGAAAATACTCCTCAGGGGAGCGTCGCCGTAATGCGCTGATGTTTGCTACCGCCTTTGGAGCCTTTCAGTTTTTAATGCCTCTTACCGGCTTTTTTGGCGGCGGTGCACTTCTGGGACTTATTAAAAACTATGATCACTGGGTAGCCTTTGGCCTGCTTATGGCAGTATCCTTCAATATGATCAAGGAAGGTTTTGGCAAAGATGATGATACGCCTGATAAAAGCAACGGACTTATAAAACCCGTTACGGTGCTGGTGTTAGCTGTTGCAACCTCGCTGGATGCGCTTGCCGTGGGTATGTCAATCGGCACCATTGAAAGCAGGATCTTCTTTGCATCTGCTGTGATCGGTATAGTCTGCTTTTTACTCTCCCTGTTTAGCTTTTATGCAGCAACCACGCTGTCACATATAAAAATTCTTGATAAAGTCATGAATCTTCTGGGTGCGCTGGTGCTTGCCCTGATCGGGATCAAAGTCCTGATTGAGCATGGGGTATTTGCATCTCTTTAAGGCTTAATTTAAAACTTTATGACCGCCCCGCCAGAGCAGGTGCTTTGCAGTCTCTGACAGAAAAACTCAGCCTTTTCCTGCGGGATCTCCAAATCATAAACAGCCTTCTGCAGGAAAGTGCTCTTCTTAATCTTACCGCCTACCTCTGCCAAAAGACGCTGCAGCAGAGTAATAAACTTAGGTGAAATCTCAACATGCACCGATTGCATCAGGATCATAGGTGTGAGCGGTAGAGTCTCTAATGCAGTCTTTACACTGTCCTGATAAGCCTTCACCAGGCCTCCGGTGCCAAGCAGGATCCCTCCGAAATATCTGGTCACCACACAGCAGATCTCACCTGCGCCACAATGCAGCAGCACCGTCAGCATAGGTCTGCCGGCAGTTCCTGAAGGCTCGCCGTCATCAGAGCAGCCGGCATGCCCGGTGTCGCCAGGTGTTCCTCCGCAAAAGGCAAAGCAGTTATGGCGGGCATCGGCAAATTCTGCGGCAATTTTCTCCACAAAGCTCTTACAGGCCCCACTTCCCTGACAATGACCGATGGAGGTAATAAAGCGGCTTTTTTTGACAACTATCTCCGTTCTGTGGACGGCATCATTTTTAAGATCAGGAATTAAATAACCGCCAGCAATGGTTCTGTCTTTACCAGCAGTGGTCCTTTTTGCCATGTCACAGCTCCTTATCCGTTTTATCAGATCTGTTTTTTCTGAAGACATCGAGATCCTGCGAGATCACCATACCCAGGGTAATTAAAATCATTCCTGCAACGGTATATAAGGTAACAGGCTCTGAAATCAGAATATAGGCAAAAACTGCAGTTATTGCAGGCTGCCCGTAAAGATAGACATTAGTCTTAATGGTTCCGATGTATTTAAGTCCTATATTCCAAGTGGCAAAGCCAACTGATGAGCACAGCACGCCTAAAAAAAGCAGATTCCATAAAATTACGGGCTTTATGAGCACCTCAGGATTAAAGCTGAAACCTGTAAACGGCAATAAAGGCAGTGTAAGCAGCACTCCATAGAAAAACAAAAGCTGGGTACAGCGGGCGACACCTATGCCTGAGTCATAGATCTTACGTACAAAAAGGTTATAAAAAGCCCAGCTTATCCCGGCCATTAAGGAGAAGAAATCCCCAAGAGGATTTAACTCAAGTTTCAGTGAATTCCAGGAAAGGCAGGCAATACCTACAAAGGCAACTAAAAAGCCAATCCAGAAATTAAGCCTTAATTTTGAGGTATCACCAAAGATCCTGTCTGCTATGCCTACAAATAAAGGGGCTGCCGATACTATCAGCGAAACATTTGATGAAGGCGCATATATAAGCGCCCCGTTTTCCATCAGAAAATAGAAGGTGATACCAAAGAAGGCGGCGGAAGCGCAGAAGAAATTAAGATTGAGCGTAAGCGGCAGCTTAAAGCTTCTCATCCACAGCGTCAAAGCCACAAATGCGATAACAAAACGGTCACATAACAGCTCTACTGGGGTCAGCTCCTCAAGTAAGACCTTTGATGAAACAAAGGTAATACCCCAGATAAAAACTGTAAAAATGGCACAGAAGTGCCCGAGCAGTAATTTATTCACACTATCCTCCACGGGAATGGCTATTTTACCCCATGTTGATAATCTGATCATTTTTGGATCAAAAAAGCTTAATTTTTTAAGAAACAACATACGAAAGCTGTTGTAATCCTACATAGATCACAATTTAGTTGAATTTTATATCTGCACGTGCAAATATAGTTCAAACAAAAGAGAAGAAATCTCTTTTCAATTGAGATAAGTGATGAGGCATAAGGATCATGGATACTCAGCTAACTGCACAGAAGATCGCACAGAAGATCTCAGAGGATTTTCACCATCTTCATGAAAATCCGGAACTCTCATATCAGGAATTCAAAACAACCGCCCTTATAAAGAAAGAGTTAGAGGATGCCGAGATCAGGATCCTGCCTTTGGATCTTGAAACCGGCGTGGTCTGCGAAATAGGAAATGGTGATCGTATTATCGCCCTGCGCTGTGATATCGACGCACTTCCTGTTCAGGAGGAAACCTCTCTTCCCTATAAATCAAAAATTGCCGGTGTCATGCACGCCTGCGGCCACGATTTTCATACGGCCACCATGCTGGGGGC
>CAVFIO010000054.1:0-12830 GCA_963622535.1 Akkermansia muciniphila
GTCAAAGACAACAGACATAAAACCTTATATAAAGCGATTTACCTTGCTATTATTTGGATACGACTAATTATTTATCCGATTTGAAAAATAGACTGAAAATTTTCTTTTTTTAACTTTGATTCAGCTCTAAGAAATTCTGAATAGTTATTTAATATCAAATGGTTAAGCCTATGCTAACTTAGAATAAGTGATATATTTTCTATGAAATTCAACTACATGTCATAAATAAAGTTAAATTTGAGCAAAATAATAAAACCTCTAAAATTCACAAATGAAAATTTAAATGGAAACTTAGGTCATTTGAAATTTTCTATTAATCAAACACTTGCAAAAGAGAGGAGCTAACTTTGCTTCAAGTCAGATTACACGGCCGCGGAGGCCAGGGTGCCGTCACTACAGCTGAAATGCTGTCCTTGGCAGCCTTCCTGGAAGGCCATTTTGCACAGGCTTTCCCATCTTTCGGTTCAGAGCGCACTGGCGCTCCAGTTGTCGCATACGCACGTATCGATGAAAAAGAGGTTCGTACTCATGAGCCTATTTTGGAGCCGGATGTCGTTTTGGTTCAGGACCGCACCCTTTTGAGCGTGGTCGACGTATTCGCAGGCATCAGCCCTACCGGATATGCAATTATCAACACTGAGGAGACCCCTGAACAGGTTGCTCCTGAGCTTTGCAAGAAGTTGCCTGCAGGTCATGTTCTGACCTTCCCTGCAACTAAATTTGCAATTCAGGCTATGAAGATGAATAAGCCTGGTGCACCTATGCTTGCATCCTTAGCAGCTGCTACCGACGTGCTCAAGCTTGAGTCCGTCCAGAAGTCTTTCCAGACTCGTTATCCTGGCAAGGTCGGCGATGCCAATGCTGAGGCTGCTGCCCTTTCCTACAATTACTTAAAAGAAGTTATGAAGGGAGCTAAATAATGATCGAGCAGATTGAAGGTTCCTTAGGTGTTGCTAAGGCAGTTGCCCTTTGTCGTCCCGGCGTTGTTTGCGCATACCCTATTTCTCCGCAAACTCACATCGTCGAAAACTTAGGTAAGCTGGTTAAGTCCGGCAAATTGCAGGATTGCGACTATTTAAACGTTGAATCCGAGTTCGCAGCTATTTCTGTATCCTTAGGTTCAGAGGCAGGTGGTGCACGTACCTATACCGCTACCGCTTCCCAGGGCCTGCTGTTCATGTGCGAAGGTGTCTATTCAGCATCAGGTTTAGGTCTTCCTATCGTCATGACCGTTGCCTCCCGTGCAATCGGCGGTCCTATCAATATTTGGAATGATCACTCAGATTCACTCTCCCAGCGTGATTCAGGCTGGATCCAGCTCTTCTGCGAATCAAACCAGGATGCAGTTGATACTCACATCATGGCTTTCAAGATTGCAGAAAAAGTCGGTCTTCCTGTCATGGTATGTATGGACGGCTTCGTATTGACCCACGCATTTGAGCGTATGGATCTTCCTTCACAGGAGCAGGTCGACAAGTTCCTTCCTCCTTATGAGCCTCGTGAATTCCTGACTCCTAAAGAGCCTATTTCTATGGGCGCTATGGTTGATCCTGATGCTTTCACTGAAGTCCGTTTCCTGCAGCAGCGTAAGATGGCCAAGGCCATTCACGTTATTGAGGAAGTCACCAAGGAATACCGTGAGCTTACCGGCTCCAAGTCCGGCGGTCTGCTTGACTGCTACAACTGCGACGGTGCTGACGTTAAGATTGTTCTCATGGGCTCTTCTGTCGGTACTGCCAAGGATGAGGTTGATCGTCTGGCAGCTCAGGGCATCAAGGCCGGTGTTATCTCCCTGAAGTCATTCCGTCCGTTCCCTTACGATGCAATGCGTGAGGCTATCGGCGACTGCAAGAAGGTTGTATGCGTTGAGCGTGCATTCTCATTTGGTGCCCGCGGCATTTTAGGCCCTGAAGTCAAACGCGCTATGGAAGGCACTGACTGCGACGTCAAGTCTGCTGTTGCAGGCTTAGGCGGCCGTGCAATCCTCGGCTCTACCATTGGCGGCATCGTTAAGACTGCCCTGGCCGATGGCTTCAAGGATGAAATGACTTGGTTTGACATCAATCCTGCCGTTTTGAACTCCTATACCAAGGACGGCGAAGGTGTCACCTTCCCTGATGGCCCGCTTTCAGAGACTCAGTTAAGAGACTCTGTTAAGTAAGCGCAAACTAGGAGAAGAATAGAAATGTTAGAAAAAATTAAGTTTTATCAGACCGGTTCCAAGACTGTAGGCAACCGTCTGTTAAATCCTTCCATGCGCTCCAATCAGGCCTCCGTTGACCGTCCCAACTCCCTGATTTCAGGTCACCGTGCCTGCCAGGGCTGCGGTGAGGCTCTAGGCGCCCGTTACGCAATTGACGCAGCAATGCGTGCTACCAACGGTCAGGTAATGATCTCCAATGCTACCGGCTGCTTGGAAGTTTTCTCCACCCCCTACCCTGAATCTGCATGGCGTTTACCCTGGATCCACACCCTGTTCGGTAACGCAGCTGCAGTAGGCTCCGGTCTTGCAGCCGCTGCCCAGGTTCGTGCAAAGCGCAACGGTGACACCGTAGTTCCCCGTGTTATCGCACAGGGCGGTGACGGTGGTACCACCGATATCGGTATGGGCTGCCTCTCCGGTATGTTTGATCGTAACGACGATGTTCTCTACATCTGCTACGACAACGAAGCATACATGAACACCGGTGTTCAGCGTTCATCTGCAACCCCTCCTTCAGCACGTACTGCCACTACTATGCCTGTTGGTGAAAAGCCGGGCGCAGACTGGGGTCGTGGCAAGGATGTTCCTTTAATCGCCATGGCTCACGGTATTCCTTACGTTGCAACTGCTACCATCGCTGATCTCCGCGATCTCGAGGCCAAGGTTGCCAAGGCTATGACCTTCCACGGTGCCCGTTATATCAACATTCTGGTTCCTTGCCCTCTTGGCTGGGGTCTTAAGAGCTCTGCTCTTACTGTAACCGCAGCCCGCCTGGCAATGGAAACTGGCTTCTTCCCTGTATTCGAGGCTGAGTACGGCAAGATCACTTCCGTACGTAAGATCCAGCAGAAGCAGCCTGTTGAGAACTACCTCAAGATCCAGAAGCGCTATGCTCATGTTGTAAAGAAGGGTGCCGATCCTAACACCCTCGCACGCCTCCAGGCCCTTTGCGACACCAATATCAAGAACTTCGGTCTCTTAGGCGATGACGAACCTCAGCTCAACCCGACCGCAATTGTTGCTTACGAGCGCAGCGAAAGCATCTAAGAGAAGGAGCTAGATAAAAAATGTTGAAAAAATCATTCGCAGTTACCCTTGATCCGGCAACTTCCTTAGCGAACCACACCGGTTCATGGCGTACCACCCGCCCTGTTAACGTGTTTAAGCTTCCTCCCTGCAACAAGCAGTGCCCGGCAGGCGAGAACATTCAGCAGTGGCTTTACTATGCTGCAGAAGGTGACTATGAGCACGCATGGCGCGTTCTCACCGAAGAGAATCCTATGCCTGCATGCATGGGCCGCGTTTGCTACCACACCTGTGAAGGCAAGTGCAACCGTGGTTTCCTCGACGAGTCCGTCGGTATCAACTCTGTAGAGCGTTTCTTAGGCGATTATGCTTTAGAGCACAAGTTAGCCTTCAAGAAGCCTGCCCGTGAGACTGGTAAAAAGATCCTTGTGATCGGTGCAGGTCCTGCAGGTCTGTCTGCAGCCTACCACCTCCGCCGTTTCGGTCACGCTGTTCACATCGTTGAGCAGGCTGAAGAGACCGGCGGTATGATGCGCTATGGTATTCCTACCTACCGTCTGCCACGCAACATTCTCGATGCTGAGGTTAAGCGTATTGAGGATATGGGTGTTACCATTGAGTGCGGCCGTAAGGTTGAAGACATCGAAGCTGAAAAGAAGAACGGCGGCTACGACGCAGTTGTCTTAGGCTTGGGTGCAACTATCTCCTCTAACGTCGACATTCCTCAGGGCGATACCAACAACGTCTTAAACGCTTTGAAGGTTTTAGGTCAGATTGAGACCACCGGTGAAATCGAGGTTGCACGTAAGGTTGCTGTTTACGGTGGTGGTAATACCGCTGTTGACGTTGCCCGTTCACTCCGTCGTTTCGGTGCTGAGCCTGTCATCGTTTACCGTCGTGACCGCGCTAAGATGCGTGCTGCTGAAGAGGAAATGGACGCAGCTATTGCAGAAGGCGTACAGGTCAAGTGGTTATCCACCATTACCGGCGCTACCAAGAACTCACTCAAGATTGAGAAGATGGCCTTGAATGATCAGGGTTATCCTGAGCCTACCGGCGAGTTCGAGGAGCTTCCTGCTGATGCAGTTGTTCTGGCATTAGGTCAGAATGTTGATACCGTTGCTATTGACAAGCTTGACGGCTTGAAGTTTGAGCGTGATGCTCTGGTTGTTGACAGCGAGACTCTTGAAACCACTGTTAAGGGTATCTTTGCTGCAGGTGACTGCGCAACCAACGATCGTACCGTAACTCACGCTATCGGTATGGGTAAGAATGCAGCTCGTGCAGTAAACTCCTACCTGAAGGGCTCCGTCTACAAGAAGGCTGCTAAGCACGAGGATGCCAAGTTTGAGGATATGCACCCTTGGTACTACTCAGAGGCTCCTAAGATGGTTCGCGCTGAGCTTGAGGTTGCACGTCGTTCCAACTGCTTCGATGAAGTTCAGCATGGCTTGACTGAAGAGAACGCAATCTTCGAGGCCCGTCGTTGCTTATCCTGCGGTAACTGCATGGAGTGCGACAACTGCTACGGTGTCTGCCCTGATAGCGCTATTGTTAAGCTTGGTCCTGGTAAGGGATATGAGTTCAACTACGACTACTGCAAGGGTTGTGGTGTTTGTGCTCAGGAGTGCCCTTGCGGTCACATCGCAATGGTTCCTGAGAAGATTTAATCTCTCATACATTATGCAAAGCGGGGCGAAAGCCCCGTTTTTTTATATATGCTAAAATCAGATCAGGAGAAAAATATGGACACAAACGATACTATCAATTCCCGGGCCCCTGAAGATAATAAAAAGGATCTGAAGGCTGCAGCCATTACCTATGATGAAGGTGATGTGGCTCCTGTTTTGAATGTACTCACTTCTGATGAACGCGCTGAGGCACTGATAGCCATGGCCAAACAGCAGGGAGTTTACATTCATAAAGATAAAAGACTACTTGAGGAACTGGCAAAATATCAGGCAGAAGATGAGATCCCTGAGGATCTTTATAAGGTTATTTCAGCCATCCTGGCATTTAGCTATATCCTTCAAGGCAAAACACCTGAGCGTTTTATTGATGATAATAACAATGTCAGGATCAGCACCAAAGCTTGATTATCATTAACGTGGAATTAATATGACCTGTTGCAGCCTGTTCTTTGAACAAATAGCTGTAACTTATTGTTAGTCTAAGTTTTTTTACATTTTTTGCTCATCCTATACATGATGAGTTAATCTGCATAGCCTCATCCTTCTCCCTGAAGAATTAAAGATTCATTTTATAGTTCTTTGCCTAATCAACGAGCATCCTCTGAATATTACTGCAAATTTTCTTTACGGCTAGAATTTCAAGCAAAATTTAGCCCAGTGTCCTCTTTGATTTTTCACGTCTTTCTTAAATCTTATGGACAAAAAGAATTTCAATATAACGCACATCAATCTATCTCATGGATTCCGCGGTGGAGAACGCCAAACTGTATTACTCATTCAGGAATTATCTAAATTACATATTAAACAGAGTCTGATATGCAGAAAAGAAAGTCCCCTGATCGAGCATTTAAAGGATACAGAAGATCTCAGTATTCGTGCAGTTAACCGCTTACCTGATGCCAGACTTGGTGCACTGTTTTGTATAAGGAGAAAAACCTCTCTTATTCAGGCACACGAAACCCTTGCCGCACAATGTGCTTTTTTACATCACTCGCTTTTTAAAACACCTTACATCATTACAAGACGTGTTGACAACAGACTTAAAAAAAATTCTTTTAATTCAAGGATGTATCAACAGGCCTCTGCACTGGTCGGAGTATCCTCGGCAATTAGCAGAATAATGCAGGAGGCTTTCAACGTTAAGGCAGTCACGATCCATTCAGCTCACGCAAAACTGTCAATTAATGAGAAAAAAAGTGCTGAAATTAAAGATAAGTGGCAAGGCCTGTTTGTAATAGGCCAGATCGGAGCCTTAGTTGACCGCCATAAGGGACAGAGTACGCTTATAGAGGCTACAAAAAAACTTCAAAACAAGATCCCGAATCTTAAAGTAGTTTTTTTGGGAGCAGGAACCGATGAAAAGCTACTAAAAGCTAAAGCTCAGGATCTTCCAATAGAATTTTTAGGCTTTCATGACAATGTTGCCGATTACCTGACCAATTTCGATATTTTTGCCTATCCTTCAAATAATGAAGGCCTTGGCAGCACAATTTTAGATGCCATGAGCCTGCATATTCCGGTTATTGCATCCAATGCAGGCGGTATTCCGGAGCTTATTGAAGACGGATCAACAGGACTTTTGATTAAACCCCATGAAAGTGACGCCTTAGCTGCAGCCGTTTTGATGTTACACGGCAATAAAAAGTTTTGTCAGAGTCTGACCAGCAACGCCTTTGAGGTTGCAGAGGCTCACTCAAGTGAGAACATGGCTGCGCAATATTTGTCCCTATATAAAAAAATCTGCAATCTTTCTCCATAGCCTTTTCTGGATATTTTTTACAGGAACCCTTACATAACTTATAAAAATACCGCCACAAAAAAATGAATATTGCAATCATAGGAACAGGCTATGTTGGATTACCCTCAGGAGTAGGACTAGCTGAGCTTGGACATAAAGTAACCTGCATTGATGTTGACCGTAATAAAATCGATGCCTTAAACAGAGGTGAACTTACACTCTATGAAGATGGGCTTGAACCTCTTTTTAAGAAAAACCTGAAAAACGGCAATTTAAAATTTACTACATCTACACAGGATGGTATAGAAAATGCCGATGTAGTAATTCTGGCCGTGGGAACGCCACCAGATCCTGTAACCAAGGCAGCCGATCTTACTTATATCTTCAAGGCCGCAGCTGATGTTGGTAAATGTCTTTGCAAATATACCGTTATCTGTGATAAGTCTACCGTCCCCGTAGGTACCGGCGATAAAATCGAGCAGTTAATCTCAGAGAGTAATCCAAAGGCCGAGTTTGATGTAGTCTCCCTGCCAGAATTTTTACGGGAAGGCTTTGCAGTTCACGATTTCTTCAATCCAGATAGAATTGTGCTCGGAACTCAATCTGAGCGTGCCCGGAAGATACTGCTGCAGATGTATGCGCCCTTACAGAGCAGAACCAGGATCATCTGTGTAAACAGAAAATCGGCCGAAACCATCAAATATGCATCCAATTCCTTCCTTGCCATGAAGATCCACTACATCAACGAAATTGCGGACTTTTGTGAAAAATCAGGAGCTGATATCAATGATGTAGCCCTGGGAGTTGGACTTGATTCAAGAATTGGCGATAAATTTTTAAACCCCGGACCGGGCTTTGGCGGCAGCTGCTTTCCAAAAGACACCCTGGCCATGGATTATATGGCACGTGAGGTAGGAGTAAATCTTACACTTATTCAAAGCGCCATCTCAGGTAACATTGTGCGAAAAAAAATAATGGCCCGGAAAATCCTTCAAAAAGCCAGTCGCTTTGAAAATCCTAAGATTGCCGTGTTAGGGATCGCCTTTAAGGGAGGAACTGATGACTGTCGCGAAAGCCCAGCTGTTGATATCATAAAGGAGATGCTAAACCTTGGCGCCAGAAACATTACCGTCTATGATCCTAAGGCATTGGACAACGCCAAAAGCATCTTTGGAACGTCCCTAAGCTATGCGTCTTCTGTTACAGAATGCATAAAGGATGCAGATCTGCTGATCACTCTTACCGAATGGAATGATTTTCGTAAGCTTGATCTTACAGAAATAGCCAAGCTTATGAAGCACCGGGTGATCGAAGATTATCGCAATCTGTTCAGGCCTGAAACAGCAATTCAGGCAGGCTTTGAATATTCATCAATCGGACGGAGCTATAACAACAGTAAAGAGGCCATTGCATCATGAATTTAACGGTGGTGATCCTCACCAAAGATGAGGAAGAAAACATTAAGGAATGTATAAAATCGATACTGCCGTTAAACTGTGAAATCCTGGTTCTGGATGATCACAGCCGGGATCATACCTGTACAATTGCCGGATCGCTTGGTGCCAGAGTTGAAACCGTACCGGATCGTATTTCCGGCTTTGGCATGAAGAGACAATATGCTACCTCCATTGCATCACACGATCTTGTTTTCCATTTAGACAGTGATGAACGTCTAAATACTGAGATTATTTCAGAGCTTAAGCAAACTATTGATAAAGTAAAAAGCAATACGGTAATTGAGATCCCCCGTCTTACCTTTTTATTCTCTAAACCGGTTAAGCACTGCGGCTGGTATCCGGATCATAAACGCAGGATCTACAATCGCCGGCACACTGATTTTTCATCATCACTGGTTCATGAGGATGTGATTTTAAAAAAAGATTCAAAGCTCCAGCGCCTTAAAAATCCTCTTCTGCACTATTCCTATCCTACTCCTGCAAGCTTTTATAAAAAACAGGCGTTATACCCGGTGCTCTGGGGGCAGGATAAAGCAGCAAAGGGAAAAAAGACCTGCTTGATCTCTATTCCTTTTAGAGCATTATTCTTTTTTATTAAGACCTATATCCTTCGTCTGGGCTTCCTTGATGGAAAGACGGGCCTGTGGCTGGCACTTGCCAACATGAGCTATGAGTGCTCAAAATATCTGTGTCTTTATGAAGCACAGCAAAAAAACAGGCACTAAAAAAGACCATACAATCACTTGTATGGCCTTCTTACTACAGCAGATCAGAACTAATCCTTCTTCTGACGCTCATCAATAACGCGCTTTGACTTGTGCTCAGAGCGGGTATTGAGATCACCATCCTTGTGAACGACCACAGTATAAGGCTTAACGCCGATGCGGGCCTTCAGTGAGCGGGATACCAGATCTGCAACAACCTCGTCAGATTCCCTGTTGTCAAACTTCTTTTCAACCTCAACAGAGTATTTGCAGGTAAAGTCCTGCTCAAAAATACGGATTAAATACTCACCGGTGATACCTTTAATAGAGCGGATCCCGGCCTCTACATCAGAGGGGAAGACGTTAACAGCAGATACGATGAACATATCATCCTTGCGGCCTAACACATGGATACGGCCATGGGTACGGCCACACTTGCATGGAGTATTATCGATCCAGCCGATATCACCTGTACGGAAGCGGATCAAAGGACGGGCATGCTTACGCAACGTAGTGAATACGAATTCACCCTTAGAGCCAGGAGGCAGTACCTTACCGGTTTCAGGATCAACTGTTTCAACCAGAATATGGTTTTCTGCAATATGCAAGCCATCCTTGACCTCACACATGGCAGCACAGGCACCGAAAATATCTGATAAACCATAGAAATCGTATACTTCAGCGCCCCACAGCTCCTCAATAGCCTTACGGGTAGCATCGATTGAGCCACCTAATTCACCTGCGACGATAATGGTCTTGATATTAAGATCCTTTTTAGGGTCAATACCCGACTTAATAGCCTTTTCACCTAACTGCCAGGCATATGAAGGAGAGGTCCAGATAACTGTAGGCTGATAAGTCTTCAGCACCCACAGCAGACGCTCTGAGGGTAAGGTACCGCCCCAGATGCACAGGGCACCGGTACGCTGCGCACCGATCACATCAGGGCCACCAACGTATAAGGAGAAGTTTAAAGCATGGACATAACGATCCTGAGGTCTCATACCTACCTGCCAGAACCAGCGGGCCTCGGTATCCTGAAATTCGTCAAAGTCCTTTTGGGTAAAAGGTGAGATAGTAGGAACACCAGTTGATCCTGAAGAGGTTGAAATAAAGACGACCTCATCCTCAGGTACAGCACAGAGTTCTCCTAAAAAGGAACCTACGCCCTGGGTATCACGCTGAGTCTTTTTATTGATGAAAGGGAATTTCTCAATATCCTTAAGAGTCTTGAGATCAGCAGGCTTTACCCCTGCTTCATCAAAGGATCTCCTGTAATAAGGAGAGTTGTCGTAGGCAAACTGGACTATCTCCTTCAAATCAGCTAACTGCTTTTCTTCAAGCTTAGGACGGGATATGGTCTCCAAGGCCTCATCCCAGAACTTTGAGTTGTTAATAGGCATTTTCTATTCCTTATTAATTTTAAATAAAATACTTGTTGATAAAATTCCACTTGGCATCACGACCTGCGATGATGGCATTTAAGTCATCCTCATCCAGGTGTTTAAACCGCCCCTGTTTTCTGATGTAGGCTTTTACATCAGCAAATTCCTTTATTTTTTTTGTAAGCCTGAATTCACCGTTTTCAAACTCTGCCAGATACCAAAGACCGCAATCCACGACCTCCTTTGCAATCTCAACGCAATCCTCCGTCTTTATGCCCCAGCCGGTAGGACAGGGAGCTATCACATGGATGTACTTGGCGCCGCGAATACTGGCCGCTTTTTCAACCTTTTTCATAAAATCAGGCAAATACCCTACACTCGCGGTTGCCGCATAAGAGATACCGTGAGCAGCCACAATCTCGAACATATTCTTCTTATTATCAATATTGCCATGAATATTACGCCCCGCAGGAGTCGTTGTTGTACGGGCTCCAAAGGGAGTAAGCGAACTCTTTTGGATACCTGTATTCATATAGGCTTCATTGTCATAGCAGATATAGAGCACATCATCGTTTCTGTCTATGGCACCAGATAAAGCCTGAATACCAATATCAGCGGTACCGCCGTCGCCGGCAAAGCCTACAACCTGAAAATCTTTATGTCCAAGAGCCTTTAAGCCAGCCTGCATACCGGTCATCATGGAAGCAGTGCCTGCAAAGGTTGAGATCATGGCATTATTTGCAAAACAAAGCTGCGGAAAGTTAAAGCCAACAGCAGACATGCATCCTGCAGGTAACACCGCAATTGATCTTTTTCCAAGTACCTTTAAAGCGATCCTTACCGCCAAGGCTCCGCCGCAGCCTGCGCAGGCCTTGTGACCGTAGAAGAACTCATCCTCGTTTAAGGTTTTGACATTAACCGCCATTACAAGTCCTCCTTTAAGCCCACAAATTTAATTGAAGATCTACATGATTCAAGCTCAGTGAAAATTTCTTCAATCTGATGCCTTTCAATATTGCGTCCACCAAGGCCTGCAATAAAGTTTGATGAAGGAATACTGATGCCGGCTTTAACAAGTGCAGAATTTACATTGGTATATACAGTCCCCTCATTACCAAAGGAGATATCCTTTTCTAAAACACCTAGGGCTTTAACATTTCTAAGGGCATCTGCAAGCTCTTCATTAGGAAAAGGTCTTACATAACGGATACGGATGAGACCAACCTTATTCCCCTGAGCACGTAATTCATCCACAACCTCCTTTACCAGACCTGCAATCGTGCCTAAGGTGATAACTACATATTCAGCATCATCGCACTGATACTTTTCTATAAGACCTGAATAGGAGCGACCGAAGATATCTGCAAATTTTGCCTCGCACTCTGCTATGATCCTGCGAGCATTCAGGATCCCCACATGCTCCTTATACTTAAACTCAGTATTGCTATCAGGACCTGCGGAGAAGCCTAAATTCTTAGGATTATCAAAGGAAATCTTGTTATCAGTTTCATAAGCTGGTAAAAAATTATTGGCGTCCTCTGCATCAGGCACATCCACGACCTCATAGGTATGGGTCAGGGTAAAGCCATCAAGATTTGCCATAAATGGAGTGGATACATCCCTATGCTCTGCAATATAAAAGCTCATAAGAGCCAAATCTAATGCTTCCTGAGCATCTACTGCATAAGCCTGAATCCAACCGTGATCAAGTAAAGACAGAGAATCACGCTGATCGCCGTAAATGTTCCAGGGCAAGGCGGTGGAGCGATTAGCATTCATCATCACAATTGGAAAACGTCCACCTGATGCATAGGTTAGCCCCTCAGCCATATACAAAAGTCCCTGGGATGAGGTAGCGGTAAAGGTACGAGCGCCAACGGCAGAGGCTCCGATTGCTGCAGATAAGGCAGAATGCTCAGATTCCACATGAATAAATTCAGACTTAAGCTCACCTGACTCTACAAGCTCTGATAGCTTCTCAACTACAGTAGTTTGAGGGGTAATAGGATAAGCAGAAATTACATGAGGGTGAGCTAAGCTCACGCCTAATGCAAAGGCTTCATTACCTGATAAAAACTGCTTGCTCATTATTTTTCTGCCTCCATGGTTATAGCGCCTTTACGGCAGATTTTCTGGCAAATACCGCATCCTTTACAAAAGTCATAATCAATTGCGACTTTGTTACCATCCTTTGAGATCACTCCATCCGGGCAGTAAAGGTAACAAAGCAGACATCCATTACACTTATCCTTATCACATACCGGCTTTTCATTTCGCCATCCCGAATTTTTCGTAACTAAGCCCGGTTCATAGCTGGGGGCAAAAGGAATTTCTTCAAAGGTAAAAACATTTTGAGAACGAAATTCAACTTTCATTTATGCCCCCCTTACTGCCTCAAAGGCAGCCTGAACAACGGCAATATTACGATCCTGAAGTTTGGGAGCCATATTCTGCCTGATTGCAAATGAAAGATCTTCAACGCTGATGTCATCAAAAACTGCAGCAATGGCTCCTAAGATGACGGTGTTAGTGATCGGAAGATGCAAAATGCTTTCAGCAATAGATACACCGTCAAGCGTTACTACCCTCTTATCATTAATGATCTTTTTACTACAAAGAATGATCC
>CAVFIO010000055.1:0-12785 GCA_963622535.1 Akkermansia muciniphila
TATTTCACTGCTCTTTATTGAGCAAAAAAGAGCTTTCAAAAGGCATATAAATCAGTTTTATCTTCGTATAAAAAATTTTATAATTTTTTTGTATTTTTATTCAAAACATTCAAGAGTACTGAACCCGAAATTCTTTACCATGTTCAGTCTGTCCTCAAAGTGGGCCAATACTCCGGTGTAATAGGCATGGTTTCCACAGCTTGGAACCATCGAGTCCTCTTTACACTCTGACAATACCTGACGGACACGACGTCCAATAGCTCTACCTGAATCAATAAACTCAATATCCGGAAGAAGCTTCTTCAAAATATCTGCAACAAAAGGATAATGAGTACATCCAAGCACTATCACATCAGGTCTCTCATTTCCCCTGGCATCCGTGATTGGTTTAACGATCTTCTCTATTCCCTTGATATCAACCTCTCCTGTGGACAGCCTGTTCTCTGCAATAGTTGCCAGAACAGGAGATGGCATACCGATAATCTTGCAGTCAGATGCAAAATTACGGATCAGCATCTGAGTGTATTGACGCTCTACTGTACCCGGTGTTGCCATAAGGCCAATCACCTTCTTTTTAGAAATTCTTGCAGCAGGCTTTATAGCAGGTACGACACCAACAACCGGGACACTAAGCTCCCTTCTTACAGCAGGAAGTACCAGAGTTGAGGCTGTATTGCAGGCGATCACCACCGCACAGACCTCAAAACGGGTTACAGCTTTTTTTAGCAGATAAGTGACTCGCTGCTCAAGAAATGCTTCACTCTTTGTTCCATAAGGAAAACATTCATTATCAAAAAGATAACAGCTTTCCATCAATGGATTGGCTTCCTTTACATCACGGTATACGGACAATCCTCCTACACCTGAATCAAAAAAGAGCACTCTTTTGACCTTGCTCACTGCGCTTTCCATCTATATCATTTGCTCCAGTTTAGAAATCTTAGGAGAGAACATGCTCGAACCATTGCTTACTACTGTCGATCCTGTGAATTATCCGACATATCTTAATGAAAAGATCAACGCAGCACTCGCTCTATTTGATGAAGCAGGTTTAGAACATCCAAATGCAGAGATCCATGAATCTAAAAGGGAACATTTTAGATCCCGTGCTGAATTCTGCATCTTTAAAGAAGGTGATGAATTTACCTACTCCATGTTCAAAGGCAAAGGCAATAAGCGTGAACGTATTTCTCTTACTCAATTTCCTATGGCTACCAAAGCCATCAATAAGGTAATGAAACTGCTGCGTGAGCTGTTGCCAAAGCATGCAGAGCTTTATAAAAAGGTATTCTCTGTTGAATTTCTAGCCTCGCAAAATGATGATGTCGTTGTTTCTTTGAATTATCACCGTCACCTTGAAGAAGAAGCATGGAAGGCTGACGCTCAGGCATTAAAAACAGAGATTGCAGCTCAGGGTGTCCACTGTGATTTCGTTGCTCATGCCAAAAAGCAGGAAATATTAGCCGATACTGACAGTGTGCTTGAGACTATCCACACCGATGATGGAAAGGATTTTAAGCTCTATGAGGTTAACGGAACCTTCTCTCAGCCTAATGCAGGAGTTGCAGGTCATATGGTGTCTTTTGCCAGATCCTGCTGTCAAAACAGCAAGGATAGCGATCTAATTGAGCTTTACTGTGGTAGCGGAACCTTCACCGTATGCCTGGCCGATCTCTTCTCTAAGGTATTCTCAACTGAAATTACCCGCGTTGCTACAAAAACCTGCTTTAAAAATTTAGATATTAACGGCATTAAAAACGTGAAGCTTGCAAGACTTTCTGCTGAAGAGGTCTCTGAGGCCCTGGCAGGTGTACGTGAATTTTTCAGGCTTAAGGAAGCAGGAATTGATGTCAGGGATTACAACCTAAAAACCCTGCTCATTGATCCTCCCCGCTGCGGTCTTAACGATGAACGCTCATTAAGCTTTACGGCAAGGTTTGACAAAGTGATCTATATCTCCTGTAATCCGCAAACCCTGGTATCGGATCTTAAATTTTTAACCAGGGCTCATAAAATAAAGCGTCTTGCGTTCTTTGATCAATTTCCCTATACCCCACATCTTGAAACGGCGGTTCTTCTTTCCAGGGAAGACCTCGAATCCCAAGATGATGAGTAACGGTCGAATTCAAAATTAAAAACGGATCTGTCCCATAAAGCCGCGACTTACAACATGCCAAAGCTTATATGTACAGGAACATAGGGGTTAAAAGAACCACTCTGATATATTTCTCACACCTGAAATATACAGTTCCTCTATCAGGCTTTGATTTCCAGATGTACTTCAATCGCACATAGCATCCCCTGTCCCCATGGTCGGTTCCATACCGACCTTCTTAATTTTTATCTAAAACAAAGTAGGCTCTGCCCGTTTTGAGTACTGTGTCATTGTAAATATAAAATTCTTTTAAAACATAATGTTATGGACTTCCGTATGTTTTGCAATTGCGGGAGTATTTCTATCGAAATGAAAAATTAAACAAGAATCAATAAACAACGGTTATCTATCAGTGGCTACTCTCTTTCTCCCAAAATTATATTAAAATTGGGAGAAAGAACAGAGTAATTGGGAGAAAAGCAGAGGGGCATAAAGTGAGAGATTTTAATTACGATAACCTCTGTGAGAGAACGTGGTGAGAAATACGCTCTAGATCAGATAGGAACATTCACAAAAAAAGATGCTTTGGAATCCTGCCCGAGTCTTGGAAGCTCGTCGGTGGAGGCTTCTTTGAAAAAACTGGTAACTGATGGAACACTGACTAAAATCGGAGCTGGTAGAAAAACACATTACGTCAGAAGTGATGCGATTGAAAAATAACCTGAAACTGTTAGACCTCCTTGAACTTTCAGCAATAAAAAACCCCGTCTCCAGTTTCATGCAGACGGGGCAACTTTCTCTCTGTTTAGAGATTAGTCTTCCATGTAGTGCTCAGGCAGTGGCATCTGAGATACACCACTCTTAACAGCAGCCTCAGCTACAGCACGAGAAACAACCTTCTTCAAACGGGCATCCATCGGCTTAGGGATCAGGTAATCAACACCATACTCTAAATGGTCAACGCCAGAAGCCTTAACAACTTCCTCAGGAACAGGCATCTTGGCAACAGAACGCAATGCATTCATAGCAGCCTTTTCCATCTCCTCGTTAATGCAGGTTGCGCGAACATCCAATGCACCGCGGAAGAGGTAAGGGAAGCAAAGTACGTTATTGATCTGGTTAGGATAGTCAGAACGGCCGGTACCCATGATGATATCAGGACGAAGCTTGTGAACCAAATCAGGATCAACCTCAGGATCAGGGTTGGAGCATGCAAAGATAACAGCCTTAGGAGCCATGTGCTTTACATCTTCCTCGGTTACCAAGCCAGGACCAGACACGCCTAACATTACATCGGCATCCTTTAATGCCTCCTGCAGGGTCTTAGGACCGGCATCGTTAACAAAGCGAGGCTTCTCACCGTTGTTATACTGAGGACGATCGGATCTGATAACACCATGACGGTCAATCATGAAGAAGTTTTCCTTCTTGGCGCCGCACTTGATGAGGAAATCAGAGCAGGCAATACCGGCAGCACCGGCACCTACGCAGACAACCTTACAATCCTCAATCTTCTTGCCCTGCAACTCAACTGCATTCAAAATACCTGCAGTGGTAACAATAGCAGTACCATGCTGATCGTCATGGAAAATAGGCACATTACAACGCTTGATAAGCTCTCGCTCAATGATGAAGCACTCAGGAGCCTTAATATCCTCGAGGTTAATACCACCAAAGGTATCAGCGATACATTCAACGGTAGTAATAAAGTCTTCTACGCTCTTATTCTTAACTTCGATATCGATAGCATTGATGTCAGCAAAGCGATTGAAAAGCAATGCCTTACCTTCCATTACAGGCTTAGATGCCAGAGGACCTAAATTACCCAAGCCCAAGATAGCGGTTCCGTTAGAGATAATTGCAACGCTGTTGCCCTTACCGGTATAACGATATGCAAGCTCAGGATCACGGGCGATCTCTTTGACAGGCTCGCCTACGCCAGGGCTGTAGGCTAGGGTCAAATCGTCTGCGGTCTCAGCAGGTTTGGTGATAACAATCTTGATTTTGCCCGGAACTGGGTTCTCGTGATACGCAAGAGCAGCGTCATGGAGTTTCTGAGGATCGTGATCCACTTTGTACACCTCGGAATTTATATTTTTTATTCTTCTGTGTTGTTTAGGCTAAATTGAATAGCCATCTTGTCAACAACACAGAGTGTAGCAGGATTTTGACCCTAGTGATACAAACGATTACGGGATTATTAAGAAAGTTTGATCTAAAGAGAACTTTTTTCAAAAAGGCTTTATTTTTCAAAAATAAAAAAAGCGGGGAAAACTCCTGTTCTCTCCGCTTTTTTCGTGCACCTGCGTGCAATTGCGCAAGTACTTTGGGAAAAGAATTACTTCTTGTCGCCCATCTTGAAAGCACCGAAAGCACCGAAGCGCTTCTTGAATGCTTCAACACGTCCGCCGGTATCAACGATCTTCTGCTTACCAGTGTAGAAAGGGTGGCACTTGGAGCAAACGTCGATGTTAAGGTCGTGACCAACAGTGGAACGGACCTGGAAGGTATTACCGCAGGAGCACTTAACGGTCACTGCTTCATACTGGGGATGGATATTCTCTTTCATGTAGACCTCTGTTGCGTATCGCACTTCCTGCCGCTAAAGCGCCGGACACCATACGCGATATGAAAAAATGCCGTGCAATGATAAAGCAAACAAAATCAGGATGCAACAGGAAATGCAGGCCATGGCCTAAAAGATCACTTTTTCAAAATGATTACTGCCCCACAGGATGCTCAGGCGCATAGCTATTGACCGATAAAGGATATTATTTTGCTAAACTTTGCTTACTGCCTTTAAGCATAACGGATAGAGCATGACTGTAGAAAGTTCAGATCTTATTAATGTAGTAGTAAACCGTCCTATGGCACAAAGCTATGTCTACCGCCTTGATAAAGCCTATGGACGCGAGATCATCGGCGCCCGGGTAAAGGTAAACTTTGCCAACTCCGAGCAGACAGCCGTCGTTGAATCTCTATGCAGCAAGGATGATTGCTCACTCAATTATGACAGGATTAAAGAGGCAGTACTGCTTGATGACAAGGCGTTAATTCCAGAGGATGTCATGCAGGTTTTACGCTTTGGTGCAAACTATTACCACTATCCTCTGGGACAATGCTGCTGGACGGCCCTGCCTAAGAAACTGCGTGACGGCGAAAGCTGCAGCTATGAAGAGATCCCCGGCTTAAAGCTTGCTGATGACATAGCAGACAAAGAGGATGTGATTAATAAGCTTCGCTCAAACACCCAAAAGGAAATAATCGAGATCTTAAGACAGGGACCTGCAAGACGTAAGGAATTGCGTGAACGAGGTATCAGTGCTCAAAATGAAAATGCACTGATTAAAAAGGGCCTTGTAGTAACAGTAGATCTGAATACACCTCACAGACCATGGACAGAAATTGGAGATAACCTCCTGAGACAGACTCCACCTGAGCCGAACTTTGAACAGCAAATGGCAATTGATGCTGTGTCATCTAGTGAAAATGGCGGAGTATTCCTGCTAAACGGAATTACCGGCTCAGGAAAAACCGAAGTTTATCTGCGCATAATCGGGAACATATTGAAAAAAGGCAAAGCGGTTCTGGTCTTAGTGCCGGAAATTGCGCTTACTCCTCAAACCTTTGAACGATTTTACCGCCGCTTTAATGTACCGGTATCCTCTGTTCATTCACAACTGTCAGACAGAGAGCGATTAGACGCCTTTATTGATATGCAGTCCCAGCGCTCAGCAATATTGATAGGAACAAGAACTGCACTTTTTACACCCATTCCTAATTTAGGACTTATCGTGCTTGATGAGGAGCATGACAGCTCCTTTAAGCAATCAGACGGCTTTAGATACCACGCCCGCTCGCTGGCCATAATGCGCGGACAGATCTGCAGATGTCCGGTGGTCTTAGGATCTGCTACTCCATCACTTGAAAGTTTCTGCAATGTCTACCGCGGCGCATTTCATATGCTAAAGCTTCAAAACCGAGCAGGTGGTGCCTCTATGCCTGATATCAAGCTTATAGATCTGCGTGATGAGCCCTTATCCCTTGGAATAAAAGCAGGAATCGGACAGCAGCTAGAGGATGAAATAGGAGAGGAGACAGCAAGAGGCAATCAGGTATTATTATTTTTAAACCGTCGCGGCTATTCCCATCACATGCTCTGCCACAGCTGCGGTCATGTGTTCACCTGCCCGTCCTGTGATAACCCTCTTACAGTTCACAGAATTAATAACACTCTGATGTGTCACGTATGTGAGCATCGTGAGCGAATTCCTGCCGTATGCCCAAAATGCGGCAGGAACAGCCTCATTGAAACAGGCTTTGGCACCGAGCAGACAGAGGAGTTTTTGAAACTTCGCTATCCTGATGCCGGCATTGAACGTATCGACAGAGATACTGTTTCAAGTAAGACTCAGCTTGAGGCCCGTCTTGCGCGCATTAGAAACGGTCAAAGCAAGATCCTGCTTGGCACACAGATGATTGCCAAGGGCCATGACTTTCCAAATGTAACCCTGGTTGGCATCATCGACCTTGATTCAAATCTTTTCTCTGACGATTTCAGAGCTATGGAATACTCAGCCCAGCTTTTAACCCAGGTCGCAGGACGGGCAGGACGGGCGGCTAAAAAGGGAAGAGTACTTATTCAGACCCATCACCCCGATAATCTTCTGGTGACCAAGCTTATAGATCCCACTGTATCCTATGAGCAAATAGCTCAGATGCTGCTTGAGAGCCGACAGTCCATGGGATTGCCGCCCTATACCTATCAGGCCTTTTTACTATCAAACGGACCTGACAGACTCAAGGCCTATAATTACCTCTCGCAGGTATTGCTACACTCAAAAGCTGCGATCAAAAACTACCCTAATCTCGCCGTTACTCCTGTGTTGTCTGATAAAATGGAGAAACGTCAAAATCGCTACCATTTTCATATCCTGCTGACGTCGTCTGATCGTAAACAGCTCTCAGACTTCATAGGCAAAGTTTCAGAAAATGTTAAAAATATCCCTGTAAGTGGTGATGTACGTTTTGCCGTGGAAGTTGATCCTATAATGATGTACTAGCTTTCATATCTAAACCTAGCTGTAAAAGCGATTTTCCAGATTTTTATTCATGTATAACAAGTAATTAACTAATGAAAGACTATATCCAACAGCTGCTTAATACCGCAGTAAAAAAGATTGATGCCGCAAACGAAGTTCCTGAGGCTTTATTGTCAAAGATCCGTGTTGATCGTACCAAGGACAGAGCTCATGGTGACTATGCAACCAACGCAGCCATGATCATTTCCAAGCCCCTGCATATGAAGCCTGCTGATATTGCGGCTAAATTAATTGAAGCAGTAGATCAGGATGATCGTATTGCCAGAATAGAAATTGCAGGTCCAGGCTTTATCAATTTCTTTGTAAACCAGGGGTTTACTGCCGATACCCTGGCAAATCTTGCCAAAGATGAACGCTTGGGAGTTGCTAGGGTCTCAGATCCCAAAACCATAGTTGTTGACTACTCAGCTCCTAATGTTGCAAAGGAAATGGCTGTACATCACCTGCGCTCCACTGTAATTGGTGATGCCGTAGTACGCGTGCTTGAATTCTTAGGTAACAAGGTTATCAGAGCCAATCATATCGGTGACTGGGGTACTCAGTTCGGTATGCTCATTGCCTATCTTGAAAAGAAAGAAAACGAGTCCGGTCAGGGCATGGATTTAAGCGACTTTGAGGCCTTCTATCGTGAGGCCAAGGAATGCTACGACTCAGATGAGGAGTTTGCAGTCAAAGCCCGGCATTATGTGGTTCGTCTGCAGGGTGGTGATGAATATTGCCGCACCATGTGGAAGAAGCTCGTCAACATGACTATGGATCAGAACCAGAAGCTCTATGACCGTCTGGATGTCACCCTAAAGCCAAAGGACATCATGGGTGAGAGCCTGTATAACGACATGCTGCCTGTGATAGTCAACGATTTGCTTGATCGCAAAATAGCTGTTATTGATGAGGGGGCTGCGGTAGTCTATCTGCCTCAGTTCAAGAATAAAGAGGGTAACCCTCTTGGCAACATCATCCGCAAGCAGGATGGCGGCTACCTCTATACCACCACTGATATTGCCTGCATCAAATACCGTGCTGATGTTCTCCATGCAGATCGCATCATCTACTTTACCGATTCAAGACAGCACCAGCATATGGAAACTGTATGGGCTATCTGCCGCATGGCAGGTTACGTCAAGGATGAGGTATCCTTGGAGCACTGCCCGTTTGGCATGATGCTAGGCAAAGATGGACGTCCGTTCAAGACCCGCTCTGGCGGTACCGTCAAGCTCCGTGATCTCTTAGATGAGGCTGAAAGCCGTGTTGCCAAGCTCCTGGATGATCGCGGATCTGATCTCAAGGGTGATGAGCGTCAGAACGTTATTCACAATATTGCAATCGGTGCTGTGAAATATGCCGATCTCTCAAAGAACCGTACCACTGACTATATCTTTGACTGGGATCAGATGTTAGCCTTTGATGGCAATACTGCTCCTTATCTGCAGTATGCCTATAGCCGTATTCGTGCCATCTTCCGCAAGGCAACTACAGCTCCAGGACAGATTGTAATCAAGGATGAGGCTGAGGATAAGCTTGCAGCCAAGCTCCAAAGCTTTGGTGAGACGGTAGTAACTGTAGGTCAGAAGGGATTACCTAATCTGCTTTGCAACTACCTCTTTGAGCTTGCCGATATTTATATGCATTTCTACGAGCACTGCCCTATCCTTAAGGATGGAGTGGATGAGACCACCCGCGCAAGCCGTCTTGCCTTGTGTGATCTAACTGCTCGTGTACTCAAGCAGGGGCTCAACCTGCTTGGTATTAATGTAATGGAGCAGATGTAACATGGGCTTTTTTAAGCTTAAAGCACAAACTGCAGGTCCAGAGCAGCGCAAGGAGATCATAAAACGCGGTATCTTTGGTATCGTGGGTGTGATCCTTGTTGCCTATGCCGTCTCTTTCTTAGGCGGAGGCTCTAACGATGAGGCTGCACAGCAAAGTGCAAAATCTCAGAACAACAGCTCTGATACTATTGCCCTTGATACCAAATCCCTGCTTGAGGATGATGCTCAAGGATCACAGCCTGCAGCAGCACCAATTCCCGCTAAGCAAAAGTTTGACTATCAGGGACAAGCTAACAGCGCTACTGCAGATGTCGGACCGCAGATGGCAGCAGATGCTCCAATCACCACTCCAGCACCGCTTACATCACAGGATGATCCTGATGCCGTGCCTGCTTTAGATGATGATCCTTTTGCCTCCAGCAGTAATAATACACAGCCCCAGCTTGCACCACAGACAGTTGCGCCACAGCCTGCACCTCAACCTCAGGTGACACAGCCGCAGGCATCTCCACAGGTGCAGCAGACTCCTGTACAGGATACAAGCGCCGCTGTAACGCCAAAGCCTCAGGCCCCTGCCGCTACCAAGGCCGTGCTTTATTGCGGAACCTTTAGCTCACAGAGCAAGGCTGAAGAGCAAAAGGCTCTCATGGCCTTCCAAGGGCTACAGTCAACCGTTGTAAAGCACAATGGAAACTTTACGTTAAAGCTTGGACCTTACAAGAGCCGAGATGCAGCACGCCAGGCCTTCTCCAAGGTTGATGCAACAGGCTTAGTTTCAGAATGCTCTCTTGAAAACGAGTGATCCTGACAGCATTTTTGATCCTGTAGTTTCTGAAAACTGCAGGATCTAAATCCAACAGAATACACAATACCGGATACAAATAAATGACGACAATCGTTACAGTACGCAGAAACGGCGTCGTTGCCATGGGCGGCGATGGTCAGGTTACCATGGGTCAGAGCACTATCCTAAAGGGTAATGCCATCAAGGTACGCAAGGTATTTCACGGCAAGGTCATTGCAGGCTTTGCAGGATCTACTGCTGATGCCTTTACTCTGCTTGACCTCTTTGAAAAAAAACTTGAGGAGCATCAGGGCATTTTAGAAAGGGCATCAATTGAACTGGCAAAGCTCTGGCGCTCGGATAGAGCATTGCGCAAGCTTGAGGCAGTCATCATTGTTGCTGATAAGCACGCCTCCTTCATGATCACCGGTACCGGTGATGTAGTCAAAATGGATGATAATATTTTAGCTACCGGATCAGGTGGCAATTACGCCCTGTCAGCAGCCCGCGCTCTGGTACGCAACACCGATATGGGCGCAGAGGAAATCGTACGTAAATCAATGGAAATTGCATCAGAGATTTGTGTCTTCACCGACTCCTATCTCACTGTTGAAACCCTACCCTCAGATAATTAACGGTTCACTACGGACAAGAACAAAATGGATCAGACTCAACTTACTCCGCGTCAAATCGTCGAACAATTAGATCGCTACATCATAGGTCAGGAAGATGCCAAAAAGGCAGTAGCTATTGCGCTTAGAAACCGCTGGCGCCGTATGCAGATAGATGAGGATCTTCGTGCTGAAATCGTGCCTAAGAACATCCTCATGATAGGTCCCACCGGTTGTGGTAAAACTGAAATCGCCCGCCGTCTTGCCAAGCTGTCAAATGCACCCTTTGTCAAGGTTGAAGCTACCAAATATACCGAGGTTGGTTATGTCGGTAAAAACGTCGATGTCATGATCAGAGATCTTGCCGATGTTGCCTACAAGATGGTCAAGGATAAGGCCTTAGAGAAAAACAAGGCTCATGCTCAAGAGCTCGCAGAAGAGCGTATCTTAGATATTCTGCTCCCGCCTCAATCAGATGAAACTGAGGAGCAAAAGGCAGCCAACGCCACCCGCCAGATGCTGCGCAAAAAATTCCGCGAAGGTGATCTTGATGCAAAAGAAATTGAGATCCCTGCAGCCCGTCCGCAAAAGGATGGTCCAGAGGGCGCAATTGAGATCCTGGGAGCACCAGGTGCCGGAGAGGATTTTGGTGAGGGGCTTCGTGATCTGCTCTTTAATATTGGACAGAGCAAAACTCCCCGCCGTCTTAAGATTAAGGATGCCTTCAAGGTACTTACCGAGGAAGAAGGATCCAAGCTCACCAAGACTGATGATCTGCGTCAGGAGGCAATTGAGCTTTGTGAAAACAATGGCATCGTATTTATCGATGAAATCGATAAGATTTGCCAGGACGAAAATGAATCTGGTCAGGTATCACGTCAGGGTGTACAGCGTGATCTGCTACCACTCATCGAAGGAAGCTCAATCCGTACCAAGATCGGTATGGTCAAAACTGATCACATCCTCTTCATTACCTCAGGTGCTTTCCAGTTATCCAAACCTTCAGATCTAATCCCAGAGCTTCAGGGGCGCTTACCGATCCGTGTTGAGCTTAAACCACTTACTGCCAAGGATTTTGAGCGCATCCTCACAGAGACTCACAATTCTCTGGTTAAGCAGTATGAGCTGTTGATGGCTGCTGATAAGATCACCCTTAAATTTGATGAAAGTGCCGTTAAACGTATTGCTCAGGATGCCTACGAGGTAAATGAACGTACTGAAAACATCGGAGCCCGTCGTTTGCACACCATACTTGAGAAGATCGTCGAAGATATCTCCTTTACTGCCCCCGAGCATCAGGGTGAGGAATTTATCATCGATGAAAAATATGTTGATGAACGTCTGAAAGATCTGGTCTCTGATGAGGATCTCAGCAGGTATATTCTTTAATGACTGCAAGAAATGAAGAGATGACCCCAAGAGAAAAAATGCTCTTGGGGGAGCTTGAACAGCTACTTACAGAATCACAGGAAGCTTCCCAGGCACTTGAGCGCTCAAGACAGGCAATCGAGGAACGTGACAGGGAAATTTCCGAACTTCGCCGTAGTATGATTGAGCTAAAGGAAGAAAACCAGCATTTGCGTGAGGTTTTACAAACCTGGCGTCAACGACTTGATGGAGTATTGTCGCAATTAAAAGCCATCAATTGATGATTTAGCCGACCAGAATAGGTCTCGTAAACATCAAATTACAGAGGTCAACATATGGAAACAAGGAAACTTGCTCGCATTCCTTATGGAAGTGCAAATTTCACTGCAATAAGAACTGAAGGCTATGCTTATGTTGACAAAACTAAGTTTATCGAAGTTTTAGAAGAAGCTGGAGATTTATTTCCTTTTATTATCCGCCCCCGTCGTTTTGGCAAAAGTCTCTTTACAGAAATGCTAAGCGCCTACTATGACATTGCTCTTGCAGATCACTTTAACGAGTATTTTGCCGGCACCTATATAGGCGATCATAAAACCTCAGAAGCAAATTCTTTTTATATTCTTAAACTCGACTTCTCAGGAATTGACTTTGACAATATAATTGATAACTTTATTACAATTCTCAAATCATCAGTTCGCGAATTTTTAATACGCTATAAGTTAAAAGATTGCTTTAGCGACATCAATAAAGATTATTCATCTCCTGCAAGTTTCATTGAAGCTTTTTTTGCATCCATCAGTCAGCAGATTGTACAGAAAATGTACATTATCATTGATGAATATGACCAATTTGCCAATGAGATCCTTTCTAAAAACAAAGAGCAATTCAGAAGTATTACTTCTGCTGAAGGATTTCTAAAAAATTTTTATACAAGATTAAAAGCAAATACCAAGCCTTCTCGTCCAATTGCTCGCATTTTCATCACTGGTGTTACTACCATTTCCATGGATTCGCTGTCGTCTGGATTTAATATTCAAGCTAATATCTCACAAGACG
>CAVFIO010000056.1:0-12757 GCA_963622535.1 Akkermansia muciniphila
CCGCCGCATATGTGCAGCACAGTCAGCAAATCTCTTTGATCCTTCTTGCAAACTTATCATCTCAGCCTTTTAGTCGCACATAAAAAAAAGTAAAATTCTCACCTGATAGTTTTTAAATTATGAATTTTGTGTCATCAGTGAAAATTTTAAGGCTTATCTTCAGTTTTTTCGCAGCGCTCTTGCTCTTAATATATGCGACATCATCCTTTGCTAAGGACAGCTATAAGACTGAATCTACCCCTGAAGATCCTGCCGCCGCCCAGCCTTTTAAACTGAATAAAGAGGGTAAGCCTCTTTTATATATAGGGCTTCATCAGCAGCACCGTCCTTTTTCCTATTATTCAAAGGAACACAAGCGCAGGGAGGGCTATACCGTTGACGTGGTAAAAGAGCTCTGCAGGCGTATGCAGGCTGACTGTCATGTCTATTACGGCAACTATAAGAATATTGAATTAAAGCTTTTGCGGGGTGATCTTGATTTTGCACTGGGGAATTTCTTTGAAGGTCCCGCTGCAGGACACAAACTCTTATACACCGATTACATTATCCGTTCATATCCTGTGATCGTCTCTACCGATTATTCCCTGGCCTTTGCCTCAGCAGATGATCTGCGTGCATACAACTTCGGAGTCAGAGCAAATTCGTTTGAGCATACGCTTATGGAGCGAGAGCGTGCCTTAAGCCATGTTTCCTATTACACCATCTACGGCACCCATACAGAATTATTCAAGGCCTTAAATCAGGGACAGGTTGATGCCTTATATATAGGAAACCTTTCAGCCTATGGCTTTACCTCAATTGACAAATCAACGCTCTATGTTATTGCTGACAAGCTTCACAGTCACAGACGGTTTGGCAATGTGCGCATCGTGCTGCCAGGTGATCATGAAGCATTACAAAGACATTTAAATGAGCTTATTGCACAGATGAAAAAGGATAAGACCCTGTTCCGTCTGTCTTTAGACTATATGCCCAGTATTGAAAACGGATTGTAGATAAGAGTATGAATGAAGAGCTATTGGTTGGCCGTCGCAAGCGCAAACGGGTTATCAGGGTACAGAGCTTTATTTTTGCTATCTTCATAGCCGTACTGGTTGTTGTTACCTGCATGTTTGTTTTTTTCTTCAATGAATTCCGTCATGTCTCCAGGGCATCAGATCAGATGTCAGAGGATCTGGCGCCCGCTATTCTTGAGAGCCAGAAAAATTTCATTAATTTGGATTCTCTGCGTTATCTCATCTCGGATATCCGTTCAGCTGCCGAATTCGCTTCGGCACGCAACAGCTTTTATAACGCCCAGCAGATCCTGGTAGATGTGGAGCAGAGCGTAAGAATGCAAAATTCCACGGACAGTGCCGAGCTTCAGCGTCAGCTGCAGATGTTCTGGTATAAGCGACTGAAGCTTGAGGGCTTAAGACAGCGCTCACTTGATCTGCTGACTGATATGGTATCTATCGGTATGCAGGTATCGGGCTACAGCAAAAGCAACCTTGATGCCCAGAAAAATATCCTTGACTGGGTACAGCGCATTGCTTCAGGCTTTTCATCTGCTGATCTTATAACTGACCGCTCTATCGCTGATGTAAGACTTTCAGCCTCCACCATGCTCGGTCAGTGCCGCATGCATACGTCCTCTGATGATAATAATAATTTCTGCCGGATCTATGAGGAGGATTTTAGAAAGCTGGTAATTACTCTTTCTGATTTTCAGGAGAACCTGGTTGAGTTCAATATCATCTATGACTATTTCAGATCTCAGTTAAATGCTATGGTGCTGGAGGCCTCAAGCAAGGAAACCGGTATAGTTCTAGCCTCCCTAAATTACATCAAGAAGGTTTCGGATAATTCAGAGGTGGCGGTGTTCCTCTGCCTGCTTCTGACGCTGTCACTGCTGTTTGCCGCCTACGTTCTTATAAAGCGTTATCTGGGGATACCGCTGTCCGTAATCGAGCGCATGATCCGTATTTCGCACTCTAAGATCCACCGCCCGCGTAATTTCCCTACATCAAGTATCAGAGAGATTGACAATATCTTCAGCATGCTGCCTAAGGTATATGACGATCTGCATATGTCACGCGTTGAGGCTAAGAATTCCAATACGAACTATATGCGTCTTCTGGATGTATCCATGAAGGATGAGTTAACCGGCGCATTGAACCGCCGTGCACTTGAGACCTTTATGTCGCGAAATTCAATGGTGCCTGCAGGACTGTGCGTCATGATGGTTGATATCGATCATTTCAAGAGCTTCAACGATGAACGCGGACATCAGTATGGTGACTATATTCTGAAGCTGATCGCAGCCACGCTCATGAATTCCCTTTCAGAAAAGAGCGCTGACAGAGTATTCCGCTTTGGCGGTGAAGAGTTTGTCATCATCGTTCAGGATATTGAATCCCGTATGCGCAAGCCGATTGCAGAGAGATTATGTGAGCGAGTACGTGCCCTGCATGTGCCAAACAGTGCCAATGACACAGGTCTTCTCACAATTTCAGTCGGCTGCTCCATAGTTGCAGGATCTGATGCCGCATCCTCAATTCCGGCTCTGATCTCCCAGGCAGACGTGGCTCTGTATGAGGCCAAGCGCTTAGGACGCAACAGAGTGATCCTGGCCAGCAAGAACAGCTGATGAGATAAACAAGCCTCATTGCTTAGGGATGAGGCTTTATTGATGCAAAGATATCAAGATCTCTCCTGACTTTGGATATCAAAGCAGGAGGGTTAGTGCAGTAAAGGCAAGTGAGAGCACGATCATGATCAGCACGATCACCGCGACAGCTCTTATCAGTCCGTCTTTTTTCACTTTATCATCCTCAGTGCGGCAGCTTCTGCAGGGCGGCAATTCTGTTGGCAATAGTCGGATGAGACATCATAAGCTCTGAAGGCTCACTGCCTGCAGCAATGCACAGAGCCTGCATGGTGGCGCTTTTCTTTGTAAAATGCTGCCGGTCAAGAGCCATCAGGGCCTTGATCATCTTATCCTTGCCTAAAACCTCGGCAGATCCTGCATCAGCGGCGTATTCACGGTGACGTGAGAACCAGAGCACGGCTAATGTTCCCAGGAATCCGAACAGCATCTGCAGCACGCTGTGGATCATATAGAACATCATCATATTGCCGCCGCGGTTATCCTCGTCGCGATCACGGTTCAGCGCACCTGATGCAAGAGAGGCTATGATATAGGACAGGGCATAGACAAAGGTATTGACGATCCCCTGCATAAGCGCCATCGTAACCATGTCACCGTTGCGTACATGGCTCATCTCATGGCCAAGTACTGCCGCAAGCTCATCTCTGTTCATCTGATTTAATATGCCGCGGCTGACTGCAACCAGGGCCGCATCCTTATTCCAGCCTGTGGCAAAGGCATTCATCTCATCTGCAGGGTATATGCCAACCTCAGGCATATTTACGCCTTTCATCTTGGCAAGATAAGCCACGGTCTGCAAAAGCCAGCGCTCATCATCAGTGCGCGGGCTATCTATTACCTGTACCTTCATGGATTTTTTTACCATGGTTTTTGACAGGAAAAGGGAGATTACGGATCCTGCAAATCCCATAACCGCTGACATAATAAGGATGCCTGCCATGCCCTGCTTTGGAATATAGATCCCAAAGAGGTAGCAGATAATATTGGTAATGACTCCGATAAGGAAGATCACACCGAGCATGGTCAAAAGATAGAAAAAGCCTCTTCTGAGCATATTTTTTCCTCAATAAAATACATAGTGCAGTTTAATAGATTCTACCCCAAGTCTTTTTAAAAATAACAGGTTAGTAAAAGCTAACTACTGTCAAATACCTGATTTCCGCTTAATTGCTTAGCTCTTGTATTAGCTGATATAATCGGAAGATTTTGAAAATTTGGAGCATAATCCATGAAAACTATTATTCAGGACACCCATTTGCCGGAGATGACTCTCCGTGGAGTGATCCTCGGTGCTTTGATCACGGTGGTGTTCACGGCATCAAATGTCTATCTGGGATTGAAGGTCGGTATCACCTTCAGTTCTTCAATTCCTGCCGCTGTGATTTCCATGGCACTGCTGCGCATGTTCAGTCACTCAAATATTCTTGAGAATAACATGGTGCAGACTCAGGCCTCCGCAGCAGGTACCCTCTCTACCATTATTTTTATTCTCCCAAGCCTGGTGATGCTTGGCTACTGGCAGAATTTTCCCATGGCAGAGACTCTGGCGCTGTGTGCCCTGGGTGGATTTTTAGGTGTATTGTTCACCATTCCCCTGCGTAGAGCCATGGTTGTCACATCTGATCTGCCTTATCCTGAAGGACGTGCCGCAGCCGAAATTCTGCGCGCAGGCTCTGTTGATGAGAATGATGATAAGAGCACTAAAAAGAATACCGGTCTTAAGGAAATCATTCTCGGTTGCGGTCTGTCAGGCATTTTCTCGTTGTGCTCAGGTGGTTTCCATATTTTCACTTCAGGGATCAGCACCTCTTTTGCGTTAGGTGCCTCCGCAGTCAGCAGCATGTCACTGTCATTTTCAACAGCTCTGATTGCTGCAGGATGGCTTATCGGTATTGCATCCGGCATAGCAATTCTGGTCGGTATGCTTTTATCCTGGGGGATCTTCGTTCCTTACTTTTCATCAGTTGCAGCATCCATACCCGAGGGCATGTCAGAGGGTGATTTTGCTGTAACCATCTGGGTTGAGAATGTACGTCTCATTGGTGTAGGTGTCATCGGTATCGCTGCTATATGGACATTAATCTGCCTGTCAAAGCCGGTAGTCCGCGGCATGATGGACACCATCGCCGTAGGTAAGAAAAACAAAACTGCTGAAAATAAAGCCCTGCATCACACCGACATTGATCTGTCTCCAAAGGCTTTTCTGGCTGTGCTTGCCGTCTCTTTGGTGGGACTGTTCATTGTCTTCTACAATTTCGTTGCCGGCTCTGGGCTTGATGCTACCACCGGCTTTATTTTTGTACTGGTCGGAGTGGTAGTTGCGGTTGTAATCGGCTTTTTAGTTGCTGCAGCCTGTGCTTATATGGCAGGTCTTCTGGGATCATCTACCAGTCCGATCTCCGGTATTACCATTCTGGGTGTGATCGTTTCTGCGTTAACCGTACTTGGTCTGTCAAAGCTCTTTGATGTATTTGAGATCCAAAACGGAACGCAGTTTGCAACAGCCTATGCCATCTTTATTACCTCGGTTATCACTGCTGTTGCCTGTATTTCAAATGACAATATGCAGGATCTTAAAACCGGTTATCTGATCGGAGCAACTCCCTGGAGACAGCAGCTGGCCCTGCTTATAGGCTGCGTGACAGGTGCTGTAGCTATGGCTCCTGTTTTAAATCTTCTTTATGAGGCCTATGGTTTTACCGGTGCCATGCCGCGTCCTGATATGGATCCTGCACAGGTGTTATCTGCACCTCAGGCTACCTTGATGACAACCATTACTCAGGGGATTTTCCACTCAAGCCTGAGATGGGATCTTATCCTGTTTGGTGTAGGGATAGGTATTGTGGTGATTATCATAAATCTCTATCTGAAAAAGGCTAAGCCCAGCCTTACCTTGCCTCCTCTTGCAGTAGGCTTTGGTATCTATCTGCCTCAAAGCCTGGTTTTAACCTTGTTCGGCGGGGCTGTTCTTTATTACATTGTTAACCGTTACATGAAATCCTATGCAAAAGATGAAAAGCTTGCCAGGGCTGATCATATCAGTGTGCTGTTTGCATCAGGTATGATTGTGGGCGAGTCAATTATCGGTGTATTGATTGCCATGGTGGTGGTCTTTGCCGTCTCAACCGGTGGCAGTGCCGATCCTTTTGCCCTGGTTGGCGCTGATTTTGCTCCTGTTGCCAATGTATTAGGCATCATCGCCTTTGCCGCGATTATTGTGGTATTTATCTATAGAACACTTAAATCATCGAAGTAGCAGGAAATAAAAAAAAAGGGCGCAGTCTTGCTAAGGCCGGCGCCTTTTTTTTGTGAGATCTGCGTATTAATTTACAAAATGGTATAGTGCTCTAAGATACTTTTTAAAATCAGGTTTAGGTATATCTACAGGAGCAATTTATATGAGCAACTATTTTGCTAAATCTTTAAAAAGGCTACCTGTAGGCAAGTCATCCTTTGATGTCATCATTAAGCAGAATTATTACTATGTTGATAAGACTCCCTATATTAAGAAGCTATTTGCTGAAGATGATTCGGGAGTTTTGTTAATTGCAAGACCAAGACGCTTCGGCAAGTCTTTGTCGATGGATACTTTCTATCAGTTTTTAAGGATAAATGCAGCAGATCCTGATGATCTTAGCCTGCAGGATAGTATCTTCAAGGATACCAAAATCTATGAAGACCGTGAATTCTGTCATGATTTTATGGGCAGGTTTCCTGTAATTTCCGTATCTTTCAAGGAAGTTGAAGGCAATTACTATAAAGAAGCCGTATCCCGTCTTGCTCAAACCATAGTGTCCTTAGCTGAGGAGCATAAATATCTTTTAAAAAGTAATAAGCTAGATGATCTTGATAAGAATAATCTTCTGAAACTCCTGAACTACGATGTATTGATGAAAGATCCAGAGTATGGTGCTCTGTGCTTTTCCATAAAAACTCTATCAAGGCTGTTGTTTCTACATTTTAACAGGCAGGTTATCGTATTAATTGATGAATATGATGTGCCTATCTCTAAAGCTTACGACGGTGGCTATTATCAGGAGATGGTAAAGCTTATAAGAGGAATGTTATCTTCGGCGCTTAAGGACTATTCGCTTATCTTTAAGGCAATTCTCAGCGGATGTCTGAGAGTATCCAAGGAGAGCATTTTTACAGGGTTTAATAACGTTGATGTAAATACCGTAATCAATGACAGCGGTTTTTTAGCTCAGAGCAATGGCTTTACCAAGGATGAAGTACATGCCATGCTCGACTATTATGATCTCAAGGACTATGAAGGTGCTGTGAAGGAATGGTATGACGGATATAGGATAGCTGGACGGGAAATATTCTGCCCCTGGGATGTAGTTTGCTTTTGTAAAAAGGCGGTACAGGAGCGTAGAAACGGCGATCCTATATCAGAGCCTGCAAGCTTCTGGACTAATAGCAGTACCAAGAATGTGATTGCACCTTACATGCCTTATCTTGTTCATAAGGAAGCTTTGCGAATGCAGAGCCTCTTAGATGGGAAAACAATTGATTTTGTGGTTAATGAAAAACTGAACTACGGCGAAATCAATGAGAAGCATGATCCTGATGATTTTTGGACACTCCTTTTATTTACTGGCTATCTGACTTCAATTCAAAGCAGGATTGTTGCTGATGTAGGACTTGTTGTACCGCAAGAATTCCCAACAGAGAGCTTAAGGAGGCGTTCAAGACATATATCGCCGCCTTTTATAAAGATTCAAGTATTATAAGAGACTGCTCAAATTGTATTGTAGCAGCATTATTAAATGGTGATGCCAATGAGGCTAGTATCCTGCTTGAGAACAGATTAGATAACTTTGTCAGTGTGCGAGATCTGTGGACGCGCTCTGCTCCGGAAAACTTTTATCAGGGATTTTTAGATGGTATTTTTTCAGTAGCTAATCCTGAGATCCTGATGGATTACCGCTCTAATGAGCTTGCCGGTGACGGATTTGCTGATATTGCTTTTAAGGGACACCAGAGTAACAGTGCTGTAGTAATTGAGATTAAGGTGACTCAGGATTACGACACACTTGCCAGATTCTCTCAGCTTGCTTTGCAGCAGATTGATGAAAAGAATTATATTGATGCGATTAAGGGCGCAAATATTAAGAAGGTATACTGCTATGGCATAGCCTTTTGCCGTAAGTATTGTAAGGTGTTATGTAATGTCAGAGAGCGTAAATAGTGCGCAGATATTGGCAATGATCGCTGTATAAGGGCATTGTAAAAAAAAACGCCGCAGATGCGGCGTTTTCATTAAATTGCGGCTCTATCAGACATTGAAGCCGAAGTACTTGTTGGTGTTATTGAAGGAGATATCCTCAACCATCTGACCTAAGAACTTCATATCATCAGGGTACATGCCCTTCTCAACCCAGCCGCCGATAAGGTTGCAGAGAATACGTCTGAAGTATTCATGACGGGTATAGGAGAGGAATGAGCGTGAATCGGTCAACATACCAAGGAAGTTACCGAGCACTGACAGTGATGCCAGAGAGGTCATCTGATTGATCATGCCGGTGTAGTGATCGTTGAACCACCAGGCTGAGCCCTGCTGGATCTTACCCTGAGCCTCAGGCCCCTGGAAAGCACCGATAGCGGTACCGATGACAGGATCATCAGCAGGATTTAAGGAGTACCAGATCATCTTAGGTAAGGAGCCCTGAGCATTGAGCTCGTTCATGAAGGAATCCATGCCCTCAGCGCAGAGTCTGTCACCCATGGTATCAAAGCCGGTATCAGCACCTAAGCGCTTGAACATAGGAGTGTTAGGATCGCGGACGGCACCAAAGTGCATCTGCATTACCCAGCCGTACTTGGCATAGCCCTTGGCAAGATGGAGCAGGATCATGGTCTTGTAGGCTTCAACCTCAGCTGCATTGATGGCCTCGCCCTTAAGGCCCTTCTGGAAGATAGCCTCAAGCTCGGCATCAGTGCACTTGGTGCAGTATGCGTAATCGATACCGTGATCAGCTGCGCGGCAGCCCATGTCGTTGAAGAACTTCATACGTTCGTCAATTGCAGCAAAGAAGTCCTTGCAGCAGGTGATCTTCATGCCGGTAAGCTCGGCAACCTTCTGAACGTACTCGCCAAAGCCGGGCTTCTCAACCTTCATAGCCTTGTCAGGACGCCATGCAGGCAGGACCTTGCAGGGAGCATTCTTGTCGGCAGCAAGCTTCTTATGCCACTCAAGAGAATCTGCAGGATCATCGGTGGTGCAGATGCACTTAACATTAGACTGCTTGATGATGCCCTGAACGGTCATGTCGGCTGATGCCAATTTTTCATTGCACTCATCCCAGATTTCCTTGCAGGTATCCTCATTTAAGGTCTTGGTGATACCGAAGTAACGCTGAAGCTCCAGGTGAGTCCAGTGGTAAAGAGGGTTACCGATTGCACGAGGTAAGGACTTGGCAAACATCTGGAACTTCTCGTAATCGGTGCTCTTATCACCGGTGATCATGTCCTCAGGAACGCCGTTTGAGCGGATCATACGCCACTTGTAGTGGTCACCTGAAAGCCAGGCATCAGTGATGTTGCGGAACTTGTAGTTCTCTGCGATCTGCTGGGGGTTGATGTGGCAGTGATAGTCGATGATAGGCATCTTGGCTGCGTGCTCGTGGAAGAGCTCGACAGCAGTAGGGGTCTCCAGGAGGAAATCCTTATCCATAAATTTCTTCATGATGTTTTGTCCTTTTTAGGTTCTTAACGTTAGTTTAAATAATACAGCCTGCACGAGGCAGGCTGCAATTTTTTATATTAGTAGCCGAGCATTGCCTTGGCAGTCTCGCCCATTGATCCGTCGTAACCGCAGATCTGAGGGAGCCAGGAGTTCAGGAACGGCAGGTAGGTGATCAGCATCAGAACGATGAAGATCACTCCATAGTACGGCAGAATGTTCTTCAGTACACGCTCGATGGTGGTCTTACCAACCTTCACACCTACGAACAGAATATTGCCTACAGGAGGAGTGATGAGGCCGATGCAGAGGTTGTAGGTAATGATAATACCGAACTCAACAGGGGACAGACCGCAGCCTACGGCAATAGGCAGGAAGATCGGGGTGAAGATCAACACTGCAGGTGTAGTATCCATGAAGGTACCGATGAAGAGCAGGAAGACGTTGATGATGAGCAGGATCACGATCTTGGAATCGGAGATGCCGTAGAGCAGATCACGTACAGCATCAGGGATCTGTACGAAGGAAATGATCCAGGACATGATTGAGGACACACCGATCAGGAAGATGATGATACCGGTCATGGCTGCAGAGGATGCATAGGTATTAAGCAGGCTCTTAAGGGAGATGGTGCGATAGAAAGCGGAAAGTACAATTGAGTATACCACAGCTACCACAGCACCCTCAGTTGCAGTGAATGCACCGATGATGATACCGCCGATCACGATCACAATCAGAGCGAGTGCAGGTAATGCCTTCCAGAGAGTGGACATGAACAGGGATAAGGTTACTACCTGAGTGTCACCCTTGAAGCCGTTCTTGACAGCAATGAAGGTTGCCATCATCATGCAGGCAATACCCCAGAGGATGCCGGGGATATAACCGCCTAAGAACAGGGCTGCAACTGAGGTACCGCCTGATACCAATGCATAGGTAATGAGCACATTTGAAGGAGGGATCAAAAGGCCGGTAGGTGCAGAGACGATGTTGATGGTTGCCATGAAGTCCTTGGTATAGCCATCCTTTACAGCGATAGGTCCGATAATGGTACCCATTGCAGAGGCTGCTGCTACACCGGAGCCTGAGATTGCGCCGAACATCATGTTTGCAAGGCAGTTGGTGTGGGCATAGGAGCCTGGGAGCTTACCTACACAGACACGGGCCAGATTCATAAGTCTCAATGCCAGACCGCCCTGATTCATGATGTTACCTGCAAGAATGAAGAACGGAATTGCAATCAGGGTGAAAACGGAAACACCGGTGAAGGTACGCTGAGCACCGGTAGTGAGCATCATGTCAAAGTCAAGGGCATAGCCACCTGCCAAAACAGATGAGATTGCGATGGCAACGGCAATAGGTACGCCCAGAACGAGCATGACAATCATTGCTGCTGCGAGAATAAGTGCAACTGTTGCGGTCATTTTTTTACTCCTGATTAATCTTCAAGTGGCTTGCCATATTCAGCCAGGTCAGGAGAGCTGAGCTTCTTGACAAGATCGAACAGGTTCATAATGCCGTAGACGGTAATAATTACACCGGAGATTGGCAATACAGCATACATCAGGCCCATGGAGATGGTCAGAGCTGAGGTTAACTGATCAGCGTTCTCAATGGTCATTACATAGCCGCCGTAGATGAGCAGAGTAACTGCTGTAAAAATTACCAGAATTTCAGAGAGGATATCCAGATAGACTCTGGTTGCACCGCGGAAACGGCTGGTCAGGAAGGACATAGCCAGGTGTTCACGCTTACCGAAAACATAAGCTGCAGCTAAAATTGAAAGCCAAGTAAAGCTGTAGGTTACGATCTCCTCAGAGACGGTACTAGGTGAGTTGAAGAAATATCTGACAACGACCTGATAAGTACCTACGATAGTCATTTCAACGAAAAGTACTACGCAGATAAACATCACGACCTTGTCCATTAATTTCCTTAAAGCTTGCATTGGAAATGCTCCGTTTGAATTAATAATTACAAGACGTTTTTACTAAAATCCCCGCTTGGAAGATCCGCACGGGGACAGTGTAAATTATATTATGCTTAGCAAGTTATTAAAATTCAGATGAAATTTTTAATTACTTGTTAGCTGCATCGTATGCGGAAGCTGCTTCGTAGAGAGGAACGATAGCAGGATTTTCCTTCTTTAACTGCTCGTGGAGAGGAAGTACCTTCTCACGGAACTGACCGGCATCAACGTCGATGAACTCAACGCCCATAGCCTTAGCCTTCTCTTTAGCGTCATCGATGGACTTGTGCCATGCGGCAAACTCAGCCTTCTGAGCTTCCTGAGCTGCTTCCTCGAATACCTTGCGATCTTCCTCAGGGAGGCCCTTCAAGAACTTCTCGGAGGCAACGATCATGTCAGGGCACATCTGGTGGCCGTCATAGGAGAAGTATTTGCAGACTTCGCCGTGTTTCTGATCGGTAAGGGCCAGCTCGTTGTTCTCAGCGCCGTCGATAACGCCCTGCTGCAGAGCAGAGTAAACTTCACCGAATGACATAGGAGTTGCTGCAGCACCGAATGCGTTCATCATAGCAACGTTGGTAGGACCGGCCTGAACACGGAACTTCTTGCCCTTCAGATCGTCAACAGTCTTGATAGGAGTCTTGGAGTAGAAGTTACGGGTACCGGCAGTGAAGGCACCTAAAGAACGGAAGCCGTCCTTGGCAGCATTCTTGTTGATCTCGGCAAAGAACTCAGGAGTGGAGATGAAGCCCTCGAAAGCCTTCTCAGAGGTGAAGAGGAAAGGTACGGAGAATACGCCGTAAGCCTTATCAAAGGACTCGATGTTAGCAGTTGAAACTGACAGGAACTGAACAACGCCCTGCTTAATGAGCTCAAGAACCTTCTCGTTAGCGCCTAAGGTGCCGTTAGGGAAGATCTGGATGTCATACTTGTCACCAAGCTTGCTGTTTACATAGTCCTTTAAAGCAACAAAGCCGATGTGATCTGGGTGAGTCTCAACCTGAGTGTGAGAAATACGAACGGTGGTCTTTGCCTCGGCAGAAGCAGAAAGAGCAACAACGGCAGCCAAAGCTGCAGCAACACCGAGCAGTTTGTTGATACGCATGATTTATTTTGTCCTTTTAGTTTATTTCTATTGTCCTGTTATGGATGGAGAACAGCTCATATCCATTCCGGGCGTTTATAAGATTGACTGGCAATCTTCTTTTTTGGACGTCCGAAACAATAAGCTTGCGGACCTACCATGTAAGGAATTATATAAATTCAAATTTGCAGATCTGTGGCACGCATCGCAATTTTGAAATCGTTTGCGCCCAAAAAAGAGGTTTGAATTATAACGAAAAAAAAGTTATGCGTAACACTTTTGAGAAATCAAAAAGTTATTTTTTCTAAAATGTCATCCATGTAAAATACGAAAAATTTTTAAATGGGAATTTTATTCACTTATCTGAAG
>CAVFIO010000057.1:0-12716 GCA_963622535.1 Akkermansia muciniphila
TTGTATAATTTATCTCCTTATAAATCAATAAGAAAAGATATTTTTTAACAACATTAATCCACAGCCGGTAATTAGATTTCAACAGCAACTGTCTGTATGGAATTTTTGAAAATTATGGCTACTCTCTTTTAAGTGTGAAAAATATCGGGGATTCAGACAAAAGAGCACAGTGGAAAAGAGATGTTTTATATTAAGAATAATTATCATACTTTTAACATATACTCTGATGCTTCAGGGATGATAAGTAGCCAGATGGTGTGAGAAATTTTCACAGGGAGCAGAATATAGTGGCAGATTACAGAAGCTGATATCGGATACAGACGCAGATAAAAGGAGAGCTTATCAGGATCTCCTTGGGGTTTAAGGAACGCTACTGTGAGGACAGGGCGTTGCAGTTCTTTTACTCAGGCTGTGGGATCTCTATCCCAGTAAAGCTTCCATCATCAGCATAAGCAGAAAGCCTGACAGTACCGAGATAGTAGCCAGATCAGATTCCTTGTTTCCCATGTTGTGGGATTCCGGAATCAACTCCTCAATTACAACATAGAGCATGGCACCTGCGGCAAAGGATAAGAACCATGGCAGCATGGATACCACCAGATCTGAGAAAATTACTACGAGGATTGCACCTGCAGGCTCCACTATTCCTGAAAGCGATCCCAATAAGAAGGCCTTGCTTCTTTTCATGCCGGATGCGTAGTAGGGAATTGAAACTGCAGTTCCCTCCGGAATATTCTGTATTCCAATTCCCACTGCCAGGGCTATGAGCGCTCCTGTACTCTCAGGTGTTCCGCAGGAAGCGGCAGCCGCCGCGCAAACTCCCACAGCCATGCCCTCAGGGATGTTGTGAATGGTGATCGCCAAAAAGAGCAGCGCCTGTTTGGAAAGACTTGTTTTAGGGCCTTCCGGAGATCGTGCCAGCATATGCAAATGGGGAAGCATTCTGTCCAGGGCAATGATAAAAAGTACTCCCAGGATGAAGCCTCCGCAAATAGGTGTCATACCCGATCCCTGAGCTAAGGCTTCCCTTTGTGCCGGGATCAGCAGGCCAAATATAGATGCCGAGATCATGATCCCTGCAGAAAATCCAAGTGAGAGCTGGGTCAGGAGCACCTTGCGGGAATGCCCCAGCAGAAAGACAAGAGCAGCTCCCAGAGCGGTACACAGGAATGTAAAGCCTGAGCTTAATAAAGCGGTAGTAAAAGGTGTCATTTGAATATTTAAGTTAGTTAATGCTAACTAGATTATGCAACAGCGGAAAAGTATTTAAAAGAGGAACCTGCAAGGGGGAGTGAGCACAGATCGCGGCTTTGATTACTGATAAGACTGATCACGCTTTTGATATCAGCAGGAAAGGCGGAAAGTTTTGCCGGATATCAAAAGGCAAAAGCCGACAGGATACGGTCTTTCATCTTGGAGCCCGGACTTTATTATCTGCGTATCCGTTCTCCTGCCTGCACCTTTTTTAAATGATTGTTAAACACGTTGCACTATCGCTTTGTGACTGCTAATCTCAGCATATTACGTTGTGATGCTTTAATCCCTCACAGCAGAATCAAAATATGGTCGATTTTAAAATGAGTCTCTTAGAGATTGAGCTCATATCGTGCATTTGTTCATACTTAGCATAGCCTTAACATGAGTGCAGAGAATCTTAGCGAAAAGCTTTTTAAGCCGAAATTCAAATATCCGGAAACCTCAATGATTTCAAATTCAGGATGTCCGCTTCCTGATCTTGTGCAGAAAAGGCACAGCCTGGGCTTTTTGAAGAACTGGTATCGTCCGGTACACCGTTTCTGGTGGACCTTAGGCGGCGGAAATCTGCTGGATATCGAGGAATGCCTGAGTGCTATTGCCACATCAACTCAGGAGCGCTCACGTGAGCAGTGCTTTGATACCGTCATTGAATACGGGGGCGGAAACTGGATCTTTGAGTTTGCAAAGCTTGCTCAGGCCCGTGCCATGAGCGGCAGAGAGCATAAGGAGGCAGGTGATCTTGAGCAGGCATCTCATGAGTTCCGTATGGCCTCACGCTATTTTTCAATTGCCTCCTTTCCTTTTTTAAAGGGTGATGTGCTGGCTGCCGATGCCAAGCTTTTAGGATATCGTGCCTATCGTGATATGTGCGAGTGTGAAAGTGATATAGTCAGACTTGAGGAATTTAAAATTCAGTCAGCAGGTACCGAGGTTACAGGCTTGCTGCATCTTCCTAATACCACCGAGACTCACTCCTGCGTCATTTTGATGTGCTCCTATGAAAACAGTGCCACTGATTTCTACCGCTTCTATAAGAATAAGCTGCAGCCGTATAACATTGCACTCCTCGTATTAGAGATGCCCGGGATCGGTCTTTCGGAAAAGCTTACCTTGCAGTATTCAAAATTAAATCTGGTGGATGATGCTATCGATGCCCTGCAGAAGCATCCTAATATCAATTCTCAAAGTATCGGACTTCTGGGTATCGAGTTCGGAGCTTACGGCTGCCTGCGTACGGCTGTCATGAGTCCTAAAAAGATAAAGGCTGTATCGCTTATTGAGCCTGCGGTGCATTCTGTCTTTACTGATAAAAGTATTCTGCAGGCTCTGCCGCTTGCGGTGCGCTCTCTCTATGCTAACAGGATGAATCTGGATGCCGGGCAGTGGGATCTGGTTATTCCACAGCTAAAACCGTTTTCCCTAAAGGAGCAGGGCTTGCTGGGACGCTCTGCTAATAACAAAGTCCCCTGTCTGGCAGCAAGTCTCAATGTGTGGTCAACCAGAGAGGATTTAAAACTTCTTGAAGGCAATTTCAAGGACTTTGAAAACCTAATATTTAAAGGAGACAGCTTTTCAGGATTTATGAATCATGCTATCTCCAGATCCTGCGAGTTTCTAAGGGAGCATATGCTGTGAAAAATACTGCTAAGAAAAAGATAGTCATCAAACTTGGTACCAGCACGCTTACAGGTGGCACAAAAAAGCTAAACAGAGCCTCTATGCTGGAGATAGTAAGAGCGGTACAGCGGCTTATTGAAAAGGGCTTTGAGGTGGCGGTGGTGTCCTCAGGTGCCATTGCTGCCGGACGTGAGCTTTTAAATTATCCTGATCTTCCATCTGATGTCTCATATAAGCAGATGTTATCTGCCGTAGGACAGGGCAAGCTCTTTGAGATCTGGGAGGATCTGTTTTCAATCTATGGATTGCATATAGGTCAGCTTCTCTTAACCAAGGCAGATCTTGAAAACCGTGAGCGCTATCTAAATGCCCGTGATACCCTGCTTACCATGTTAGATTACGGAGTGGTACCGGTGATTAATGAAAATGATGCGGTGGCCATATCAGAAATCAAGGTAGGGGATAATGACAATCTGGCAGCTCTCATCGGTGTTTTAATCGAGGCTGACACGGTAATTCTGCTTACAGATCAGAAGGGACTTTATACTGCCGATCCAAGACATGATCCTGATGCCAGACTGATAAGTGTAGTAGAAAAAATAGACGAGCACATTATTTCACTGTGCGGCGGAAGCGGCACCTCCCTAGGTACCGGTGGTATGGCTACCAAGGTTGCTGCTGCTAAAACAGCAACCGATGCGGGCGTGAAGCTTATTATCTGTGATGGTTCAAATCCTGATCAGATCCCCTCTCTTGCTCAGGGCCACGGGGTAGGAACAGTCTTTATGCCATCGGTGCATCCGGTGGAATCAAGAAAATCATGGCTGTCATCTGCAACCATCGCCCAGGGAGAAATAGTGGTGGATGACGGGGCTCGATCAGCCTTATTAAAAAAGGGCTCCTCACTGCTGCCTCGCGGAATTACAAGGGTTGACGGGCATTTTATGCGCGGTGCCACTGTTGATATCAAGGATCTCTCAGGTGTGGTGATTGCCAGAGGCATTACCCGTTATGGTGCAGATGATCTGCGTCGTATTCAGGGACATCACAGTCATGAGATTGAAGCAATTCTGGGCTTTATGCACGGTGATGAGGCAATTCACCGCGATGATCTGGTCTTAAAGTAAAGTACTTTTATATGTTATCGCCAAAGCAGTGAAATCAATTTAGGAATACAAATGAACTCTCAGGATCTAATTAATCTTTGCCAAAATGCCTATAAAGCCTCTTTAGAGTGTGCACTGCTTACTACTGCTAAAAAGAATGAGGCTTTGCTTGCAATTGCCGGCAGTTTGGAAGCCAGTAAAGCTGAGATCATGAAGGTAAATCATCAGGAGGCGCTGGAGGCTAAGGATAAAGGTCTTAGTGAAGCCCTTGTTGACAGAATGACCTTTAACGATGCCCGCTTTGATGAGATGGTATCAGGGGTGCGTAAGGTAGCAACCCTTGAGGATCCGTTAAATAAGGTATGGGATGGCAGAACCCTGCCTTCAGGTCTTACTCTGCACAAGCGCTCTGTTCCTCTGGGGGTTGTCGGCGTGATCTACGAGTCACGTCCTAATGTGACTGTGGATATTGCAGCCTTGTGCTTAAAGGCTGGCAATGCCTGCGTGCTACGTGGTGGCTCTGAATGTATTAAAACCAATGCAATTTTACACAGCTTAATCGTACAAGCCTTAATAAGTTGCAATCTTGATGCTGATACGGTGGCCTTCGTTAACTCTCCTGATAGAGAGCTTATCCCGGTGATGCTTGCACAGAAGGACTATATCTCGGTGCTTATCCCTCGAGGTGGTGAAAAGCTGCAGCGTATGTGTCAGGAGCAATCATCCATACCGGTGATCATAGGTGGTTTTGGCATCAGCCACATCTTCTGTGATGAAAGCTGTGATATTGAGCGCTCAATTCCGGTAATTGTTAATGCCAAGGTGCAAAAGCCATCTGCCTGCAATGCACTTGATACGCTGCTGGTACATAAAAAGGTGGCAGATAAAATAATTCCTAAATTATTAGCAGCTCTTGAAAAATATAAGGTAACAGTACTTGCGCACACCGATGCACTACCTTTGTGTGCTGCCTATCCTTTTCTTGAAGAGGGTAAGGAAGAGGATTTTGATAAGGAATTTCTGTCCTTACGCATGAATTTAAAGATAGTAGATGACGTGAAAGCTGCCTGTCTGCATATGGTTGAGCATCATGCATCACATTCAGATGCGATCTTAACTGACAGTATGCGTAATGCAGATCTCTTTATTCGTTCAGCAGGATCTGCATGTGTCTATGTAAATGCTTCTACACGTTTTTCAGATGGTGGACAGTTCGGATTGGGTGCTGAGGTGGCAATTTCAACGCAGAAGCTTCATGCCAGAGGACCGATGGCACTTGAGGCTCTTACTACCTATCAGTATGTTCTAAGCGGTGATTATCTGATCAGAAAATAATTTAAAAGTTACTATATCAATGGCTTAAAAAAGCCTGTAAATGCTATTGGCATCAGTATCCTGATCCTATAAATTGGATGTGAAATGTTAATAACATTCCCACAATAGGACAGGTGATGGATGCCGATTACGCTAATGATATTCAAGAGGAAGCTAGGCAACGCAGGAAAGAGCATTTCCTGGATCTTACCAACGATGCGCTGTTCAAATATCTCTTTGCAAACAGTGAGCATAAGGATTTAACTATTGCTTTACTGAACTCGCTGTTAGGGCCGGAATTGGGGCATGAGATAAAGGCTCTTGAATTTTTGCCTACGGAGACAGTTGCAGAGCAGAAGGATGGAAGAACCTGCAGATTAGACGTTTTATGCGGACTTGACAGTGGGGAGCAGGTGAATATCGAGATGCAAAGGATCGATTATCACAACATGATCAAGCGATCCTTAGATTACTGGGCAGGCTGTTACAAGGGACAGCTTGCAAAGAATGAGGATTATGACCGGCATGTGCCAGTCATCTGCGTCAACATTTTAAATTACGAGCTCTTTGGCTGGCGTAAAAGTTATTTTAATCTGGCTACGTTACACCTTGAGGAGCCTGAAGAGCGCCTTTGTGATGATTTGAGACTGTGCTTTATAGAGTTGCCTAAACTTTATCAGCATGAAAAAATGTCAAAACAGGAGCAATGGCTTATGATTTTAGATCCAAGGGGCTCATTTGCAGAGAAGGAGAAGATTGCTATGAACGATGCTGCTATGTCTAGTGCCATTGAGTTAACCAAGCGTTTCTCTAGTGACTATGCGCAAAGAATGAAATATGTCTTTGAAGAGAGAGCTGAGCGTGATCGCATTTCAAGAGATAACTATTTCTGGAAAGATGGTGAGAAAAATGGCGAGATAAAAGAGCGTATCAAAAATGCCATTGCTTTGATGAGCAATGGTTATGCTTTGGATGGTATAAGCAAATCATTAGGTATGCCCCGGGAAGAATTGCTGGAGCTGGCCAGGAAAAACAATATCACCGTTGAAGAGTAAGTTTTGCTATGAATGTGAATGAAACATCCGTGTCTGATTCAAATAAGATTCTAAAACGCTTTGACAGTGATTATGTTGCGCGGATGAGACAGGTCTTTGAAGAGAGAGCTGTGCGTGATCAGATTTCAAGAGACAACTTTTTCTTTAAGCAAGGCTATGAAAAGGGCTTGATACAAGGGGCGATAAAGGTTCGTATCAAAACAGCCATCGCTTTCATGAAAGATGGTGCGGCTTTAGAGGTATTAAGCAAATCCTTAGGCATGTCGCGGGAAGAATTGCTGGAGCTGGCCAGGAAAAACAATGTCACCGTTGAAGAGTAAGTTTTGCTATGAATGTGAATGAAACATCTGTGTCTGATTCAAACAAGATTCTAAAACGCTTTGACAGTGATTATGTTGCCCGGATGAGACAGGTCTTTGAAGAGAGAGCTGTGCGTGATCAGATTTCAAGAGATAACTATTTCTTTAAGCAAGGCTACGAAAAGGGATTCGAGAGAGGATTTAAAAAGGGCTTGAAACAAGGTGCGATAAAGGCGCGTGTCAAAAATGCCATTGGTTGCATGAAAAATGGTATGGCTTTAGAAGTATTGAGCAGATGTCTGGAATTATCGCGAGAAGAACTTCTTGAACTTGCAGCGCAAAACAACATTACCCTCAGTAAATCTCAGCTTGGCAACATAAATGAGTGATCAGAAAATAATCACCACCAATGCTATGTTAAATGCTCTTCCTCGTGGAAAGGTTGATTTCTCAAGCCTGCGACGTGGTGGTTATATTTATGTAGATAAAAGCAGACTAATTTTTGATTTAGCCTGTCAGTCTGATTATTTCTTTATATCCCGTCCAAGACGTTTTGGTAAAACCTTGCTTATCAGTACCTTCAAGTCTCTTTTTCAGCATGGACTTAGGGATTTTAAGGGACTCGCAATTGAAAAGCTGTGGACAGATGAGCAAAGTTTCCCTGTAATTCATCTGGATTTTACAGCCTGCAACGCATTTACCACCTTTGAAAGGTTTCAAAATGATCTCAGCATGATGCTTTTGCGTTCATTAAATGAAGCAGGGCTTAAGGTAACTGCCGCAAGCCCTCAGGAAGGAATTGCAAGTGGCATTGAAATTTTTGAGGCAACCCTCAAGGCTAACGCTGATCTGAATATCGTCCTTTTGATAGATGAGTATGACTCTCCTCTGAATAACACTCTCAATGAGCCGGAGCTTTTTGAGGCGGTTACGCAGGAGCTTAATTCTTTCTGGTCTGCAGTTAAGAGGTGCAGTGGTTTTTTAAGGTTTATGTTCTGCACCGGGATCAGCAAGTACCGCAATCTTAATCTGTTTTCGGGAACTAATTTTGTAACAGATTTGAGCTTTGATCCTCAATACGGAAGTCTGCTTGGCTATACCGAAGATGAGATCAGGCATTACTTTGATCCGTTTATTGAGAACGCCGGCAGCGTATTGGGAATAAGCTATGAGCAGTGCTTTTGTGAGCTCAGGCGCAATTACAACGGCTACTGCTTTGACAGGCAGGCAAAAACTCATGTGTACACTCCTTGGTCAGTGCTTTCCTTTTTAAAGCAGCCGCATCTGGGGTTTTCAAATTACTGGTACAGCTCAGGTGGTACGCCGTCGGTGCTGCAGGGCTTTATCGCACGTCATTCCATGCGTGATCCATCCGCATACGGGAAGGATATTTCAGTGCCCTTCAGAGAGCTTGATTCATCAAAGGAAATTAACAGCCTGAACGAAATAGCTCTGCTCTACCAGACCGGTTATCTGACCATTAAAGCAGTAAGTCCCATGGGCACTACCGCAACCTTGAATTTTCCAAATGCCGAGGTGGCAGATTCCATGGCCTGCCTGTATAAGGACGCGATATTTTCAAATGCCGGCAGTCTTGGCCTTATCGGGGCAGATGAGCTTTTCTATTCACACGATCCGCAAAACATAGCAACTGAGCTTAACCGGATCTTTATGAGCATTGACTATGAGCGTTTCCCTATCGTGGATGAGGCCTCCTTAAACTCTCACCTTTACATGTTCATACGCGGATCCGGGATCAAGGTTAAGCAGCAACTTCACAATGCCTTTGGACGCAGTGATCTGGAGTTTCAGATCCTGGATAAGGCCTTTGTAATCGAGCTTAAGGTACAGCGTGAGCACGACCGCGCATCAAAGCTTCTGGATAAAGCTGTTGCTCAGATTAAGGATCATCACTATGGAGAGCAGCAACCGTGCAGAGAGCTGATACGTCTGGCACTGGTGTTCTCTCTTGAAAAGAAGAGTTTTGTGGCATCAGCCCTTGCCTGATGCAATGAGAATACCTGCAGGATCCCGGTGCTTTTATGAGGACCGGGATCTTAAAAGGTAAGATGTTAGTGAGTTCTACGGCAGATCATTTCCTGCTGCCAGATAAAGCTCGTACCATTCCTCTCGGCTGAGTCTGATTTCAGATGCCCTGGCAGAATCTGCAACACGCTGCTCTTTGGTAGTTCCAATCACAGCCTGCATCTTGCCGGGGTATCTTAAAATCCAGGCAATGGCGATGGCAGTGGCGGTAACCCCGTATTTCTGTGCAAGTTTGTCTAAGACATTATTGAGCTTTAAATACTGGGGATTGCCGATAAATACTCCCTGGAAGAAGCCGTGCTGCATCACCGACCAGGCCTGAATTGCCATATCGTGGAGGCGGCAGTGCTCCAGTACTCCGCCATCATGCATGACAGACTCAGGGGTATCCATATTGACATTAAAGCCTGCATTAAACATCACCGTGTGGCAGATGCTCATCTGCACCTGATTGGCAACTAGGGGCATATCAAGACCTGATTGCAACAGACGCATCTGATAGGGGTTAAAGTTTGATACACCAAAATTTAAAACCTTGCCTGACTGCTTGAGAGTATTAAAGGCCTCACCGATCTCATCTGGCTCCATTAAGGCATCAGGACGGTGAAGCAGCAGGCAGTCTAGGTGATCGGTATTTAAGCGCTTAAGTGAGCCCTCAACAGCATCTATGATGTGCTCTTTGGAAAAATCAAAGAAATAGAAGGGATCTTTGACAATACCGCATTTTGACTGCAAAAAGACCTTATCTCGCAGTGATGGATCACATTTGAAGGCCTCACCTAACAGCTCTTCAGCTCGTCCCTTCGTGTAGCAATCGGCAATATCGAGCATATTGATGCCGTTATCAAGCGCACTGTTTACCAGAGAGGCTACCTTCTGCCCCTCCTTAAGCTCGGGGATGCGCATAAGTCCTAAGACTACGTTTGATACTCTGGTCTTATTCTGACCTAATTCAACGTACTTCATTTTTCATCCTGATAAAAATTAGTGACGGATTTCATTTTTAAATTCAGTGCCGGAAACTAAGGCGGTAATGTTATGAGCTGCGATCCTTATAATGCGCTCAAAGGTTTCCTGTAAGAAGAAGTTGCCTGCAACATGCGGGGTAATGATGAGATTTGGAATATCCCACAGCTTGCTATCCTGAGGAAGAGGCTCTGGGGTGGTTACATCAACTGCAGCACCTGCAAGCTGTCCAGATTTGAGAGCCTCCGATAGAGCCTCCTGATCAACAGAGCTGCCGCGGCCGGCGTTGATAAAATATGCTCCCTTTTTCATGGCGGCAAAGGTTTTAGCGTTAAAGAGATTTGCAGTGGCAGGACCGCCTGGGAGTACGGAGGCAATGATATCAGCACGTCTCAGAACCTTATTAAGATCCTCCATGGTGTACTGCTCATCAATGCACTCAGGCTTTACTCCCTGTGAGCGTCTTACACCTATCACACAGGCTGCACCTAAGGCCTTGACCTTACGGGCATAGTCACAGCCGATATCGCCGGTTCCCAAAACTGCAATGGTAGCTCCCTCAATTGAGGTGACATTGCCGCAATCAGACCAGTCATGCTTTGATTGCTTGTCTCGATATAACTCAAGCTTGCGGATCAAGGACATGGTAAGGGCTAGCATATGCTCAGATACGGTAAGACCATAGGCACCGCGGGCATTGCAAAGATGCATATCCTGCGGGGAGACACCTTTTGCAGTATATGCCTCGTAGCCTGCAGAGTTTAGCTGCAGCAGCTTAAGCTTTGATGATGTAACCTTATTAGCAGGAATATTACCGATCACGGCATCAAAGGTTGCAAGATCATCGGGGCACTTGTCAAAGACAAATTCACACTGTCCCTGACCTGCAGCCTTTAAAAGCTCTTTATGACGTTCAAGTACCGGAAGTACACATAAAACCTTTAACATCTCTATCTCCTAAATTTTATTATTCTTATTGCTGACGGTGCTTTTGATAAAACCAGGTTAATGCCTGAGTACCGTCATCACCCTGACCCTCGGCCTCCATCTGGTTGTAGCAGTCGTATACAGCCTGTGAAGCCTTGAGGTTAATGCCTGATCCTTCTAGCTCCTTGAAGGCATTGCGCAGATCCTTTGCAAGATAGCGCAGAGCACCTCCTGGAGTCTTATCTCCTGCAAGAACCTTATCGGCATACAGATCAAGGGATGCACAGCGGGCAGCACCGGGGGATACCGACTTTACAACTGCCTCAAGATTCAGGCCCTTTTCAATGGCATAGGCAAAGCCCTCACACATACCGGCCAGCTGTCCTGCCACCATGATCTGATTTACAAGCTTGGTGTGCTGGCCAAAGCCTGCAGGACCTTCATAGGTGATAGTGGTGGCCACAGCCTCCAATACCGGAAGCACCTTTTTTAATACAGCTTCATCGCCACCTGCAAACAATGACAGGGTTCCGGCGATGGCACCTTTCTGACCACCTGATACCGGCATATCAAGTGCGTCAGCACCTATCTCTTTGGCCTTGTTATAAATCTTGACTGCCACCTCAGGACTTGAGGAGGTGCAGTCGATGAGCACTGATCCTTTTTTGATACTGTTTAGGATACCGTCATCTCTAAAATAGAGATCCTCAACATCCAAAGGTCCTCCCACCATAGTAAAGATGATGTCAGCATCTGAAACTGCGTCCTGAACTGTGGGCTTTAACTTAAGACCGATATCCGCAACGGCCTTGACCTTGGCAGGAGATCTGGCCCAGCCCTGCACGCTGTAGCCCTTGTTTAAAAGGTTGGCAACCATGGCCGATCCCATGATCCCGAGCCCTATGAATGCAATTACCATATGTTGTGTCCTTAGCTGTTCAAAGCCATGTGGTTTGTTTTTGGTATTTTGTTATTGGGTTTATTTTTCAAAGGGGTATTTAATTCCAAACTGAGCACGGATTGAGTCCATGAGGCTCATGATATAGAGAGTTTCTGCATGCGGCATGGATGCGCATTCTGTTCTGCCCTCACGGATAGCATCACATATTTCCAGAAGCTCATACTCAAAGCCGGTATGCTGGGCAGGGCGTTCGATGGTTTTTAAAAGCTCGTATCCTGCGTTGTAGACACGCAGTCTTTCAGGGTTATTGACGTTATCAACCTCAATAAAGCCCCTGGTGCCGGCGATCACGCCGCGTCTGTCGGTAACTGTCAGGGCTGTAGCCTGCAATGATGCCATACGCCCGCCTTCAAAGCTTAAGGTGATGCTGTCCTGCATGTCCATTCCGAGGGCATTTTTTACACAGATGGCTTCAACACTTTCAGGATGGCCCATAAACATAGTTGCAAAATTGATGACGTATACCCCAAGATCCAACAGGGCACCACCTGCAAGCTCAGGCTTTACGATGCGCTCCTTAGCGGCAAGGTTGTAGCCTAAATTGGCGGTGATATGCATTGGGGTGCCGATGATCCCTGATTTAAGCTCATCCTCAATAATACGACGCATAGGCTGATAGCGGGTCCAGATTGCCTCGGTTACCACCAGCTTTTTCTCTTGTGCCTTGTTAAAAATCTCCTCAGCTTCCTTTGAGTTAACCGTGAAGGGCTTTTCTACCAGAACATGTTTGCCGTGATTTAATGCAAGAAGGGTGTGCTTACTGTGTAAATTGTGGGGAGTTGCAATGTAGATTAAATCGATCTCAGGATCGGATACGAGATCTTCATATGAGCCAAAAGCTTTGCAGCAAAGTTCATTGTCTCTGATAAACTGCTGAGCCTTTTCAAGGCTTCTTGATCCGATCGCACAGAGCTTGACGCTTAGATCTCCTGCCTTGTTTAATTTTTTAACAGTATCTGCCATTACTGAGGCAATCTTACCTGCTCCTAAAATTCCAAGCTGAATGGTTTGCATTTTGTCTCCGGTTGTCAGTTTTCAATGATTCGATTGGTTCTGATTGCAAAGTCACGTAAGGTATCAGACAGTCTTACAGCCTGCAAAGCGCCTATTCTTTAAAGAATACACCAGGCCTATTCTTATAAGCTCTCTGCCAAGAGCATGTCCTTCT
>CAVFIO010000058.1:0-12464 GCA_963622535.1 Akkermansia muciniphila
GCCCTACTCTGCTCAATATCAGGGGAGGGATGGTCATCAATGTTTGATGTCATTGAGCTTAGTGAAACAGAATTCTCTTTTTATCCTGTGATCTATGATAGGGCTTTATTTAAAAATCAGCTTTTATGAAATAAAAAAAATCTATACTCTGTTTTTATTGGAGTCTGTCTTGTTTGTGCTTATTAACTATTTGAAATATAAAATAAAAATGCTCTGAGATATCAAAAATAACTATAACATGGCTTTTATCTTCTGCAAAAATTATGTTGACATATTTAAAAAATTTGGCATTATGTGCTCATCGCAATGAGCAATAGCTTTTTTGCATATTTAACAATTTAAAATAGTAAATTATGATTTATGCAGATTTGACTTTTGATTTAAAGACTTGTTTGAACTTTGTCCTGCAGCAACGAATGCCTTAGGGCATGGCTTTAAATTTTTTATCGTTTGTTTTGCATTGTTCAGTGAATCAGAATTTTGGAGTTAATTTTATGAAATCTTTATTTGCACTTACTGCTTCTGCCATAGCTTTGTCATTGTCTGTTTTCTCTTATTCAGCCTCCGCTGCTGATGTCCCTTCTACTATTAAGGTTGGAACCTGCCCGGGCCCTTATCGCGGAATGATCGAATCCTTTATCGAGCCTAAGCTCAAGGCTCAGGGTTATACTCTGGAGTATGTGGATTTCATTGATTATGTTCAGCCGGATGCGGCACTTGATGCAGGTAATATTGATGTTAATTTAATGCAGCATCAGACCTACCTTGATGCGATTGTTAAGAATCAGGGCTTAAAACTGACTTCTGTTATTAATGTTCCTACATTGGGTCTGGGTGTTTTCTCTGATAAATACAAGACATTAGATGAGCTTCCTGACGGTGCCCGTATCGGTATTCCTGTTGATGCAGTAAACCTTGCCCGTGCCTTACGTATTGCCAAGGAAAACGGTTTGATTACTTTATCTGCTGAGAGAGATGAGCAGAAAGCTGCTATTGCTGATATTGCTGATAATCCTAAGCACCTTGAGTTTATTCCTATTGAGGCAGCTCAGATTTCGCGTACTTTGGATTCTTTAGACGCAGGCTTTGTTCCAGGCAATTATGCTGTTGCAGCCAAGCTTGATTATTCCAAGGCCTTAGCTGTCGAGAATGTTATCGAGAATATCAAGAACGTGATCGCTGTTCGTATTGATGACAAAGATACCGTCGGCAAGCTGTTTTTGGATGTGGTCAAATCTCCTGAGTTTAAAAAGGAGCTAGAGGCTGATCATTATTATGATTCCTTCTCCCGTCCTCAGTGGTGGAATAAGTAAAAATGACCGGGATCATTTCTTTTGATAAGGTCTCGGTACGCTTCTCTCGCGGCGGTGAGTCATTCACCGCTGTGAATGAGGCTTCACTTGAGATTCAAAAAGGCGAATTTTTCGGTATTGTCGGAGCCTCAGGCGCCGGTAAATCAACTCTGGTGCGTACTGTAAATTTATTACAGCGTCCTACAAGCGGCAGGGTGTTTATCGACGGTACAGATATTACCGATCTTAAAGGCAAGGACTTATCCAAGCTTCGTTTGAAGATAGGTATGATCTTCCAGCACTTTAATCTTATTAAAAATGCTACTGTTTTTGATAATGTGGCATTTGCTCTTGAAGCATCAGATACACCAAAACAGAAAATAGCTCCGCGCGTTAAAGAACTTTTAGAGCTTGTCGGCCTGTCTGACAAGGCCAGCCTGTATCCGAATGATCTCTCCGGCGGTCAGAAGCAGCGTGTGGCAATTGCAAGAGCGCTTGTCAATTCTCCTGAAATTTTGCTGTGTGATGAAGCTACATCTGCACTGGATCCTGATAATACCCGTGAGGTTGTGGAAGCTCTTCGCAGAATTAAGAGTGTATACCCTCTGACTGTCTTATTCATTACCCATCAGATGGAGGTTGCCCGTTCTCTGTTTGACAGAATTGCTGTAATGAATAAGGGCGAGATTGTTGAGGTTTCATCTGCTTACGATCTTTTTGCTCATCCTCAGGCTAAGGCTTCTAGGGATCTGGTATCCCGCTCTAACGAGTATGAGCTTCCTGATGAAGTATTGGCCCGTGAGAAGGAACTTTTCTACATTACCTATAAAGAGGATAGGGCTTATGAGGCTGTGATTGCAGAGGTGTCAAAGCGCTTTGATGTAGATCTTTCAATCATTGCCGGCAAGATAGATTATATCCAGGGCAAGCCTCTGGGGGTGCTGCTGGTGAGCCTGCACAGTAAAAACGCCAAAAACAGACAGCTGGCTTTGGATTATATCAGCGAGCGCGCTTACATAACTGAATATAACGGAGGCAAATAATGGGCGAAGTTATATCTGAAACTCTGAGAATTCTGCATAATGAGCTTGGAAAGGCGGTATATGAGACCTGCATCATGATGGGGATCTCCTTTGTTTTAAGCTCTGTTCTGGGAATTTTGCTGGGCTTTGTGCTCTATTTGACCCAGAATCCTGCTTTCTTTAAGAACAGAGTTTTAAATTCAATATCATCAAATTTCGTAAATATCATCCGTTCGGTGCCTTTTATTATTCTGGTGGTATTTACTCTTCCTTTTACATTTTTGTTGGTAGGCTCTAAGATCGGTCCTATTGCAGCTTCGGTACCTATGACCATCTGGGCAACTGTATTTTTAGCCCGTCTGATTGAAGGTGCCCTGCAGGAAGTAGATCCTGGTGTGATAGAAGCTGCCCTGGCAACCGGAGCTAGCTCTAAGCTTATTATCCGTAAGGTTTTGCTGGTTGAATCAGCTCCGTCCATTGCCCGCGGTATCACGGTTGTTTTTATCGCTTTAATCGGTGCTTCTGCTATGGCTGGCATGGTCGGTGGCGGCGGTATTGGTAATCTGGCGGTGCAATACGGCTATTACCGCTATGAAACCGGTGTCATGCTCTTTACGATTGTCATTTTGGTGCTGATCGTTCAGCTGTCACAGTATATCGGTGATTTTGTCGCAAGGAAACTTACTCATTAATATGTTGCGGTCCCCGGGACCGCAATAAGGATAAAAGATGTCAGACTTTATTGAAGAGTTAAAGCTGCAGGTACAAGGTCAGCTCATTTTTGGTGATGAGATCCCTGCTAAACTGTTATCAGATTTTGTCGGCACTCTTAAAGGACGTGCCGATGTTTATTTAAAAGCAAGGGATAGGGATGATGTTATCACCGCAGTCAAGCTTGCCTATAAATATAAGGTTCCCACTGTAGTCCGCTCAGGCGGAACGAATTTGGTAGGTGCTACGGTACCAGAGGGTGGGCTGGTTTTAGATGTCAGCGGATTAAACCGCATCCTGTCTTTTGACGAGAGCACCATGTCCATTACGGTAGAGCCCGGTGTGGTTTTAAAGGATTTAATAGCTTTTGTCGAAGAGCGCGGTTATCTTTATCCGCCTGATCCTGCAGAGAAGCTTGGTACCATAGGCGGTAATGTGGCCACCAATGCAGGTGGTATGAGAGCTGTCAAGTACGGTGTGACCCGTGATTATGTGCTTTCATTAGAGCTTGTTACTCCTGAAGGTGAGGTGCTGCAGCTGGGAGCAACGGTACGTAAAAACACCGCCGGTCTTAATTTAAAGGAAACAGTGGTAGGCTCTGAGGGAACATTAGGTGTGATAACAAAGATCACGCTGAAGCTTGTGCCGTTACCTGAGTTTAATTTGAGTGCTATTCTGGCCTTTAACTCCCTGCATGAAGGCATTACCTGTGTAAATTCCATTATTGCTGCCAATCTTGATCCTACAGCAATAGAATTTCAGGAAAAAAAGGTTATTGCTCTGGGTGAAAAATATATTGGCAAGGATTTTCCTGTTCCGTCTGCTGTCGCCTACCTTATTGTCACATTAGATGGTGATAGGAAAAGTGTCCTTGAGCGCATGGATAAATTAAAGCAGGTTGCAACTGCTAACGGCTGCTTTGAGCTTGTAACCTTGGATGATCCTGAGGTTGAGAAAAATGTCTGGGAGATACGCGGAGCTTTAGCCCGCTCGGTTAATGCATCCGGGGTATGGGAGCCGGTTGATTCTGTGGTTCCTCTGGATAAAATCGCAGATTTTGTCTCAGGAGTTGATTGCATTTCAAAGCAGGAGCAGGTACGTATTGTTGCCTTTGGACATGCAGGTGACGGAAATGTTCATCTGTGTGTGATCAAGGATGATATCAGTGACGAGATCTGGCCTTCACTTTTGGACAGAACCCTGGACAGTATTTATACTCTGGTTTATGAATTGGGTGGCCGGCTTTCTGGTGAGCATGGCGTAGGCAAGGGCAAACGTAAGTATTATCTTGAGCAGGTAAATCCGCTTGAGCGTAAGCTTCAGATTGCTGTAAAGCAGGCTTTTGATACTTATAATCTCTTCAATCCTCATGATGGCTATGCGCTTTAGGAATAAGGATATTAAAAATGATTACTACCAGCCGTAGAACAGGAACCTTTACTGATTCAGTCATTCGTCGTATGACCCGTATCTGCAATAAATTTGGAGCTGTAAATCTGTCTCAGGGCTTTCCTGATTTTGATCCTCCGGAGATTATCACCAGGCGTTTGGCAGAGGTAGCCTTAAGCGGTCCTCATCAGTATGCAACCACCTGGGGCGCACAGAATACCCGGGAGGCGCTGGCTGCCAAGATTAAACGTGACAGTGGACTGGACGTAGATCCTGATTCAGAGCTTGTTATCACCTGTGGCGGTACTGAGGCTATGATGTGTGCTGTGATGTCCACCATAAATCCCGGTGAGAAAATAGCTGTATTCTCTCCTTTTTATGAGAATTACGGTGCTGATGCCATTTTGTGTGATGCAAAGCCTATATATGTACCATTGCATGCTCCTGATTTCACCTTTGACTCAAAGGAGCTGGAGCAGGCGTTTATTGATGGTGCCAGAGCCTTGATCCTGTGTAATCCTTCTAATCCTTCAGGCCGTGTGTTCTCAAGAGAGGAGCTGCTGGAGATTGCCCGTATTGTTGAAAAATACGATGCCTTTGTAATAACCGATGAGGTTTATGAGCATATAGTATACGAGCCTTATCAGCACACTTATTTTGCATCTCTGCCCGGGATGCGCGAGCGTACTGTAATGTGCAATTCCCTGTCTAAGACCTATTCAATAACCGGCTGGCGTATCGGTTACATCTTCGCTCCTGCTCATGTAATTGAAGCTGCCCGTAAGGTGCATGATTTTCTTACCATTGGTGCCGCGGCACCTTTGCAGGAGGCGGTAGTTGCCGGTTTGACCCTGCCTCCTTCTTATTATGCAGAGCTTAAAAAGAGCTACACCCATCATAGGGAAATCTTTTTAAAGGGACTGGATGATGCAGGCTTGTCTTATTTCAAGCCTCAGGGAACCTATTTTGTGATGGTGGATATATCTGAGTTTAACTATGATTCAGATATGGATTTCTGTATGGATCTGGCTCAGAAGGTCAAGGTTGGCGCCGTTCCAGGTTCATCCTTCTTTAAGGATAACGAGCAGCGCTATATACGTTTCCATTTTGCCAAGCGTGATGAAACCTTATATCAGGCTATTGATAATTTAAGCCATTTACGCGAGCTGATAAAGCCTAAGCATTAATTCAGACTGCATTACGATTAAGACCGCCTTCAGGCGGTCTTGTCATGATCTGTTGTGTGCAGAGCTGTTGTTTTTATCCCTGCTTTTTAGCTGATAATGCTTTTCATGCAGGATCTCTCCGTTCTCCTTGCCAAGCACATATCCGCAACGGCCGTTATTTTTAGCCCGGTAGAGCAGATTATCTGCTTTTGACATCATGGTTTGAGGATCATTCCAATCGCTAAAATGACAGATCCCGGCTGAGATACTTATCTTTATATCAGGCAGTACAGGGGGATCATTGAGCTTTCTGTACAGCGAGTCCATGTCCTGCATAATAAAGCTTGAAAGCTGGTTTTTAACCACCACTGCAAATTCATCGCCGCCTATACGTCCTACAAAACCGTGTTTTTCAAAGGTAGAGGAGAGCAGCGAGGCTACGTGATGCAGAACTCTGTCACCGCTTACATGGCCATAGGAATCATTGATCTGCTTGAACAGGTCGATATCGAAGATCATAAACCAGGGTTCATCTTTCTTCTCATCATTGTTAGCCCTTTCATGTTCAAGTTTGGCGCAGTGTTCAAAGAAGATCCTCCGTCCCAGCACATTAGTCAGTGCATCCATCTGTCCTACGTAGCCGTTATAGGCCATATAGCGATACCCGGTAATAAGAAAGATCACCAGTATCAGGCACAGCGACAGGCAGGTGATCATAAACTGGGTCTGCACATTCAGAAGATCATTGCTGAGAGTATCAGTAACTGCCACATTGTATTGGTCAAGCATGAATTCAAGACGCTGTGTAATATAGAAAACAGAGCAGATCATGATCACTGATACTACAAATATAACGGCAACAATCATTATTTTTATGGAGTAATAGTTATGCTCATCGCCCTGGTATTTGTCGATGGCCCTGGAGATTTTATTTATAGACGGATTGTAGTGCAGGACTACAGTCAGCATGGCAAAGGCTGAGCAGGCTGCGGCTCTTAAGCTTTCATCTATGTTCAGGTACAGGGCATTATCTTTGGAGAATCCAAGTGCCGGGAATAATGTTTCTAACGCTGTATATACACACAGTGCCTGTATTTTTGGCGTTAACAGTCCGATTAAAGCGCAAAGTGCTGTCTTATATTTTGTTTTAAGTGCCAGATGACAGAGTATGCCTATGATAACTGCAAAAACCGCACGGCTTCCTACAGCAAGAATTATGCTGTTTAACGGGCTTAGACTAAGTATTGGCGAGAATGCCATATCGCCTGCAGATATGTAGTAGACGCTTGCCTTATAGGCACTGCTTAAACCGAAAATTACTCCCAGTGCCAAAGCCTGGGGAATACCTAATGAGATTGCTGCTATCAATACCGGAAGGTAGGCAATGGTGATCGATATAGGCGGTACATGGATATATCCCAGAAATGATGAGGACATAAGCAATTCAAGCAATACCAGCGCACAAAACAGATATCTTCTGTAAACAGAAGGTTTTTTATCCCTTGTGGTGGAATTCAGCAATGTTAGATGTCCTTTATTCATAGCTATGAATACTACTATTTATCAGCGGTTCCTGCCAGTTTTTATATGACAAAGTGTCAGTAGAACTGTAATTTTAAATTTTGTTATGTGGTGGAAAAATTATTAAAAAAAACTGTTAACCTCTTCTGACAGGGATTGATAGGCCTGTTTTACGGTACCCTGATGGCCAAGCTTTTCCTCATATCCAAAGTGGAACTCTTCAACCGAGAAAACACCGTCATATCCGGTATTCTTGACAGAGTGTAAAAAAGCCCGGGTATCAACCCAGTCACCATCACCGCAGAAACGACGCCATTTCTGATCAGAGATTTCCCCGTTTGCCTTAGGATCAATTCCGTTCATAAGGTGGACTATTCCGATGTTTTCCTTATCGATATCAGTAAAGTTAAAATCACTCTGCAGTTTTTCTAAAAACAGATTGCAGGCATCGAGGACCAGGGCGGCCCGTCCTTTGGGGGCATTTAAAGATCTTATGATCTGGTTTGCAAATGAGGCATTACGGATCGTGCTTTTAGCAAGGCCTACAGGTTCCAGACAGAAATCAAGGCAGTCATACTGCTTAATCAGACTGCTCATGATCTGCACGGTTTCAAAGAGGATCTTTTCCTTTAAAATCTTTCTGGCCTCGGTACCACTGGTAAGAAACGGAGCCACCAGAATAACCTTCAATCTGCGGGCAAACTGCTCTGACAGGTCAGTAATAAACTTCAGATCTGACGCAAAGCGCTGAGCACTTTCACAGCTTTTACTGTCAAAATACATCTGCTCGGCACTAAGATAGAGGGCATTTACCGGCCCTGGCAGCAGATTATGTTCGTCAATTATTGTTTTAAGATCCTTAAGGCTGTTTCCTTTTTCTATGTAGGCTCTCAGACAGTCAAGACGTAATTCGATCATGTCAAAGCCTGCAGCGGCTGCATATTTGATATCAGCTATAGGATCTAAAAAGCCCATGGTACAGGCTTCGTTGTAGCATAGTTTCATATTCTTTTTTTAAAAAGTTGCTGGCTGATGCTGAGAGCTGCGCCAGATATTTTTGTTTTTATATGTCAGATGATAGAGAGCTTCAAATACCTCAACCGTCTGGCGGCCTGCAAGTCCGTCAGCCATCAGTGAGGCCTTTCCTAAAATGGCATTAACAAAGTTTTCTATGCTGAGCTTGTGAAAGTAGATCATCTTATCAGGGCGTGACAGGAAATAATCAGCATCCTCCATGGCAAGCCTTGATAAAGCCTGCGGATCATCATCTACAGTCCACAGATCGGTTACCGGCGGCTCCTCTATTTCTGACTGGCCTGCAATAAACATGGCACCGCCGTCTGTCTGTACACCTGCGCAGCGGCCGTTATCACCGAATATATGCACACGCCCGTATAGAGCTGGATTTTGTGAGTTAGATGCTAAAACAGTGGCCATGGCTCCGCTTTTGTAGCGGATCACGGCAGCAGCTGAATCCTCAACCTCTATATAAGGATGATTGTAATTGGCCACGTGCCCCTGAATGCTTTCAATTTCGCCCATGTACCAGTTGAGCAGATCTATCTGATGCGGTGCCTGATTAATAAGGACGCCGCCACCTTCTTTTGTAAGCGAGCCTCTCCAGGGATCGGAATCATAGTATTCTCTGCCTCGCCAGCCTAACATGACAGCCTCACCGAGGATTGGCCGTCCTATAAGACCGTTATCGATAGCTTCCTTGATTCTGAGGCAGGGCTTGTAAAAGCGACGCTGAACCAGGGTTCCCAGCAGCAGATGATTTTTATTGGCAGTCCTGATCATCTTATCGCATTGTGCGACCGTCAGGGCAAGTGGCTTTTCTACCAGAACATGAGCCCCGGCTTTAAGGCTTGCTATAGCAAGCAAGGCATGACTAGGATGTGGGGTGCAGATGGTAACGGCATCTAAATGCTCACTTTTAATCATCTCTTCGACATCAAAATAGGATTTGATTTCAAAACGGGAGGAGAATTTTAAGACATGAGACGTTGTCTGTCCGCAGCAGGCAATGAGTCTGCAGCTGTCAAGTTCCTGTATGGCGCGGGCATGGAAATCTGCGATCTTGCCGCAGCCTACAATTCCTATTCTAAGTTTTGCCATTTACCGTTTGCTCCGTAAAAAAGCCTGATATCTGTGAAATTATTGAGAATTTTTTACATAATTTATTTGATACAGCTCTTTTTTTTAGCCTGTGATGGAGTGTGAAATTAAAAAAATCACGACGGTGTCGCAAAATTGCCTTGTCTTAGAAAAATGAAAGCCGTCTAACTATGGTAAAGTGTGCTATGACATGCAGAAATATGACAGATTTTTTAACAGCTTATAGAGGACAGTTTTTTCATCTAAAATTTACATAATAAAAATATGTGTTTATTTCAGTTTTTGAACACGTGATAAAATAGACATAAGAAGTTTATACCGTCTGCACTACGGAGTGAATCGCAAAGCAAAATGCTGTTGGCATCTGCGCTCCGTATGAATAGTAGAATTTAGGAGTCTTAAATGATTGGTATTGTTGTTGTATCCCATAGCCTTAAGGTTGCAGAAGGTATCTGCGACATGGTTCAGCAGATTTCATCTCGTGATGGGAAGAAAATGCCGATCTATCCGGCCGGTGGCACCAGTGATGGCAAGATGGGTACTGATCCTCAGATTGTTAAGGCTGCAATTGAAAAGGCAGATCAGGGTGATGGTGTGGTAGTTCTTGCCGATTTAGGTTCAGGCGTTATAAGCTCTCAGGCTGCAATTGCCTTACTTGATGAGCCCTTGAGATCCCGTGTACGTATTGCTGATGCTCCTGTTTTAGAAGGTGCTGTCGGAGCTGGTGTTGAGGCCGCATCCGATGCAAACGGTTCTTTGGATGCAGTAGTGGCAACCGCAGAGGGCGCCCGTCAGCTTCACAAAAAGTAACCTGTCTTTTCAGTATTCAAAGCCACCTGCAGGATTAGGTGGCTTTTGTGTATGTGATTTTTATATACGAGGATCTATGCTTAATAAAATTCTTGTTGCCTCTTTGTTAGCATCGGCATTATTTTCATCCGCAGTTTTTGCTGAAGGTGCAGGCGTTGACTGTTCAAGAATAAATGGCTCTATGACTATTCAGGGCTATGGGAAGGTACAGGCAAATCCTGATGAGGCTGTTTTGAACTTTACATCCTCTGATATAAATAAGGATGCTAAAGAGGCTCAGTCTGAATGTGAGAAGAAGACCTTAAGCTTTGTTAATGCATTAAAGAGCCTGGGTATAAATAAGGACTGTATTGAATCAGGGAGCATCAGTCTTGAACCTCGGTATGAGTACGACAAGAAGCAGCAGAAGCAAATTCTGACAGGCTATCGTGCCGAGCGCGCTGTTTTAGTACGTACCGGTAAATTTGAGCTGATTGCACAGATTACACAGCAGGCGGTAAATTCAGGAATTGATGAGATTAACGGCTTTAATTACCGTATTAAGGATGAATCAGCTTTAAGAAAGCAGGCCGATCAGCTTGCAATGAATGATGCACAGGATCAGGCCAGGCGTCTTGCGACAGGATTTGATATAAAAGTTCTAAAGCCCTGTCAGTTATCATTTAGCAATAACAGACATCAGGACAATGGTCCGCGCCCTGTGATGATGTCAGCCCGTCTCATGGCTGCAAATGATGAAGGTGCTGATAATGCTGCTGAGTACACTCCCGGTAAGATGACTGTCGAGTCGTATGTAAATGTTGTTTTTGCTTTTGAATAAAGCTTTTAATGAGTAATTCTACTAATACCGCCCATAAAGCCTATGAAACTCTTTTTGAAGAAGGAGATTTTCCTGAGAGTGTTTTCGGGCCGAGATTTACCGATGCCGATACAGTTGATGCTTTTATAGGTCCAAAGGGGCGGTTTTGCTCGCAGATACCGGGATTTATTCCAAGAGAGGGACAGCTCACACTCTCGCGTAAGGTTCAGGAGGCTTTTGCAGAAGGTGAGTTTTTAATTGCTGAGGCCGGAACCGGTACCGGAAAGACCTACGCCTATTTACTGCCGGCATTGCTTTCTTCAAAGACTACGGTGATCTCAACCGGATCTAAGGCACTGCAGGATCAGCTTATAAATAAAGATCTGCCCAGAATGTGCGATCTGCTGCATCTGCCTCATACATTCTTTGCCTTAAAGGGATTTTCAAACTACTTATGTAAAGCGCGTTTTGACGAATTCAAACGCAATTATGAAAAAGGCTCCGGACTTGGGCTGGATGCTATAGACGGCTCAAAAAAGACCGCAGATTACAATGAGGCTGTGGCCAGACTTCAGCAGTATGTGCTGGAGCAGGATACTCTTGCTCAGCAGGACAGCATCCATTGCAATTACGCCGAGGTAAATGCTCTTTTTCCCCGCGATATTGTAAGCAAGGTATGCTGTGACAGACATACCTGTCGTGGCAAGCGCTGCCGTTATCATGATCAGTGCTTTGCAATTTTAGCAAGGCAACGGGCGGTGAAATCAAAGGTGGTTGTTATAAATCATGCCTTGTTTTTTGCGGATCTGCAGATTGAAGACAATTTCAATCCTCAATGTCCCTGTATTTTATTGCCGAAATATCAGCTTCTGATTTTTGATGAGGCTCATGAGATCCCGGATGAGGGCCGTAACCATCTAAGCCGTGAGGTATCCAGTGTTGATATCAAGAAGTTAGGCGAAGATATCGAGACGGTTATTAAACAGGAATCGCTGCAGATCACCTCTGAGTTTAAAAAGGGCTATCAGCAGCTAAAGGAAGCCTCGGATCATCTGTATGATTACCTGTTGGAAAAGGGCAAGGTCTCGCACCGGAATTTTCTTTTCTATCGCTTTGATGATTTTAACGAAAACAGGATAGATACCACTTATAAGCATACCAAGGTTAATCTTGAATTCCGCAATGTGATGGCAGAGCTCTGGCTTGGAGTGAAGGCTCTTTATAACTTTGTTGATGAATATAAGGAATATTGTGAAGAGGCCTTCAGTTCTATGCATCAGGATCTGCGGCAAATGCTGCAGAACATTGAAGAGCTGATGCATATTGACGGCCAGCCGAATTCAACTCACGGAGTAAGTGTAGGCTCGGTAGTCGTAAGTAAAAAAGGCTATGCGTTAAAGATCACTCCTCTTGAAATAGGAAATTTCTTTGGAAATTTCTTAAATAAATGTGAACAGAATCATGTAGGAGTGCTGGCAACGTCGGCAACCATCTCTGTTGCAGGTGAGTTTGGTAAATTCCGTCGCGATATCGGTGCCTATTCTGATAATATTCTCGAACTTTCAGTACCGTCGTCATTTGATTACGGGAACAATGCCGCGCTTTTGGTGTCGGATCTGTTTCCAGATCCCAATAC
>CAVFIO010000059.1:0-12167 GCA_963622535.1 Akkermansia muciniphila
TTTCAAGACCGTTGCATTCAACCGCTCTGCCACCTATCCGAAGAAAGTGATGACATTATAGCTTAAGTTTTTATTTCCGCAAGCTTTTTTTTAATTTTTTAAAAAAAATTTTTGGAATCATGTACTCAATCCGATTTATATCGCTGTTGTAGATATTTTCTTAATTCAACAAAAACTCAGCCTTGGCTGTAATAACCAACGACAGCAATGCCTCGCATTTGGTCCGGTTAAATTTGACGTAAGAGCCGATCGTCTCATGATCACCCAGCTTCAATACCTCAAGAATATTGTTAATATCAGCACCGCTGCCGCCAAGATCCTCATAGGACGAAGGTAAGCCAAGATTTTTAAACAACGCTCTTACTGCCTTTATCCCCTCAAATGCAGTCCTTTCCGGATGTTTAAAATCAAGAGAGATCCCTAAAAGCCCCGATGCAAACTTTGCAGCCTTCATGGGATCCTTATTCATAACCACCTCAAGCCAGCATGGAAATATTAAGGAGGCAGCCTGGCCATGAGAACAGTCATAAACAGAGATCAAAGCCCGAGTAAGCTTTTCTATTGCCAGATCTTCCTGCCTGTCTAAGCCATAGCTTGTATAAGCCAGTACCGCTCCCCACATAAAATTTGCTTTGGCGTCGAAATCAGCCGGATCCTGAGTAAGCCTGTACAGCATCTGAATCATCGTATTAGACAAAGCCAGACACACACTGTCTGATACCTCAAAACAAAGATGATTGGTAAAGAAGCTCTCGGCAGTTCTGATCAGTACATTTGCAAAGGATATTCCAAGATGCTTGGGAAACGAGGTAACAATATCGGGATTGCAAATTACAAAGCGGGGACAGAGCATTTCATTTTTCATATGGTAAATGTGCACGAAGGACTCGTCCTTGAATTTTTCAGATACTGTAACCTCATCAGAAAGCTCATCCCCAGATCCCGGAACGGTTACAATTACCCCAATTGGCAGCACATCACATATTTCATGCGGGTTATCAAACATGCGGTGCACTCCGCCTTTATATAAAACACCTGATGCAATGGCCTTGGCAGAATTTACAACCGATCCGCCCCCTACTGCGAGAATAAAATCGATATTATGCTCATTGCAAAGTTCTATTCCCTGATAAATAAGATCAAGACGTGAATTCTTCTGCACCAGCCCTAATTCAAAATACTCAAGCCCCGATTCCTCAAGACTGTGTCTGATCTTATCTAGCAGATCCGGATCAGTGACATGCTGACGACCAAAGTGAATAAGCACTCTGGAACCATTACATAACTTGATGCTCTCACCGCAACGCTCTTCTTCACCACGGCCAAACAGCACTGAAGTATGAGGTAAAGTAATAAGGTTATTCACGTTAAAGCCTCTTATACAATCCAGACATTGCAAACTCTTCTATATGCAGTAGCGTATTTTACCTTGAACCGCATTTGCGCATAAGAAGATCTGCTCATCTTTGATACGTACAGCACCATCAGATTACATAAGCTGTCACTTAAGAATTATTAAGCTTATTTTTCAATAAGTTAATTTACTTTCTTTATTTTTGACTGTGTTACATCTGTTTTTTTTCAAGACTGAAAGATATTTACACTAACTAATTGATTTAACTTAATATTTTTCTCATTTCTTCATTTATTATTAAAAAAAAATAAATTTAACTTGCATCACATGAGATATGCTCTAACATAAGCGAAAATTTTGCAGAGATATTTAAGTCTGCGAGGGTATTTCTCTAATTGCGTTTTAGAGAAAGTTCATGTCCATTCTCATTTTTTTGGAGATATCAGAATGGAAACACAGCAAAATGCTGTTAATGCGGTTAAACCGCAGGACCCCCAAGTTGTCGCTGAAAACAAGAATTTAGCTGCCAACAAAAATTTCCACCGTCCAGGCGATCTACCGGGACAAAAGGCTACTGTTTCAGACAAAAAGCCAATCCTTGAGATTAGTCAGCTCACAAAATCATATGGCGGATTTACCGCAGTAGACGGAGTTGACCTTACTGTCTATGAGGGTGAAATTTTCGCCTTATTAGGCTCATCTGGCTGTGGCAAATCAACCCTTTTACGTATGCTTGCAGGCTTTGAATCTCCCACATCCGGAGAAATTATCCTGGATGGCAAAAATATCATTAATCAGCCGCCGTACAAACGTACCATTAATATGATGTTCCAGTCATATGCACTGTTTCCCAATATGACCGTAAAGCAGAACATAGCCTTTGGTCTGAAACAGGAAAAGCTCTCGCGTGATGTGATCAACGATCGCGTTGAAAAAATGCTTAAGCTTGTACATATGGAGGACTACATCGATCGTAAGCCTCATCAGCTGTCAGGCGGTCAGAGACAGCGTGTTGCTCTAGCCCGTTCACTTGCAAAGGAGCCGCGTTTACTGCTTTTAGACGAGCCCATGGGTGCACTTGATAAAAAGCTTCGCGAGCAGATGCGATTAGAGTTGGTCGACATCATTAACTCCGTCGGCGTTACCTGCCTCATGGTCACCCATGATCAGGAAGAGGCCATGACTATGGCCGACCGTATCGCCATTATGGACCGAGGCGAATTTATGCAGGTCGGCGGTCCCCGTGAAATCTACGAAAACCCTAACTGCCGCTTCTCCGCTGAGTTTATCGGCTCCGTCAACATGTTTGACTGCACCTTAATAAGCTCCAATCAGCAGCAATCCCTGATTAAGACCGATGACTTCCAAAAGCCTATCGAGCTTGAGCATGATCTCGATTTAGCTGACGGAATGCCGGTTTCCATTGCAATCCGTCCTGAAAAAATATACATCTCCAAGACTCCGGAGGATAACGGAGAGTCAAACTGCTGTGATGGTATAGTTGAGAATATTGCCTATCTTGGTGATATTTCAATTTATTACGTGCGTCTGCCGTCAGGCCGTCTGATTTCATCAACTCTCCCTAACGTCGACCGCTTTAAGACTGGTCTGCCCATATGGGACGATCACGTTTACTTAAGCTGGGATCCTGAATCCTGCATTGCTTTGACCATCTGATACTGGAGGTTAGCATGCCTGTTTCTTCGCTTAATGCATCCCAGGCCTTAATAAGACGTAAGATGAATCTTACTCCCCGCAAACGTCGCAAGGCTGAAGTGCGTGACATGGTACGCCATGAGAATACATGGCGTGAGCGTGTTTTAATTCTGGTACCGTACATCTGGATGATTCTATTCTTCCTGATGCCGTTTATCATTATTTTTAAAATCTCGCTATCAGTCACCGAGATTGCAATCCCTCCGTATTCTCCGTTAGTCACCTTTGAAGACGGTGCGATGCAGATCATATTGCATCTTGAAAACTATTCCTTCATTTTCACTGACGAGGATGGTACCTACTTAAGATCCTACCTGAAATCCCTGGAGGTGGCCGCCTTTTCAACCGTGCTGTGCCTGTTGATAGGCTATCCCATTGCCTGGGCGCTCTCAAAGTGCTCGGCAGTCACCCGCAACATCATGTTCATGCTGCTTATCATGCCCAGCTGGACTTCACTTGTGGTACGTGTGTATGCGTGGATGGCTCTTTTAAAAAGAGACGGACTCATAAACGATGTGCTTATGACCTTAGGCATAATTGACCAGCCTATTCATCTGCTGCAGACAGATCTGGCAGTCTACATCGGCATTGTGTACTGCTATCTGCCTTATATGGTATTGCCTCTGTTCACAGCGTTGCTTAAGGTTGACTACAACTTAATTGAAGCAGCCTTTGACCTGGGATGCCGTCCTGTACGCACCTTCTTCAGTGTGCTCGTACCTCAGACTAAATCAGGTATCATCGCAGGCTCCATGCTGGTATTCATCCCGGCATTGGGTGAATATCTGATCCCCGAGCTTCTGGGTGGCAAGGGCTCAATTCTCATAGGTAGAATTCTGTGGCAGGAGTTCTTTAACAACAGAGACTGGCCTCTGGCGTCCGCGGTCGCTATCGTCATGCTTACAATACTGGCAATTCCTATTGTGCTGTTCTTTAAGGCTCAGCGTAACAGCAGGGAGAAGGTGTAATGGGCAACAAAAAATTCGGTACTATTGCCAAAGTAGCAGTTCTGTCACTGGCCATGATCTTTTTGTATCTGCCCATCATGACACTGATAGTCTACTCCTTCAACGATTCCAAGATGGTTACCATCTGGACTACTTTCAGCCTTAAATGGTATAACGTGCTTGTGCATGACTCAGCAATTATTGAGGCTCTGGTAACCTCTCTTACAATTGCAGTCATGGCTGCAGCAGCTTCCGTTGTAATCGGCACCATGGCAGCCTTTGTGATGGTCAGAGTTCACTCCTTTGTAGGAGAGTCAGCCTTCATGCTGTTTATGACCGCTCCTATGGTTCTGCCTGAGGTGGTAACAGGGCTTGCATTACTGCTGCTGTATGTGACATTGGGGGATTTCATTCCCTTCTTCCAGGATCGAGGTATTGCAGCCATATGGTTTGCCCATGTCACCTTCTGCTCGGCCTATGCAACCGTGGTCATCAGATCAAGATTCATTGAGCTTGATGTCTCCATTGAAGAGGCCGCCAAGGATCTGGGAGCAGGCCCGTTGAAGGTCTTCTTTGCAGTCATGCTGCCGTCATTAATGCCTGCTGAAGTTGCAGCCTTCCTGCTGTCCTTCACCATGTCCATGGATGATGTTGTGATCACCTCCTTTATTGCAGGACCTGAATCCACAACCCTGCCCATGCTCATTTTCTCATCCATCCGCCGCGGTCTGTCCCCTGAAATCAACGCTCTGGCCTCAATCATTATCTTTGTGGCATCCGTTGGAACCTTCATAGGATGGCTCTCACTGGTACGTAAAGAGAAAAGGATTGCAGCAGACGTTGCCAAGGCTAACGCCGAGGCCAAGGCAGAGCGCGAGAAACTGTTGCGACATTCAGCCCGCGCCTGAAAATTCTGCTGATAAGCCGCCTCCGTCAAAGGCGGCTTTTCTTTTTCCTATCCTAAAAAAATGCATTTTTTTAAGTCACAAACGTACTTTAGTTGTATACTTTGCACGCCGTTAAGTCACGCTAGTGGACGGTATCAATAATAGCGAAATGCTATTTCCTCACTGCAAAGAAACAATTTTTTACTATGGCTGATATGAAACTTTTTGCCGGCAACGCTATTCCGGAGCTTGCTAACAGCATCGCTCAACGTTTGTATACAAAACTTGGAGATGCCACCGTTGATCGTTTTTCCGACGGTGAAGTACATGTGCAGATCAATGAATTCGTGCGTGGATGCGATACCTTCGTAATTCAATCCACCTGCAACCCCACAAATGAAAACCTCATGGAGTTGCTCATTATGATTGACGCAATGCGCCGTGCATCTGCAGGTCGTATCACTGCGGTGATCCCCTATTTCGGTTATGCACGTCAGGACAGACGTCTGCGCTCTGCCCGTGTACCTATTACCGCAAAAGTTGTAGCCGATCTCTTATCTTCTGTCGGTGTTGATCGTGTGCTTACAATTGATCTTCACGCAGAGCAGATCCAGGGTTTCTTTGACGTTCCTGTAGATAACGGTTTTTCATCAGGTATTTTTGTTGAAGACATGCTATCCCGCGGGATCGAAAGACCCTGCGTTGTTTCCCCTGATATGGGTGGCGTGGTCCGTGCCAGAGCAATTGCCAAGCTTTTAAATGACGCCGATATTGCAATTATCGATAAGCGCCGTCCCCGTCCTAATGTATCTGAGGTTATGCATCTTATAGGTGACGTTAAGGACAGAGACTGCATCATCGTTGACGATATCTGTGATACTGCAGGAACTCTCTGCAAGGCAGCTGCCGCCTTAAAGGATCGCGGCGCAAAGCATGTTTATGCCTATATTACCCATGCTGTTCTTTCAGGTCCTGCCTACGATAATATTTCAAAATCAGTTATCGATGAACTGGTTGTTTCTGATTCTATTCCTGCAACTCCGGAATTTAAGGCATTAAAGAACTTCAAGGTTCTGAGCCTGGCTCCGATCCTTGCAGAAGCAATTCGCCGTATTTCAAACGAGGAATCTATTTCCTCCATGTTTGAAGGCTAATCGTCTGCAATCAAATCCTTAAGGCGCGTTTTACGCGCCTTATCTGTATGCGCGGATAAAAGACGCAAAAGGCAGCTTTTCAATACAGCATGCCTCATGCTTTTATCCGTTTCCCCTAAAACAGCTCCTCTTTCAGTTCAGATTTCTAAGCTTTCAATCTTTCGATACACACTGCACTTAAAATAAGCATATTTGAGCTTTTTTTGCAGTAAGAATATAATCTCTTACGTTATACGCCCCAAAAGGGATCAGATTATTTCGGAGTATTTTATGGATCCGTTTAACGCAGGCTGGCTTTCCTTGCTACCGCCTATCATTGCAGTAGTGTTAGCCCTAACCACTAAGGAAGTATTTTCTTCCTTATTAATTGGCATTCTAACCGGTACCGCCATCTACACGGTGGGTATCGGCAGCGAAGGCTCTGTCATTGTAGGTACAGTTGAAAATGCATTTAAGATTGCAGGCGAGCGCTTTGATCTTACCATTGTGCTTTTCTGCTCCCTGCTAGGCTCTCTTGTTTATGTGATTTCACTTGCAGGAGCCACCAAGGCCTACGGTAAATGGGCATCATCTCATATCTCAGGCCGCCGCGGTGCCATGCTCTCCACATCGGTTTTAGGTGCCTTCATCTTTATTGACGACTACTTTAACTGTCTGACAGTCGGTACCGTGATGCGCCCTATCACCGATACCTTTAAGATCTCACGTGAAAAGCTTGCATACATAATCGATGCAACCGCAGCTCCGGTGTGCATTATTGCCCCCATTTCCTCATGGGCAGCAGCAGTAGGCTCAAACCTCAAGGATACCAAGGCCTTTGACTCAGAAATGGGAGCTTTCGTGGCTACCATCCCATGGAATTTCTATGCCCTGCTGTGCATAAGCCTGGTCCTGATCCTGTCCTTCTGCCAGCTTGATTTCGGTCCTATGCTCAAGGCAGAAAACCGTGCGGCTATCAACGGTGCCAAAAACAGCAGTATTGATGATGATCTGAAGTCTGCTGACAATATTCCAAGCCATGCCAACGGCACCATGTGGGATATGATTATTCCCATTATCGCCTTGATTATCTTCTCAACTCTGGCCCTGCTCTATGTTGGCGGATACTGGGGATCAGATGAGGCCTATCACACAATTTCTGCAGCCTTCGGTAATACCTCTGCAGGTCCTGCACTGGATATGGGCGTATTTGCAGCCCTGATCGTGGCATTCATTATGTTTGTCGGCCGCCGCCTCATGAGCCTGAAAGTCTTCATGGACGGAGTACTGCGCGGTGTACAGACCATGATCCCAGCCTGCATGATCCTGACTCTTGCCTGGGCAATTTCAGGTGTATGCCGTGATCTGTTACAGACTCAGGTGTTTATTGCAGAGCTCGTTCAGAACGATACCGGTGTACTGTCATCCATTCTGCCGGCTGTTATTTTCGTAATTGCAAGCTTCCTGTCATTCTCCACCGGTACCGCCTGGGGAACCTTCGGTATCTTAATTCCGATTGTGGTGACAGTTGCCGAGGCGGTTGATCCGAATTCAGCTCAGCTGGTTGTAATTACCCTGTCTGCAACCCTTGCAGGCTCTGTCTTCGGCGATCACTGCTCACCGATCTCAGATACCACTATTCTGTCATCAGCTGGTGCCGGCTGTGTTCACATTGAGCACGTTTATACCCAGCTGCCGTATGCTGTACTGGTTGCAATATGTGCTTTCTGCGGCTATATAGTTGCAGGTCTTACCTACAGCCTCCCGCTGTCACTGGGAACTGCATTTGTCATACTCATCATTGCAGTCCTCATCATGCACAAGCGCAGTAAATCTATAGAACAGAAGACTGCCTAGGCCGAGGCTGTTCTAAATTGTAAAAGAGGGGGAGTGTTTCCCCCTTTTGCGTTTCATCCAGACATAATTACATCTTATCCAAAGAGCATACATGGAGTAAAATTAACCATGTTTTTCAAAATGGATAACAAATGCGCTTTAAAGCTGTTTTATTTGATCTTGACGGAACCTTGTTTGACACAGCCCCCGATATCATCGCCAGCTGTAACCGTACACTGAATGCATTTGGCCTTAAATCGCTTGATGAGGCTGTATTAAGACCAAAGGTAGGTCAGGGAATGAGAGCGATGCTCAGACTTGCCCTTCCGTCTGACAGATGGCGTGAGGCGGAAGCCGGAAGCCCCATGTACAAGTTTTTTTCTGAAAGCTATACAGAGAACTGTGCTCAACTGACCAGACCGTTTACTGGAATAGAGCCGTTAATAAATAAGCTTCACTCCTTTGATATACACCTCGGGATCATATCGAACAAATATCAGAAAATGATCAGTGAGCTTTTTGAAAGCTTTACCTTCACCAGGCAGTTTGAAGTGATACTGGGCGGCGACAGCTGTACTCACGCAAAACCGCATCCTGAGCCGATCCTCACCGCCTTAAGCAAACTGAATACAGCTCCTGCCGATGCTCTTTATGTCGGAGATGCGGTAACCGATATACAGGCAGCAAAAAGTGCAGGATGCTCCTCATGTGCGGTAAAATGGGGATATGCCCAGTATGAAGGATTTGATATTGCAAAATCCGGTGCAACTTTTACTGCACTGACTCCAAAGGACATTCTCGAAGAAGTAACCAAATAACAATTACAATCATGAAAGCAACCAATCTTGCACTTGCGTTAGGCGCACTTTTTTTTTCAGCCACCTCAGAGGCTGCCACCGTGTATGACAAAGACGGCTCTGCACTTGACATCTACGGAAAGACTGAAGCTGTCTTTGTAAATTCAGCAGCCACCCGATCAGGTGCCGCACACTCAAGCTATGACGGTGAGAAATCAACTCAGGACAACACCATTGCCTCAATCGTACGCTTGGGCATGTCAGGTCGCACCAGAATAAGCGATCATGCCTATGCTATAGGTGTTTTTGAATGGGAAACACCAATTGGAGACGGCAGTGAAAGCAAGGATCTGCGTGGCCGCTATCAGTATGTCGGTATCAATGCACAATCCTACGGCACCTTGACCTTTGGCCGTGGAGACAGTGCCTATACCGCTGTTGCCGCTGTAACCGATATCTTTGATTATCTTGATCACAAGAGCAACGACTACTGGATGATGGGAGACACTCAATCAGGTCAGATCATGTACTCACTCTCTGCCATGGGCTGGGATGTGAGACTGTCTGCACAGCTTGCAGAGGATAATGTAGGAAACCTCTTTAACGTTGATTCAGGAATGGCCTTCTCGGTTGCGACAAGATTACAAAACGGTATAGGCTTTGCATATGGAGCAAGCTATACTGATTTCAGCTATGAGGGAGACAGCATCTCTCAGGAAAAATTCTTCGGTGAAATGTACTCAAGAGCTGATCGAATGAATGCCGACTCTGAGGAGTACGGCAAACTCCATCATCCAAGCTATAAGGTAAATAAAGGCGTAGCAATATCCTATGGTACATCAGGCCAGGGCTTCTATACTGCTGCCTTATTTAATGTAACCCGCTATAAAGGCCTGCCGCATCACATCTATGATTATGAGCTTGTAGCCTCCTATGGCTTTGACAACGGGATCAATATTAAAGGTGGCTGGTCATGCCAGAAATTCCGCTCAAGTGATCTCATAGAGGATCTGACATTAGGAGTATCCTACAGTCCGGCCCCTTCATTTAAGATCTATGCCGAAACCCAGCTTGATATCAGCTCACATCCTGATGAGCTCTATCCCGATCATTACATCAGTGAAAAGGCCTTAGGCCAGAATCGCTTCGTAATTGGTGCTGCTTACTATTTCTGAGCTAAGAGAAAAACAGTATAATCTTTACCATGTGTGGTAAATTTGTTGCCACTGAATTTACAGGAGAATGCCGGATTTAATCCGTGCTTTAGGAAAACAGATGAGCATTTTTAATAAAATTAAAGCAGGTCTTGTTTTAGTCGCAGCCTTCTTTGCAACCTCTGCCATGGCCGAGAGTGGCTTTAAGGTCCCCCTTCACTACAATCTCGAGCTGGTCGATGGCCTCGACAGCTTTGACACCTACAGCAGATTCTCCCGCACCCTGTCATTAACTCCGGGTCGTCATCAGGTGGTTCTGACCTTTAAGGATACCTTCACGAGCTCTGGCGATACCCGTCTGGTTCAGTCTGCAAGCCCGATCGTCATCGACATCATGGACTTAAAGAAAAATCAGACCATGACCTTTGAGTACGCACTGCCTACCTCCGTATCCCAGGCTGAAACCTATGCCCGTACCCAGAAGATCACCCTGACTGACACCGACGGCAACCGCATCAAAAAAGCTGACGCCACCTACTTTATCATGACCTCTGAAAACGGCTTTGTGATGGGCCGTGACTACCGTCAGGAACTTATGAGCCTTGATCGCCTCTATGCTCCGGCCTACGTTGAAGGCTCCAAGCGTGGCATAGGTATGACCTCCTACGGTGCTCCTACCATTGAGGCCACCAACAACCGTTTTGATACCTCAACTCAGACCATGTCATTAGATGATCCAGGTACTTCTATAGCTCAGGAAAGCGCTATGTCGACCTCATCTAAAAATGGCAAGGCAACCGGCGGTGTAAGCTTTAATCAGCTCGTTAAACTGTATAATCAGGCAGATGACGCCACCAAGCTTAAGTTTGTTAAATATGTGATGGCAAACTAAGAAACATCTTTCAATTAGACGCGGCTTAATGCCGCGTTTTTTTTACGCCTTTAAGAAGTTAATCGGCACCATCCACACGCCGTCATCGCGCAGCGTGGGATCATATTCAGTAACATTGATCACCATGCAGAAGGATGGCTCTCCCATCGCCTCGGTATCAAGCTTTTCCTTAAGCTTGATAAGCTCCTGAGCCTTGCAATCAAGATCGTATCTGGAGCCATAGAGGAAGTTTATTAATCCATAGGCCCCGTCCTCACGCACAATCACCGCATCGCACTTCATTCCGCTGTCATCTGCATAATGATAGAGTTTTGCCCCGATTGCATCTGCATAAACTTTAAGATCACGTACGCAGGTATTCTTATGAAGCAGATCATAATATTCTGCGCTATCCATCAGCTTATCAAAGGAAATTCTAAGACTTGAGGCGATTAACGAGGGATCTGCAAGATAATTTAAGCTATAAGTAAATATGTGAGCTTTGGTTTTTATTTTCGGTTGCCAGGCATCAAGCTTATCTATGACATAAGATTGCTCTAAGGCCTTAAGATACGAGGAAACATCTGACTTTGTCAGGGTATTTTTGCGTCCCATGTTTTTTAGAAGTGAAGAGGCTCCATCATGAGTTCCAATATGCATGCAGTAGGCTTTTAACACAGCTCTCAGCTCCTCAAAATCACATTTTTTGCGGCGCATAAAATTAAACTCGTAATTGCACAGATCCTTTAATACATAATCTCTTGCAGCCCGTCTGCCATAGTCCATTGAACTGTAAATATTGTGTGAATAGGCATCATCAAAGCCTCCGATCAACATTGCGTTACCAAGCTTTTCGATGTGATAACAATTTACTTCCTCTTCATCATAAAATGTATCCAGATAATCCTCAAATCTTGGGTATGTAACAGTCCCATCGTCACTTCTTTGCACAACAGAATTCTGAGATCTGAAAAGCTGACTGTCTAAATTAAAATCTCTTGATAAGAAGGAATTCAAGCTTACCCACCCAAGAGAACTGCCACTTTCCCATAAGCTGCATGGTCTTAAGCGGATAAATGCAACATCATTGCCTGAATTTGCAAGATTTTTAAGCTCTTTGCAGGGAATTGAAATGCTTACAAGGAACTGTCCCCTGATTTTATCCTGCATACTCTGCTGACAAATACGATTTAGGATCTTAGGCAGATATTCACAGTGAGTTACCAGAAACCTACCACCCTCCCAGAAAAGCTCCTGAGGACACTTTTCCAGTTCTCTTTTTATTTCATCAAATTCACTATGATGCTGCTTTGTGTAGCTAAGATCATAATCATCATGCCCCCATCTTGCATTATCAACCTCAGTAGACTTATCTGCTCCTCTTATACCGTAGACAACCACTACGTTATAACGCTCTCTTAAATCTGCAATTTTTGATGAAAGCAGACGGCGATACGGTATATGATATGTAC
>CAVFIO010000060.1:0-843 GCA_963622535.1 Akkermansia muciniphila
GGTTACGTGTTTAGCGATACCTGAATTTTTTTCTAAGACCAAGCTTATCGATACCTCAAAAAGGGATAGCTATGGTCCTTTATCCTTATTAAATGAGCTTAGCCGTGGTCCGCAAAATACGATAGATGAGCTTAAAAAGAGTAAGTTTCTGGCACAGGACAACTCTTTGTCTTCAATCTTTAACACAAGAGCTATGGAGCTCTTTAAGAAAAATTCAAATGGCTTTTTAAACCGTGTTCTTGAGGAACTAAAGATTTTTGCACTGCGTAAGCTATTTGTAGTGATGCCTCATGATCCGATTCTTCTAAATATAGATTTGCTGCTGTCAAATCTGGCTTTTGAAGAAAATAGCTTTCAGAATAGGGAGGAGTTTCTAAAATCTATTGAGGGGCTTATTGTTCCTTTAAGATCGAATATCCAGTTACCCGTTGCACAAATGGGGGGGGTATATAAATCTATCGCCTGTATTAATGAGGTATTAGGAAAGCTTATCCCAGACTTATCACTTAAATTGCAAGCAGGATTAAATGCAACCGATGCTCAAGGCCAGGAACTTTGCTGCTGTAAGGTTTTATCTTGTCGCAAGGATGTCAAAATACCGCTTGATAATGAATCAAATGGAATTAAGAAACTTATCAGTATTTTGCAGTATTTAATTGCGATTTATAACCGATCAGACATAACAGTTGTCATTGATGAGCTCGATAATTGCGTTTTTGAGTATCTGCTTGGTGAACTTCTGGCACTGCTAGCCGATCATGCAAAAGGACAACTGTTTTTTACTTCCCAGAATCTGCGACCGCTAGAGATTCTTGATAAGAAATATTTGGCTTTTACCAGTAT
>CAVFIO010000060.1:853-11957 GCA_963622535.1 Akkermansia muciniphila
TTAATTCAAAAAAACGTTATGTAAGGATCCGAGGCGTAAAGGCAAACAATAATTTACGAGATTTTTACTATCGTGATATTCAGCTGGGAATACAAGATAATGCTTTGTACGAGTCAGCGTATTCTTTTATTTTACTTAGCATGTATATGGCCGGCCATCCTGATATCAGATTGCAATAGAATCAATGTAAGTTTAGCATGTAGCTTTTCCCACAGCTTTCTGTACATTTTTGGATGTCCAACGTATAAACTTCATCATTTTTTCTCTCAAAGTGTATAATCACCACTGTTTCAAGCCGCTGCACAAGGACCTATTTTGTTATCGAAGGTTTAGCTGTGGAGGATGAAAATCTAATCTTTTTTACTACAGAGGATCTTAGATGCGCAGTATGCATCGGGATTTTTAATATATGCTGAAAATTACTCTTCCTAACGGCGATGTGAAGGAATTCGACCGCCCTGTATCCATTCTTGAAGTTGCTCAGTCAATCGGACCCGGTCTTGCCCGTAATTGCGTGGCTGGCAAAATTGACGGTGTTGAGCATGACGCATGTGAAATGATTGATCATGATGCTCAGGTGACTATCATTACTCCGAAGGATAAGGAAGGCATTGATATTATCCGTCATTCCTGTGCTCATCTTTTAGGTCATGCCTTAAAGCAGCTGTGGCCTGATACCAAGATGGCAATCGGTCCTGTGATCGACAACGGTTTTTATTATGATGTCGATACCGATCACAAGTTCACTGCAGAGGATCTGGAAGCCTTAGACAAGCGCATGCATGAGCTTGCCAAGACTGATTATCAGGTTATTAAGGATCACTGCACCTGGGATGAGGCTCACAAAGTATTTGAAGAGCGCAACGAGCCCTATAAGCTTACAATTCTAGATGAGAATGTTCCACGCGATTCCACCGGTATCGGTATCTATCATCACAATGAATATATCGATATGTGCCGCGGACCTCACGTACCGCATATGGGATTCTGCCAGAACTTTAAGCTTACCCATTTTGCAGGTGCTTACTGGCGTGGAAATTCCAAGAACAAGATGCTGCAGCGCATTTACGGCTGTGCCTTTGCCACTAAAGACGAGCTTAAGGAATATTTACGCCGCCGTGAGGAGGCTGCCAAGCGCGATCACCGTGTTTTAGGCAAGCAGCTTGATCTCTTCCACTTCCAGCAGGAAGCTCCCGGTCTTGTTTTCTGGCACAACGATGGCTGGACCATCTACCGTGTTGTGGAAAACTTCATGCGTACCATGCTTCACAAGTTCCACTATATCGAGGTTAATACTCCTCAGATCATGGACAGAGTCCTGTGGGAGCGCTCAGGTCACTGGGATAAGTATGCTGAGAACATGTTTACCACCGAATCTGAGAACCGTCAGTATGCAATCAAGCCGATGAACTGCCCCGGTGCTATTCAGATCTTCAACTCACGCACCCGTTCCTATCGCGACCTGCCAATCCGTATGGCTGAGTTTGGTAAGGATCACCGCAATGAGCCTTCAGGCTCTCTGCACGGTCTGCTGCGTGTCCGCGGCTTTGAGCAGGATGATGCCCACATCTTCTGTACTGAAAATCAGATCATGGATGTAGTGTCTGACTGCATCAAGATGCTCTATGAGGTCTACGATGTCTTCAATTTCCACAACGTTGACATCAAGCTTTCAACCCGACCTGAAAAGCGCATCGGTTCAGATGCAATCTGGGATAAGGCTGAGGAGGATCTGAAGAAGGCTCTTGAGTTGAATAATCTTGAGTTTGAACTGCAGCCTGGTGAAGGTGCATTCTATGGCCCTAAGATTGAGTTTACTCTTCATGATTCCCTGGATCGTGCCTGGCAGTGCGGTACCGTACAGCTGGACTTCTCTTTACCTGGACGCCTTGGTGCTCACTTCATCGGTGAGGATAACCAGGAGCACGTCCCTGTAATGATCCACCGTGCAATGCTGGGCTCCTTAGAGCGCTTCATCGGTATCTTAACCGAGGAGTACGCAGGTGCCTTCCCGACCTGGCTGTCTCCTGTACAGGCTATTGTCATGAGCATTACCGATGCTCAGGCAGATTATGCCAAGCAGGTTGCAGACAAGCTTGACGAGGCCATGTTGCGTGTACGCTCAGATCTCAGAAATGACAAGATCGGCTTTAAGATCCGTGAGGCTACTTTGATGCATATCCCTTACATGGTGGTATGCGGTGCCAAGGAAGCTGAAAACGGTGTAGTTGCTGTTCGTACCAGAAAGGGTGCAGATCTTGGTCAAATGAAGATTGAGGACTTGATAAAACTCATCAATGAGGATATCATAGCGCGCAAGTCTATGCCTGATGCCGATCTTAAAATTGAAGAAGAGCGTAAGGCCAAGGATCAGAAATAATAGTTTTTTCTGACTTTTGATCAGCAAAAAGCAGGGCTTTCATCTGATAATGAGAGCCCTGTGATTTAGGAGTAACTGCTATTAACAACAATAAGAAGACCGGTAGGACTTTTCAGAAAAACCGGATAAACAATGACATCAGAAGCCGCGAAGTTCGTCTTCTGGATCAGGATAATCAGGTTCTGGGCGTAATGGCTACTCAGGATGCCCTGCGTATGGCCAAGGATGCTGGCGTTGATTTGGTTGAAATCAGCCCCAATGCTGTCCCTCCCGTGTGTAAGCTTATCGAGTACGGCAAGTTCCTCTACGAGAAGCAGAAGGATCAAAAGAAGAAGAAGCAAAAGGTTGTGCAGGTTAAGGAAATAAAATTCCGTCCTGGCACTGACGAAGGGGATTATCAGGTTAAACTACGCAACCTGACCCGCTTCCTCGAAGAAGGCAACAAGGCTAAGGTGACTCTGCGTTTCCGCGGTCGCGAGATGGCGCACCAGTCCATAGGTTTTGATGTCCTTAAACGTGTAGAGAATGATCTCTGCAACGTTGCAGGTATTGCACAGGTCGAGTCCTCCTCCAAGATGGAAGGTAGACAGGCTTCAATGGTGCTTGCCCCTAAAAAGAAACAGTAATAGGGTTACAAGTCCGAGGACGCAAGTCTGAGGCTCCTATTTTGGTAATCGCTTAATGCGGAGTAAAAAATGGCTAAGAAAGTCAAGGTCAAAATGAAGACCGATAGAGGCGTTGCTAAGCGCTTCAAGAAAACCGGTAGCGGCCACTACAAGTGCCGTCACCAGAACCTGCGTCACATCCTCACCAAGAAGACCAGCAAGCGCAAGCGTGCTTTGGGCAAGATGGTCTATGTGAAGAACTGCAATCTGCGCGCTATTATGCGTCAGTTGCCTTACGCTTAATCTGGGAGGAATTGACAAATGGCAAGAGTAAAGCGCGGCGTTATCGCCCATGCCCGTCATAAGAAGGTTCTCAAGGCTGCCAAAGGTTACTACGGTGCCCGTTCACGTACTTACCGTGTTGCAGTTCAGGCTGTAACCAAAGCAGGTCAGTACGCATATCGTGACCGTCGTCAGAAGAAGCGTCAGTTCCGTGAGCTCTGGATTGTCCGTATCAACGCTGGTGCACATCAGTATGATATGTCCTACAGCCAGCTCATCAACGGCTTGCACAAGGCTAATATCGAAATCGACCGTAAGGTTCTGTCCGATTTAGCTATCAACGATAAGGCCGCTTTCCAGGCTATCGTTGAGCAGGCAAAGGCTGCTCTTAAGGCTTAATTTAAGATCTGATTTCATAAAAGCCGTTTCCTGAGTGAAGCGGCTTTTGTATCCTTACCTCTCCACCAGCTTTAGCTTTCACCTCGCAGATCCAAATATAGATCCGCTCTCGCATTAAATGCTTCCTTTCCGCTCAGATAGCGATATCTGAAACGTGATTTGTATTCGCCCAGGGTATAAAAGGACAGATCCTGTAAGCCCGTTTCGCTGAAACGGCTGCAGTCCTTTTCATGCTTGCAGGCTGCACTTATCATACTGTCGATAAATTCCTGAGAGTGTGTGGCTATAAAAATCTGTATTTGATTTTGGTGAGCATACTTTATGATGTCAGCGCATAATTCTTTCTGAGCAGAGCGTGTCAGCGATAGCTCGGGCTCTTCAATACACAGGATCTGGTTATGACCTGTCATGACAGTGCCCAGTAAGGTGAAAAAGCGTTGTACTCCATTGCCTAGTGCATAGAGTGGTGATTTTGACCCATCGTTAAGATATGTACATACCGGGCCTGCAGATTGCTCATCTTTTACTATGTCAAAGCCCTGTATAAATGCATATTCTCTTTGAATGTTCTCTGTAAATTCCTCAAGAAGATCGTCAGATTTAAGATGGTTGAAGATTGAGTCCCACAGTTTTGATTGAGCGGTGCTGTTTGCATCGATAAACTGTGCTTCATAGTGTGGCTTTACATCATCAAAAGCGGGGGTGGCTGTTATTTCTGCCCTTTGCTCATTTCCAAGATCATCCCTGCAACACCACCTGCATACCGGGACGTCCGAAGAGGGCTGATGACAGATTTGATTTGAAGAGCTGGCAGCGGAACGCTCTGCGGCGGTTAATGTGTGAAGAAAGACTCTGCAATCTGTTGGATCCTCCGTAAGCCCTGCAAAGCGTATAGTTAAAGGCAAAGCTTCTTTATTTTTGAAGGCGCTTGTAATTGCCTCAAAGAGCCATTTTTGACTGTTAGCTTCAAAATCCAGAGGCTGGACGATCGCATTTAAAAGTACCGGACCTATATTTAATCCGCAGCTCCAGGCAAATACAGCCTTAAGCAGAGTTGTTTTGCCAGTGTTATTGCCACCGGTAATAACGTTGATACGATTAAAATTGCGGAAGGTAATATCCTGAAACCTTCGATAACCTTTGATGTTAAGCTCTTTTAGCATCATATCAATGTTCAGTGATTTCAGATCTGGGCGCAGTCTTGACAGAAAGCGCCCAGATGCTTTTATGGAGAGTGCGGGGCTTACTCAGTAAAGTCCTTCTTCTGCACGTTAGACACGATGACAGTAGTACGGGACGGTACAGTGATCGCGCGGCCTGAGCACAGCTCCTTGATGAATTTCTGTGAATGCTCCTCAGAGGTCCTGGTAGCGCCGTAGCAACGGACTTCAAGGCTCTCACGTCCTAACATATCATAGAGCGTATCCATACCCTCACCATGATCAGTGCGGCGCACGTTTCGACCTGAGAGAGGGATCAGGAGGTTTTCACCACTGTCCTCAGTATTATCAGCTTTGCAGTCATCAGGCAGATAAAGAGCTGCGAGCAGAGGGAACAGCATGGAGCCCTGCTGGATCTTAACCTGCTGATGGGAGACGTTCACCAGTACTAATGAGAAGCGGTGGCCAAAGAGACGGATAAAGCCGAAGTATGCACCACCTGCACAGACGAATACCTGAGTACCGTGAGAGAGTGCCTTGTTGGAGCGGCGCAGTGCTGCAAGCTCGGCAATTGTGCTCTGGCATTCAGCAGAGTAGGGAGATGCATGATGATCTGCCATGATCTTAAAGGGGATCATGGAGTCAGGACCAATCTGGCCTGAGGCAATGACATCACCTAATTCATCACCCTGATAGATGCAGGGAATACCGCGCCAGGTAAACAATGTTGCAAAGGCAGCAAGATACAGGCTCTTATCCTTACCGATTAAGGTATAGAAGCGCGGAAGCTCGGCGTTATCAAGCTCATTTATCAGGCAAAGCTTAGCCTGCTGAGAGACACCTACTGAATATTCCTCATTGGCACGGCGTACGTCTTCACCGGTATAGGGAACACTCTCGCCCTGCAGATTGACACCGCCGAAGAAGGCACGGATCGGATTTAAGAAGCCGTTGTAGTTAATTGAGCCGTCCACATTGCCGTTTGATGATAATGCGTAGCGGGCATCAGCGCGGTAGTTACCGATCATGAGGCAGTCAATATGTGTTTCACGGGCTGCAGTACAGATCTGAGCTACACGCTTCAGATTATTTTTGGCATTGCCGTTATCGCCGATACGGGCGGCATTGTCGATGATCCAGCCGTCTAAGCCGTAAGGGGCACGCAGCCATTTGCGGGTAAAGGAGTTCTGTCCCTCTGCCATGGCATGGCGTACCTCGCGACTTGAGTAATCAAGCTTGGGGAAGCGCGGGTTGTTTACACAATAGCAGGCATCGCCGTCAGATTTGAAGGTGTAGAACTCACGGAAGGGAGAGTCAACATGATGCAATGCCCCCTTGCCGGTACGCTCCTGACGATCAAACCAGGGATGCTTGTCACCGGTGTTGGCAAAGGAGCCGTGCATTAAGAGCTTGATCTCATAACCTAAGGTTAGGGCACGCAGACGTTTTAAGGCACCGTTGCCACCTAGATGAGGATCAACGGTGTCATAGTCCTGAGTGTCTTCCTTCTTAAAGGAGTGAGCTGTAAACACTGAGGTAAGTGACAGACCGTCACAGCCTAGAGATCTTATATACGGCAGCATATCCACGATGCCGTCAAGATCGCCGCCGCAGTGAACCTCGTTCAGATCGGTGTATTCAAAATCACGGCGACGAAGCGGCTGCTCTGCAGAAACCTCGGTTCCATCGACGGTGAAGTGTCCTTTTGATGAGGCAAAGCGATCAGGGAGGATTTCATAGCACACAAGATCCGGAGCCCACTGCGGATGAGTGTTGAATAGCTCATAGGCAAAGCAGTGCTGCAACAGCGGACGCTCACGGGACATGCCCAGGGATGAATACCAGACTACATCCTGAGCTACCTGCTCTTCACCCTCAGCAGGAGGAGTAAGCAGAGCTATCTTAAAGCAGTAGCGCTGGAAATTGGTGCCGCTGTCAATTGAAATGTGGGAAACGTAGCGATGAATACCTGAGCTTGAGCCGGTATATTCCATCAAGGTGGCAACAGGCTCATGCTGTGGAAAAGTCACAAGCTCGATACGCAGTCTCTTATGATTTGCTCCGCGTACGAAAAGTACTGCCGAAGAGAAATCAAGCACCGGTGCTGCACAGGTGTGGAAGCACTGGAAGGGAAGGGAGGCTCTAGGTGAGCTGGTGTTCTGTCTCATGCTTCCTCCTACAAGGAGCTTAAGGTTAATTTAAGGGTGTCGTAAAGCTCGCCCACGCCCTTGATGAGGCAACGCTCATCAGGTGAGTGCGGGGCAAGCAGGGTAGAACCCAGAGATACTAGCTGCAGATGAGGTGCGGCCTTGCAGAACTGTGCACATTCAAGGCCTGCATGCATGGCAAGCACGGTAAAGCTCTTACCGGTTACCTGCTGATAGCTCTTTTGCAGCTCATCGATCAAGGCATTGGATGCAGGGGATGACCAGCAGGGATGACGGTGCTCTGCTGATATCTCACAGCCTGCAAGTTCACCTGCGGCGGTTAATGCTGAAATGATTTCATCAAGGCCATCCTCTTTTAAGGAACGTGGCATTGCGCAGATCTCAATTCTGTCCTCAAAGGATCTTACAAGTCCCAGATTAGAGGATGTCTCAGGGATAGTCATATCCTCAGACCACAGACGGAAAACGCCGTTTGGAAGAGTTGAGATAAAGCGCAGAAGGATCTCTGAGTCCTCAAGAGACAGTACCTGTCCCTTGCTTTCAACTGGCTCTATGATGAACTTAGCATCAGGATCGGTGTTTGAATAGAGATCCAGATATTTCTCAGATACGCTGTTAAAGGCATCGATAAAATCCTGCTCGCTCTCAACAGGCACGCGTACACGGCATTTTGCAGAAGAAGGGACTGCATTTCTTACAAAGCCTGCGTGCAGATCTTCAACAAAGAGCTCAAACTGCTCCTCAAGAGTTGCCAGGATGCGGCAAAGTACAATTACGCTGTTGCAGTGGCCTTTATGTATATCAGCACCGCTGTGACCGCCGGTGCAGTCTTTTAGCGTTATATCCAGGGCACAGGTATCCGGAGCCTCTACTCTGTCTACACCAAAGCTGAAGTTGATATCACAGGATCCGGCGCAGCTTACGCACAGCGTGCCGTCTTCCTCTGAGTCAAGATTGATAAGATAATCACCCTGAAGCTCTTTTGGATCCAGGCCGTTAGCGCCCTTCATGGTGACTTCCTCTTCAACTGTGAAGATGGCAGTGATTGGTCCGTGGGCAACAGATGTGTCCCCGATTAAGGCCAGGATCACACTCTCACCTAGTCCGTCATCAGCACCCAGAGTGGTACCACGGGCCTTGATCCAGCCGTTATCAATATAGGCATCTATAGGCTTGGTTAAAAAGTCGTGGTCAACTCCGGCAGCGGCCACCGGTACCATATCCATATGGGCCTGTAGAATAACGCGGGGAGCGTTTTCCTTTCCGGATGTTGCCGGGACCTGCATGATCACATTGCCGACACTGTCTTTGTGGGCATCAAAGCCTCGGGTACTGGCAAAGCTTAATAAATAGTCGGCAACCTTTTCCTCATGAAAGCTTGGGTGAGGGATGGATAAAATGTCTGCAAAATGACCGAACACAGCTCTGGGCTCTAGTGCACGGATCTCTTCTAAACTGCTCATGTCAACCTTAATACAGCTTGTTTAATTAAGCATGAAATCTGTCTGGTGTGCCTTGTGCACACATACCATTCAATAACAATTCCCCATTATAGTTCAAAAAGGGCTTACTCTTGAAAAAACTGTGTTTTTGATGCATAGGATTGCGAAAATTTTAGGAACAGGTGAAATTGCGGGCGTTCTGGTTGCAGTAGTCTGTGTCCTTTGCTCTACTTCAGGTTTGGTAATGATGTACTTCCTCTTATAATTGTGAGGTTGGAAAATATAAAAGAGGCAAATAGAGAATGGTTTTTGATGAAGTGATGGCTCCTGAGCTTAAAAAGCTTGAAGATCAGGGAATGCTGCGTCGCATTGTTCCTAAGAATGTGGAAGAGAAAAAAATCTTTGTAGATGGCAAAGCTTATATAAATCTTTCATCAAATGACTATTTGGGTCTTGGTCAGGATTTGGAGGTGATCAGTGCTTTCAGAAAATATGCAGCTGATAATCTGTCTCCATATTCCTCCTCAGGATCTCCTCTTTTAACGGGGGCGCAGTGCGGATCATATGATCTTGCATCAGAGAGCGTGCAGGAGCTTTTTGATACCAAAAAGATCCTGTTCTTCAACTCAGGGTATGCAGCCAATTCCGGTGTTATTTCTGCCTTAAGCGAGATTAAGGGAACCTTAATCATTGCAGATAAATTAATCCATGCCTCGGTTATAACCGGTATGACCTCAGCCAGGGGAAAGACCATGCGTTTTCCTCATAATGATATGGAGGCGCTTGAGGCTCTGCTTAAAAGGTGTGAGGATGAATACGATCAGATCCTGATAGTAACTGAGGCTGTATTTTCAATGGATGGTGACAGAGCTCCGTTAAAAGAGCTGGTTGCCATAAAGAAACGTCATCCGAAGGTTGCCTTATATGTAGATGAGGCTCATTCCTTCTGCTGCTTTGGTGAAAAAGGACGTGGTCTTTGCTATGAGGAGGGGGTATTTGATGATATTGATTTCATTCTCTGTACCTGTGGCAAGGCGTTAGGATCAGAGGGCGCTTTTATATTGTGCTCAGAGATCGCGCGTTCCTATTTTATCAACAAGGTGCGCTCCTTGATTTTTTCAACAGCCATCTCTCCTGCAGCCTTCTGTAATATTGGATTTATGACTCATGTTATGTCCAAAAAGGAAGATCTGCGTGAGCGACTTAAGAAAATCTCAGCTCAGGTGCGCAAAGTCGCAGGTGAGTACTGTGGCAATTCAACCACCCAGATCATCCCCGTTATTCTAGGTACCAATGAGCAGGCGTTAAAGGCTCATGAATTTTTCAAGGCCCGTGGCTTTTATGCGATGCCTATACGCCATCCTACCGTGCCAAAGGGACAGGCAAGATTGCGTATCTCACTTACAGCAGCTCTTTGTGATGAGGATGTAAACAGGCTTTGTAAGACCATCAGCGATCTTAAGAAAATGGTGCGGGATGGTACTCTTGCAACATATGAGCCTGAGAATAAGGAATAGCGCATGAAGCTTGATTTTCTAAAGCAGGAGGGAGGTAACCTGGTACTCTTTGTATCAGGCTATGGTCAGGATCTTAATACCTTTAAATGTTTTGTTGCATCCTTACCTCAGGATACGGATTTTGCTGTTATTTATGACTATGAAGCTGATGGAGAGGAGCTCAATCTTAGCTTATTAAAAGAATACGCCAGAATACGTGTGATCGCCTGGTCCATGGGTGTGATGTTTGCTCCCGTCATTTTGAAAAAGGACTGTGGTCTTCATTTTGAAAAATGCATAGCGGTAAACGGTAGTGTTGAAGGTATAGATGACGAATACGGGATCCCGGAGGCGGTGTGGGATGAGACCATTGCCTCAATGGATGATGAGCACGCGTTAAACTTCATTCGTCTTATGTGCAGAAGTCCTGCTTTAATTGAAGACTATCTTAAAAACAGGCCTGAGCGCAGTGTGGAAAGCTTAAAGAGCGAGCTTATATATATAAGGGAATACGCATCAAGGCTTAATGCCCGGAATTATCAGGATGTAAAGGATCAACATAATTCTTTTTATGATCTTGCCTACTCATCAAAGCGCGATCTCATCATGCCTCATGCGTCAGTAGTAAAGAGCTTTGAGCGTATGGGGGTAAAGTGCGGGGCTGTAGCAGGTGCGCATTTTGTGCCGGAGCTGTTTCAAAGCCTGATCTGTGAGCCTTTTACTCATGACTGAAGATAAAGTTGCCAGAGCAGCACGCTTTTCAAAGGCTGCCAATACCTATGATGCTAATGCTTCTGTTCAGGAGGAGATAGGCAGACGGCTGTTTTCTTTGATCCCGGATGCTACTAGCTATCAGCATATTCTTGAGGTGGGATGCGGAACAGGGACCTTTTCAAAAAAGCTTTTAGAGCTTGCGCCTGCTAAGCTTAAGCTTAGTGATATCAGCTCAGGCATGCTTGATGTGTGCAGGGAAAAGTTTAAAGGCGATTGTAGAGTATCCTTCCTGCAGGCTGATTGTGAGCATGAGGAGCTTGGGGGCAATTATTCGTTAATTGCATCAAACTGTGCTGTGCAATGGTTTTCGTCACTGGATGAAGGCCTTTGTAATTTAAAAAAGAGCCTTGCAGATGATGGCGTGCTTGCTTTTTCAACCTTTGTAAAGGGTACTATGC
>CAVFIO010000061.1:0-11940 GCA_963622535.1 Akkermansia muciniphila
TGCGTCGATGGTAGTGCAACGTACGTTTGCGTGAGAGTAGATCACTGCCAGGCTCTCCATTTAAGACCGCAGTTCACATAACTGCGGTTTTTTCGTTTTTACTCCCTTATTTTTTATCTTTAGGCTAAAATATATACTAATCATCATTTCATGGATTAGTATGTCTGGCCGTACCTATATAGCAATCGATCTTAAGTCCTTCTATGCATCTGTTGAATGCGTGGAACGTGGACTTGATCCCCTTGATGCCAATCTGGTGGTTGCAGATGAATCCCGTACTGAAAAGACTATATGTCTGGCAGTGTCTCCTTCTTTAAAGGCTCGCGGTGTTCCTGGTCGTCCGAGACTGTTTGAGGTGGTACAGAAGGCTAAGGAGATCAATAAAAAAAGGGGATCTGCTCTTGGAGGAAAATTTCAGGGTAAGAGCTGCTCTGACAGAGATCTTAAGTACGACAGCACTCTTGCACTTGATTATATTGTCGCCAGGCCTCGTATGGCTCTTTATGTTGATTATTCAACACGTATTGTTAATACCTATTTAAAGTATGTGTCCGCAGACGATCTCGATGTGTATTCCATTGATGAGGTATTTATTGATGCCACTTCATATCTTAAGGTGTTGAATGTTTCTGCATATGAGTTTGCCATGATGATGGTTAAGGATGTTCTGAAAAATACCGGGATCACGGCAACAGCCGGCATCGGGACTAATATGTACCTTGCCAAGATCGCTATGGATGTTGAGGCAAAGCATTCTCAGGCTGATGAGGATGGTGTACGTATAGCTGCTCTTAACGAAACGTCTTATCGTCTTAAAATGTGGAACCATCATCCTATTACTGATTTCTGGCGTGTAGGTCCAGGAGTTGCAAAAAGGCTTGCGGAGCTTCATATTTTTACCATGGGAGATATTGCGCGTTGCTCCTTAGGCAGCAGTGATGATCTGTATAACGAGGATCTGCTCTATTCAATTCTGGGAGTTAATGCTGAACTTTTAATCGACCATGCCTGGGGGTATGAGAGTACAACCATTGCCGATGTAAAAAAGCTTAAGCCTCAACGCAAGTCATTAGGAGTAGGTCAGGTTTTGTCGTGTGCCTATGAGCATGATAAGGCTGCGTTAATCATCTGGGAGATGGCAGAGCAGTTATCTTTAGATCTGGTTGCCAAGGGCTATACTGCAAGAAAGGCGGTATTGAATATTTCCTATGATGTTGAAAATTTAAAGGATCCAGAAAAGCTCGCATTGATCACCCGTGAAATTGTCGAGGATAGATATGGACGTAGAGTTCCCTTAGGCTGTCGCGGTACTACTACCTTCTCCCGTCAGACGGCGTCAACAGTAATTATTACCAAGGCCTTGGTTGATCTCTTTGAAAGAATATCTGATCCCCTGTTATCCATTAGAAAGGTGTCAATGGCTGCTTTTGAGTTAGGTCGGCTTGCTGACTGGAAAAAAGCAGCTGTTGAAGAACCGAAGGGGCAGACGGATCTTTTTGCTGTCCTTGACAGCAGTTCAATAGATGATGAGAACGTCAGGCTTGAGCGTGAGCTGGAGCTGCAGAAGGCGGTTATCGCTATTAAGGGACGCCATGGCAAGAATGCTGTATTCAGAGGTGCCGATCTCTTAGAGGGGGCTACCACCATCGAGCGCAACTCTCAAATCGGAGGACATCGTGCATGACAGACAAGTCGCCGAAGTATTTTGAGCCGATCCTGAAGACCGATATTCCTGATGATTTTCCCTATGCTGATATTTTCTACAGCAGGCGCCATGTGTCCTTAACCTATCCCCGCATGGATATTTTAAACAGGGCAGCCCAGTTTATGCCCTTTGATGCGCTTACAGGCTTTGACGAGGCCGTAAGTGAAGTAGAGCGCTATACAGATGATGAGCTTCTGCTGGGGGATTATGACGTAGAGCTTCTCAATGCCAGACTTTCACTGCTTAAAGCTCAGGGTATGCCTGATGAGACTGTGAGCATTACCTGTTTCGTGCCAGATACTGCTAAGGATGGCGGTCACTATGAGAGCGTAGAGGGCTCTATCAGGCGCGTTGATGATATTGAGCAGAAGATAATACTGCGTGACGGGCGCGTGCTCCCTATGCGCTATATTAAAAGCATAGAAGGAGAAATCTTTGCCAGAGATGTGCACAGTTAATCCGTCAGTGTTCAGGTATTACTTTTGCCACTTCAACTACACAGTTCTTTTTGCAAAAGCAGATGCCGTAGTTCAGGATCTGTCTGACATTAGGATCGCTTGTGAAGTTGGCATCGTAATTTTTAGCGTCTATCTGTTCGCTGATTGCTCTTGCAGCCAGATCCTGCATATGGGCATAGTCGCTGCAGTATTTAAGCTCGATGACCACGCCTGTCTTAAAGTCTGCTGACTGGAAGGTAATATCCGGATAACCATCGCCTGATTCATGGTTTGAAGCATAATTTCGTGTAAGAGAGCTGCTGTTTACCAGCAGTCCGTTAAGCAGACCGTGATAGTAATTCTCCTGAGGAGATTTGGTGGCAGGATCGCGAACTGATAAAAATGTCTGCATTACATTCATTAAAATCGAGCATATCTGTCCGGTATTGCCTGTTATAAAGGCATTGACCAGATCTGTTGATGATTTCCTGACAGCAGGATTTTCTCTGTAGAAGTTCAGGATCCTCTGCTCAAAGCATTCACGTACCTTCTGATTGGGGATCCTTACGTAAAATTTATTGTCATTGGCGTAAGGGTAGCCGTCATCAATGGTTAGATAGCCTGTAAAGAGCATGATCGTCCAGAAATCATTGATATCGTGCTTATGCAGATCACGGTAGCTTAAGGCTTCATTTATGGCAGCCTGAATACTTTCCCCATTGACAAGACGCTGCATGCTCTGGGCATTCTCAGGAGTAATAAAGCCCATGAACTCATCGATGATGTCGTTACCGGAGCTGTTTATCCAGAAATTTGCCGCCTTTATTTTATGAGCCTCATTATTTCTAATTAGCTTGTAGCCGGCGTCAACAAAGAAAAGCACATCCCAGGGACAATACATTTCTGTACCGCCAAAGCTATAGCCGTCGTAGCTGGATTTAACCAGCGCTTTATACCCGTCTAACCCGTAATATTTAAGTAATTCATCGACTTCAGGCTCGGTAAATCCGATAGCTGCCTTGAAATTGGGATCGCTGTCGATTACGGTGTTCACTGCAAAATTATTCAGCCCGGTAAAGATGCTTTCCTTGCTGACTCTTAAACAACCTGTAAGTATGGCCTTCTTAATATCACCATTGGTTTTCAGTGCATTGCCTAAAAAGTCTCTTATCAGGACAACCATATCATCATAGTAGCCGTTAGCCTCAGCCTTATTTAAGGGCACGTCATATTCATCGATAAGAATGATGGGTTTTATCCTGAAATGACTTCTGAGGCATAAGCATAGATTTTTCAGAAAATCCTTGAGAATGTTGGGATTGTCCGCATCATGCAGTTTGTCGTAATCAAAGCTTAGCTTAATAAGCTTTTTTTCAAGCTCTCCCAGTCTGTCACTTGAGAGCAGATATTCAAATTGAATGGCGACTCCGTACAGCAGATCAGCAAAGCTTAGAAAAGCCTGCTTAAAATTATTCCCGCTGACTGATTTCAGGCTCATGAAGACTACAGGATATTGTCCCATGAATCTTCTGCAAAAGTCCTGATCCTGATAAACAGCAGTATTCCGGAAAAGCTCCTTTTGTCTTGCGGTATTACCGGGATCCTCGGAATTTATGGATAGAAAGCTTCTGGCAGTCGTTAAGGTCAGGGTTTTTCCAAAACGACGGGGTCTGGTGATTAAGAGAACACTGGATTGATCTTCATCAAGCAATGTTTTCAGAAAGGCGGTTTTATCGACGTAGTAGCAGTTTTCGGAAATTACATCCTCGAAAAATTCGCAGCCTTTGGCAATTCTTTTCAGATTCTGCATTGCTGTCTACCGCCTTTATCCGGTTGTAATGTCGCAGGGCTTTAAGCCATTGCATAAAGTATAGCAGGTAACAGATGTTCACTAATGCAATGGGGGCGTAAATTCCTTACAGGATCTGCTTTGCTATATCATTAAAGCATTCCATGGCGCCTGCTATGTCCAGTGCACAGTAGGCATAGGACAGACGCTTCAGATCAGTGCTTAGATACTGATCGTATTTTTCCTTATCAAGATTGCCTATTCCTGAAACCAGCTTGATTTCGTCAACCTCTTTTTCCTTAACGATTTCTGCAACCGCCTGTGCCAGCGTATCCTTAGAGGTAAATTTAAGATACAGATGAGAATTTAACTGATCACACTTTATCCCGTGGCGCTTGAGCATCAGTTTCATGGTAAGCAGGACCTTATCAGATCTGAACGGATAGATTTCAAGACCTGCGGGGGCATTGATAACAATACGGCGGTCGAGCTGGTATTTCCTGAAGGTTTCACAGCCCTTTAAAAACAGGTGTTTTGCTGATTTGTTTAAATATGCAGGCATGTCCTCTTCAACATAGAGGCGTCTCATCTCTGCATATACCTCGTTATGAACATTGCCGATATTGCCGTTCATAAGAAGAGGCAGTGATTTTTCCGGATACTTCTTTACGCCGATCACACGGTTGGAGGTTCCAAAGAAAACCACGATCCAGCTCTGTCCTGCAAAGGTAAAGGTTTCGCCCTCCTCAAAGCTGCGGGTTAGGGGGGCGGTACCTATTTTGCGGCCATCATTTTCAATGGTGTATTCAATTGGAGTCGAGAACGCAGTATAGAACCTGTAATCTGAGACCAGAGACTCTCCCGTAAGTCCAAGAGCAAGAGTGCCGTCGTTTAACTGAGTGATGAGATCGGCAGCTCCCAGATCGCGTAGAAACTGCGCGAAGGTCTTCATGCTACATAGCAGAAAAGGTCCTGTGTGACACAAAAGCTCATATAGCTGTTTTGCTGATACCGAGCCGAAGGAGGCTATTACCGACAGCGTCTGCTGGATCATGGTAGAGAAGGCATACTCATGCTCCATTGATGGCTCATACCAGCGCTTAAGCAGCAGATTGACCATGGCGGCCGAGAGGAAGATCTCTTCGCTAAGACCGAAGTTAAAGATCGGATGTTCATCAAACACAGGGATAAACAGGCGCAGTACCGCTTTGTGATCACGACGTCCTGAGCGGCCTAGACGCTGACGCATGGAGGCTACAGACAGGGGGGCGTCGATCTGAGCAATGGAATTGACGTCAGAAATATCGATGCCCAGCTCTAATGTGGCGGTACAGACAGCAGTTGTGGGAAGTCTTCCTTCAATCAGGCGGTGCTCAAGACTCTCACGCATATTTTTTGAAAGAGAGCCATGGTGAGGGAAGAATTCGTTAGGTACGAAATTCTTCTCTGACAGTTCCTTAAGATCAAAGGCCAGCGTATCAGTTGTCACGCGGGAGTTGCAGAAAACAAGGTTGACCTTGCCGCGCATCAGCCTGAAGAGATCGTTTTCAAGCTCCTGGCTGTCATTTGCCTGAGGATAGACCAGAACATTAACCTCACTCTGATCCGGAGCTTTAATCTCATAGCCGCGAAGCTGCAGCGCTAATGAATCCTTTTCCTTGTTTTCACCACATACTATTTTGCAGGGCAGTCCTCCGCGCGGTCTCAGATGTGATGAAACCGAATTCTGATCAGAAAAGGTCGCAGAAAGGGCAATGCGCGGGATCAGGCGTCCGCAGAGGTTATCGATACGATGCAGCTGGGACTGTAACTGGTAACCGCGCGGAGTGCCCATGAAGGCATGAAATTCATCAATGATGATGTACTTGAGATTATGCAGCGCTTCCTGAAGCCAGTTCTTGCGGTTTATCAGCATGGATTCAAGCGATTCAGGAGTGGTGAGAATTATTCCTGAGGGGCATTTTAAAACCTTATCCTTAAATCCGGATGAAATGTCGCCATGCCAGGGAGTAACCGGAATGTTGAGATCCTGGGTAATGAGGTCAAGACGGCGGTACTGATCGTTAATCAAGGCCTTCAACGGAGATACGCAGAGAATGGATACTCCCTTGATTTTCTTATCCTTCTTGACTGCTGTAAGTGCCGGCAGGAAGGCTGCCTCGGTTTTTCCTCCGGCAGTTGATGCGGAGATGATGACATCGCTTTTCCCCTCAAGAACAGGCAGAAGTGCGGCCTTCTGTACCGCATTTAAATCACTCCAGCCTTGACGGTATGCCCAGCGCTGAAGCTCCGGGGCCAGTAAAGAAAAAGCGTTGTCTTGTGTCATTAGAGTGTAAAGGTAGTTAAATCGTCATCATCAGCGGTAGCAGGATCTGCTTTTGCCTGATCATCTGCATCATTTTTTTCTTCATCGTCCTGACCTACAGTCACGAGCTCGTTTTCATCACCTTCAGTCTCAACCTTAAGACTGCCGATTAAGGTTTCCCAGGACAGGCCCGGATTCTGCTCAAGCACTGACAGAAGATCGACAAAGGATTTGATGGTATTACGGGGAGTTCTGAAATATGCATCACCTATTTTTTCAGAGCAGTGACGCAGGAATGCGGTCAGGGCTTCATCAGGAACCAGATATTTACTTTCATCACCTGAGGCAAATACCTTACGGATGTTGCACAGCAATACATAGATTTCCTCAGGGGAGAGATTTTTCAGAAGCAGTACCGGTCCTGAGTAATCGACAACACCTGCAATCTGGGCAAAGGTGTTTTCAGACAGTCTTGAGTGCAGTGCCTCGTAGCTGTACAGGCCCTTGCGCTGATCCATCAGAAACTCCGGAGTACCGCCCATAAGGAAGCCCAGATTTTCGGCACTGCCTTGCAGACAGTCATTCAGAATTCTGAGGATCTGTTCATAGTTGGTTGAGCGTGCGGTGTAGGATGGTAATTTATAGAGGTTAACCATCTCGTCTAAATTTACAAGCATGCCTTTGTAGCCTGCCTGAACACAGAAACGTGAAAGCAGCTTCAGGTGATCATAGACAGAGCTGTCATCAACCATGGAGCGTACACCGAGATCGCGTTTGACATCCATGCGTGATGAGTATTCACCGCGCAGCCAGCGTACAGCTGCGTTTTTCAGCTCATCGTTATTTTCATTGTAGCCTCGCCAGTAGGCAGCAATTACCTGCGCAAAGTCATAACCGTCAACCAGTTCCTGCAGTGAGGAGAGCTTGTCGGTGATAACCTTTTCAACATCCAGGCCTTCGGCATCGGCAACACGTCGCTGCTCGGTGATGAATTTTTCAACCAGGGGGATCATGGCGTTACCCTCCGGGTGGGCACGCGTTGCAAGGTTGCGTGTAAGCTCCTTATAAAGAGCCCGTGCCTGACCTGCAGAGGCACACAGACGTCTGTCAGGAGACAGGTCGGCTGAGAGTACCACTATATTTTTCTGCAGAGCCACATAGCGTATAAGCTGCAGGAAGAAGCTCTTGCCGGCGCCAAAGTCTCCTACCACCAGACGAAAGGCACTGCCGCCGTCACAGATATTATCAAGATCTGCCAGTAATGCCTTGATTTCGTTAACGCGGCCTACCTGAATATGCTCAAGTCCTGTACGCGGGGTAACACCTGCACGTAAGGACTGAATGATAGCATTGCGTTCGCGTGGTCTGATGGACGTCATAGTAGTATTAACTCCAAACTGATAGCAATCGGCCTTAGTGCCGATCCATTCATTTTAGCCATTATTTTTGAAACTAAAAGAGTAAAAAGCTGTTTCAGATCAAGAAATCAGCGACGAATTCCACTTAGCAATGCCCAGTCACCACGTCTTTTTACCTCTCCCATGATAAAGTCCTTCTCATAGGCCTTCTTAACATCTTCTGCCTGCTCAACTAAAATTCCTGACAGTGCCAGCACACCGCCTGAGGCGGTAAGACGGGCGATTTCAGGCTCCAGCTCTGCAAGAGGACCTGCCAGAATATTGGCTACAGTGACATCTGCAGGCTTAACATCGGCAGCTGCTTCATTAAGGTATAAGGTAAAACGCCCCTTTACACCGTTACGCTCTGAATTTTCATCAGATGCCAGAATCGCCTGATCATCAATGTCAACGCCTGATGCAACTTTAGCGCCTAGCTTTAAGGCTGCAATTCCCAGGATGCCTGAGCCGCAGCCATAGTCCACGACGCTTTTCCCGTCAAGATCCAGACTGTCGAGAAAATTCAGGCACAGCCAGGTTGTAGGATGAGTTCCGGTACCAAAGGCAAGACCGGGATCCAGCATCACTGTTACTGCATCCGGTTCATCAACGTGCAGCCAGGAGGGGCAGATCCACAGACGGTTGCCGCACTTGATGGGCTTGAACTGGGACATCCACTCGCGGATCCAGTTCTTATCCTCAAGACCTACTGCAGCCATGGGGATATGATCTCCCAGAATTGCACGCATAGCCTGCAGGATCGGCTGTGCATCGGTGCCCTGTGCAAAAAGTCCGGTAACCTCAGTTGAGGGCCACAGTCTTCTTTCACCGGGACGGGGTTCCAGAATAGGTGAATCTTCAGCATCTTCAAATGTAACAGAAAGTGCTCCTAGCTGTTCAAGTAGATCAGAGACAGTGTCAGAGTAGCTGTTTTCGGTGCGAACCTTAATCTGCATCCATTCATTTTTTTCAGTCATCAGGAGTATTTCCTTTTTTTTCGTCACGTATTTTTACAAATTCGCGGATGTTGAACATAGGAGAGGTGTACGAGGACACTATCTCCTCTCGTATTTTGGTACCTGAAAGCAGGTGATTTATCCGTTGCATTATCACGGTGCTGTTTGCACCTGTGTGGCAGATATACATTTTGCTGCGGCGATCGATCCTGCATCTGCGGTGGCAGATTTTATGAATAGCATCAGCAGAGACGGTATTTAAATCCACAACCTCAACTAGAAGCTCTCTTCCCTGATGATTGACTGCCACAATGTTGGAGAGACCTCCAAAGGCTCTTAGCAGGGTAATTGCCACAAGATCCGGATTGCTTTTTTTATCAAGATAGTAGCGCAGTCCATGTATGTCAGTGGTACTTCCTAATGCACGGCCGTAGCGTTTTTTGGCGTAATACATTACCACTAATAAAAAAACCGGAATTAAAAAGGCTAATACCAGGCATGCCATGTCATTGTTATGAAGTGCAAATATGTCTGTTTCCGGCAGAATTAAATTAGGCTGATAGAGCTGTACAACCTCAGAGAGGCAGCAGCTTTGCAGGAAATAACAGCTTAAGCATAAAAGTGCAGATGAACTTAGGAGTAATACATAGGTACCGGGGAAAAACAGCAGTAACAATGTAAGTTCAATTGAAATACAAATGCCAATATGGGAGGTAATAATGGTGATAAGTCCCAGTGAGATTAAAAACAGTCTTCTTGATGGCTTAGCAATTACCGAACGTGCCATGAGTATTGCCGGAAATGAAATCAGGTTGGTACCTATTACTGCAGTAGTTACAGCCAGCATATGCGGATCATCTGTCTGCAGCGGCCTTACAGTGGATACAAGCTCGGTGTAACCTACGGTCTGCATAATGCTGTAGACGGGAGTTATTACCGCAGTCAGTAATGAAATATGAAAGGCGCGGGAGAAGGTTAAGTCGATAAAATCAGCAAGGGAATCGACAATTGATATGAGCAGAATATAGACTGTTGTGGCAAGCAGGGCTGCCTGAATAAATCTGGTAATCCCCTGACCTAAATCCTGCTTGAGCTCTGTTTTGTGCTCGGTGGGCAGATATAAAAAGGTTGCCGACAGTGCAGACATTACCGGCACGATAGGTGATGAGCAAAGTCCCTGCAGACCATGGGGATCAATTACTGTTATTGCAGAATAAATGACTGATACAGAAAGGATCTGCATCGAACGCCAGGAGCTTGGCATGAGAAAAGCTGCAGCGGCGGCAAAGGCTCCCGGGAAAAATATCTCTGAGAAATTAACTATGGACTGCCGGAATCCTTCAGTAAACTGCTGAGGCAGACGGGGATCAAGTCCTGATGAGATAAGTGCCAGGCACAAAAGAGGTAATAGCAGGATAAAGGAACCCTGATCTAGATGTCTTGCTGAGCTGTTATCCATTATTGCCTCCACAGTCTCTATTTTAGCAAATCTTGCCTAGGTGCTCATTTGCTACAATAGAGCCCTTAATAAGGAGGCTTTTGTGAAAATTGTCAGGCGCGAAATCGGAGATGATTCAGGATTACTCGAGATTAAAGATGCTGTGATCAGGTCTTTGCTGGCCTCCCGTGGTATTTCCACTCTTGAGGATGCCTCAACAGAATTACGTTATCTGCTTCATTATCGTGATCTGCCTGATATTGATCTTGCCGCAAAACGTATAGCTGATGCTGTAATAAATAATGAAAAGGTACTGGTTTTTGGCGACTATGATGTCGATGGAATGACCGGGGCTGCTCTTGGTGTAAGAGCACTGCGTGCCTTAGGCCTTGAGCCTGAAAAGGTATCCTGCAAGGTTCCGTCACGTTATGACGGCGGTTATGGTCTGTCTCCTAAAGAGGTAGAGCTTGCCAAATCATCAGGTGTTCAGCTTATTTTAACGGTGGATAACGGGATCAGCTGCCTAGATGCCGCAGAGCGTGCATCAGAGCTTGATATCGATCTTGTCATAACTGATCATCATGAATGCCAGGAAAACCTGCCTAAGGCCTTAGCTGTTGTTGATCCGAAGCGTCCGGATAATAAATTCGGCTCTACTGCCCTGTGCGGTGCCGGAGTTCTTTTTTATGTACTGAGCGCAACCCGGGCTGTACTTGATGATCAGGGCTACTATGCATCACGTCCTAAGCCTGTAATGGCAAATTTTCTGGATCTGGTGGCACTGGGGACGGTAGGTGATGTTGTTGCCTTTGATCCAAATAACCGCCGTCTGGTAAAAGCAGGTCTTGACAGATTGCACAGGGGAGCTACGGTTATCGGAGTTTCATCTCTTGCCTCCTATACCAAAACAGATCTTTCCTTGCTTGATCCTCATGCAATAGGCTTTGAGCTGTGTCCAAGGCTTAATGCGGCAGGCAGGATCAAATTAGAGGATAATCCCGCGCTTGATCTTTTATTAACAGATGATCCTAAGAAGGCAGATGAGCTCTCCTCCCGTCTTGAAATGTGTAATCGTCGCCGCGGTGATTTTGAAAGGGTATCGTTAAAGGAGGCCCGCGAGGATGCAGCAGAGATTACTCCTGCAGGTGGATTGGTTCTCTATCGTTCTAACTGGCTTTCCGGTATTACAGGTTTAATTGCAGGACGTCTGAAAGAGGATTACGGCATGCCATGCTTTGCATTTTCCGGAGAGGGAGATGTGCTTAAGGGATCGGCCCGCTCAGTCCCGGGGGTGCCGCTTGGTGAAATTTTGCGCCGTATGACAGATGAACATCCGGGAATTCTGATCGGGGGCGGAGGGCATGCCATGGCTGCCGGAGCTAATATCAGGGCCTCTGCATTAGACAAATTCCGGGAAGTCTTTCAGGATTACTGTCTTGAGTATTTGGCATCCCCAAAGGAAGCCGAGCTCATCACAGACGGTGAGCTAGATAACGATTATCTGAATCTGGATTTTGCAAGGACATTAGAGGAACTGGGCCCCTGGGGAGAGGGCTTTCCTGAGCCTTTGTTTGACGGGGTATTTGAGGTAGTCAGCATATATATTATTAAAAATATGCATGTGAGATTTACCCTAAAGAGTGAGAACGGACGTGTTTTAAATGCCATTAAATTCAGAGCCAGTGTACAGGAGAAGGCTCTTATCTCAGGGATTAAGGTGCGGGCTGTATATGCTCTTGAAATTAATCGTTATCAGGGAGCGGAAAGACTACAGGTAAGACTTGAGAGCGTGGAGCCTCTATGAATTAAGATTCGATATAATTTTTCTACCAATTCTGGGTGACATTGCAGATAAAACGTATGAGTCCTATGACTTAGATGAACGAAAAAATAGGATCGGCGACAATGCCTTC
>CAVFIO010000062.1:0-11937 GCA_963622535.1 Akkermansia muciniphila
CTATAAGGCAGAGAGTAAGGAATACACCGAGCTTACCTATGACAGTACGCTTTACGGTCTTGGATCCTTTCAGGGAAAAGCTGTAGCAGGAACGCTGCTTACCTTGATAAAGGAAAGCTCAGATCAAAGGGCCGATCTGCCCTTTAACCTGATGCTGGTGTGCACCACGCAGTCAGTAAATGGCAATGACGGGATCAGAGAATGTCTTCCCTACATAAAATCAATTCTCTCCGAGCAGGGACTTGATATCAGGCTCACAGTAGGCTTTATGCCTGAGAAAACAAGCCCTGATGAGAATAAGATAACGCTTTACACATCAAATCTCGGCATGGCTGAGTTTGGTTTTTATATCATAGGTGAGCAGACAGAGAAGACTACTCCCTTCAACGGCTTCTCACCTGCGCAGATTGCTGCCAGGATCATTGAAAAAACTGAATATAACAGTGATTTAATTTCCTCAAATCACAAGCCCTTTGTCCCGGTATTAAACAGTCTGTATCTTCCGCACTCCCTAAGCTGCGGAACCCACAGCTCTGCAGTTGTAAGCTTTGACATCCCCTTTATTAATATAAATTTCAATGAATTAATCGAAAAATTCAAGGCAATAGCGGCCAGTGCTCTGGAGGATAGCTGTCTTAGCATAGAAAACCGTCAGGCAAGGTTTAAGGCCAAACTTGAGGAGGAATTTGATCCGCCTTTGCGTGAGGCGGAGGTACTATCCTATTCAGATCTGCTGTATCGTGCCCAGAAGCACTACCGCGGAGATCTGGATGCAGATATGCAGAGGCTGCTTGACAGCTGCAACAGTCAGAATTACAGCGATAACATGAAGATACATGCTCTGCTTAAAAAGCTGTGCAAGCTCACAAGGCTCACGAAACCGTCAGTTATTGTTTTTCTTGGCAGAAACTTTACCCCGCAGCAGATGCTAAGACAGAATAACTCTGATGATCGCGAAATCTATATGCGTTTAAGTTCGGCAGTTGAAAGCTTTAACAGGGAGCATGTGCTGCAGCTGCAATTTAGCGAAAGAGCCCCGGGCTCTGATTGCTGCTTCATGCGTCCGACAGGGGCAGATCTTGCAGGAGAGATGCTGACGGCAGAATGTCCTCTGCCGTGCCATTCCTTCTATAACTTCGGCTGTCCCGCTATAACGCTTACATATAAGGGAGTGGATCCTTATCTTCCGACAGAGCATGTCTCATCAGAGATCTTTGAGCAGATGCCATCCTTTATCCTGAAGCTTTTAGAAAAGTTTCAATCTGACACTACCTGCTAAATACCCTCCTTAAGCCTTCAGGATGCCATGAAAGCATGGCACCCTGTTTAAAGCCCCCCCCATGGCTTATTACCTATGCTTCAGCCTCAAGGCGATTAAACACAAAAGCAGAGCCCCTATGGAGCACACTGACAGGATTATACCCAGAGGCAGCATTGATCTGTCTCCCATAATGGTTGCCAGAGGAGTGCAGGCTGCACCGAAGAGGAAATTAAATACTCCGTAAATTCCGGATGCCGCACCTGCGCCGCCACAGCGGGCAGACATTACAATGCCAAAACCTACAGTCTGAGAGGTGCCCATAAAGGCACAGTAAAACAGCAGGGCTATGATAACAAGGATCGGACTTTGAGGCTTTATCACTGCTAATAAAAGCATGGAAATGCCGGCAATAATCATTACTCCCATTGCGATCATGAGCATCGCACGCTCACTGGTGCGACGGGACAGACGCCCCGTTACAAGGGCATTAACGGAGATACATACTGCAATTAAGGCAAAGGCCATGGAATACTGCAGAGGAGTGAACTCATAGATGATCTGAAAGACAAAGGGAGATGCAGCAAGATATGCAAAAAAACCGCCCATGATAAGTGACAGACCGCACACGAGCATCATGAATTTCAGGTTACAGCACTCCTTAAGCATACCGCCGAAGGTTGCAAGGATCCTCTGCTCACGTTTTTGTGCACTCAGAGACTCAGGAACCCTGGTATAAGACAAAATCAGGAGAAACAGCCCGAAGAGTGCCAGTGCGATAAAAATATCCTGCCAGGTGCCGAAGGTGATGATAAGCGATCCTATGATGGGTCCTAAAATCGGAGCAACTGAATTGATTGTCATCAGAATTGACATAAAGCGAGTAAGCTCATTGCCCTGAAAACGGTCACAGGCAATAGAGCGTGACATCACCAGACCTCCGGCCCCTGCCATGCCCTGCAGGAAACGGATTACTATCAGCATTTGAATATTTGTAGCCAGTGCACACAGTGCAGATGCAATCACAAAAAGAGTAATAGAGGCGATCATCGGCTTTTTGCGTCCGATGGCATCAGATATCGGACCTACAATGATCTGTCCTACTGCAAGTCCTAAAAAGCAGGATGTCAAGGACAGCTGAGAGGATGTGGGATCAACCTTGAAATATTCACAGATTGACGGCAGCCCCGGCAGATAGATATCCGTACACAATGGACCGAATGCACAGAGCAGGCCCAAGGCGAGAAGGTATAAAAAAGATCTGCTCTTTTGAGCATCGTTTTTATTTTTCATAGCTTTATTTTAGATTTTGAATTTCAGATAAACGGACAGAAAAACAGAAAAAATAAACCGTAGTTGTACATACAAATACGGTTTGTCAGGATGCTTTTCACCGTTCAGGCAGAAGGGGCATCAGCGGATGTTCGGACTTTCTCGTATAACACATCAGCTTTTCTTACTTTCACGACGCTCATCGCGCATATTGGCAAATCCAACCTTAAGATACATCACCATCGACCAGATGGTAAGCACGGTTGCAACAAGCAGCATTCCCAGTGAGCAGTAGATGGTAACCTCGTCATTGCGCCAGATAAGGCCTGCAATTGATACGAGCTGAATAGTAGTCTTCCATTTACCCACCCAGCTTACTGCGACCATGGCACGCTTTCCAAGCTCGGCCATCCATTCGCGCAGAGCTGAAACCGTGATTTCACGGGCGATAATGATCATGGCAGGAATTGAGACCAGCAGATTTATGTGGGGAAAGAACTCACCTACATGAACAGAGTAATACTCAACAATCAGCACCAGCGCCACACAGACCATGATCTTGTCGGCAACAGGATCGAGGAAGGCGCCGAATTTAGTTGTCTGCTTGAGCTTGCGTGCTAAAAAGCCATCTAGGAGATCTGTCAGCGCTGCAATGATAAATACGATGGCAGCCATCAGATTTGAGCGTGGAGTAGGCCAATAAAAAAGTCCTACGAAAACGGGGATCAGCGCAACCCTGATCATGGTTAATATATTGGGCAGATTAAACATTTTTAAGAAATCTCAAAAACTTACCGTACAGCAATTATAAGCCAAATTACCCTAAGGCAACCACAGCGGGCCGATAAAATCTCTTTTAGGCAGATTAAACTCAAAAGGATAGGTTACATCCACAAGATACAGACCGTCAGGCTTGGCTGTAGGTCCGGCGACCGCGCGATCATGAGCATGAAAGACCTCCTCAAACCAGGCTGCATCACGTCTTCTGGATCCCACCTCCAAGAGCGAGCCTACGATATTACGCACCATATGATTTAAAAAAGCGTTGGCCGCAATATCAAATACTATAAAAGGCCCCTTGCGGCTGACCTCGATAAAATGCACACAACGGAATGTTGAACGGGTTTCATCATCAGCACCGCAGAAGGATGCAAAATCATTCTCTCCGCGCAATATCAATGCGGCATGCTGCATGGCATCGACATCATAGTCTCCCTGATACACGGACACACCGTGACTTAATACCCCGGGGCGGTGCATGGTATTCTGCATGATATAGCGGTAGCGCCTTGCGCGTGCTGAAAACCTTGCATGAAAGCTGTCATCAACATGCTTTGCCCAGGTTATAGCTATATCCCGCGGAAGATGCGTGTTGGTTCCCATCACCCATGATTTGTCAGAGCGCTCGCAGGGAACATCGATATGTACTACCTGCCCTGTGGCATTAACACCGGCATCAGTGCGTCCTGCACACTGTAGCAGCACCTCACAGTTGGCAATTTTTGATAAGGCCCGCTCAAGCTCCCCCTGAACCGAAGCCCTCTCATTTTGACGCTGAAAGCCTGCGTAGGCTCTGCCTTCGTATTCAACTCCCAGTGCAATACGCATTTATGAGTTTCCCTTGAATATTCCGAATTTCGATACGATATAGGTTATGACTGTCACCAAAGCCATAGCCAGAATAAGCGGTGCAATGCCGCGCATGATATCAAAATCAGTTAAAAGCCATACTATGACATTTCTCAAAACCAGAGTTGATAACGCCAGCGCAAGAAATTTTACGGCAGAGCCGCTTTTGTGAAAGGTAAAAAAGCGGTGGCCGAAGTAGGATACAAAAAAGGCTATGGCAAAGGCACACGAGGTCACTATATTCTCATGCTGTCCCATATCCAATCCGTACACGAGAGCAAAGGTCACGATAAGATCAACTACTGTTGCAAGGCCTCCCACCACAGCAAAGCGCAGCAGCTCAAAGACTCCTCCGCTTTTAAGCACAGATGAATAATTCATCTAGGACTCCTGCTTACCGTTACGGACACTGTCATCTGCTTCATTGCAGGTGACACCGACCCTGCTAACACTCATGCCCTTTTTAACCTTTGAGGCAAGAGAGCCTCTTATCTCTGATACCACATAGACAGGGCGCCCCTTGACCTCCTGCCCAAGACGGCCCAGATACTCACCCAGAACACCTATTGATATAAGCTGTACGGAGCCTAAAAACAGTACCGCAGTCATGATTGAGGCATAACCTGGGACATCAACACCGGTGATAAGTGTTTTTAAGAAGATAAAGAGCATGTATAGAATTGCGAGAAATCCCACACCGCAGCCTATATAGGACCACATGCGCAGCGGCAGTGAGGAAAAGCCTGAAATACCGTCCAGGGCAAAATTCCACAGCTTCCAGTAATTCCACTTGGTCTGTCCGGCAACTCTCTCAGGACGCTTATAGCCTATGCCCTTTGATACAAAGCCCGGCCATGCAAATAAGCCCTTCATAAAGCGGTTACGCTCGGGAAGCTCTCTTAGAGTATCGATTATCCTGCGGTCAATTAATCTGAAATCGCCGGCATTTGACGGGATCTTTACGCGGGAGGATAATTTATTGAACACATAGTAAAATCCCCCTGAGGTCATCCTCTTAGCCTCAGTATCCTGTGATCTGTCTACTCTGATCCCGTAGACATTATCCACACCCTCCTCGCGCCAGCATTTGATAAATTCAAGCACCAGCTCAGGCGGATCCTGCAGATCGACATCCATCATGATCATGGCATCACCCTGCACAAGATCCAGTGCCGCCGACATGGCAGCCTCCTTGCCGAAATTACGCGAGAGTCTTATCAGGCTGATACGGGGGTCGTTCTGACGCAACTTTTCTATAAGCTCAACCGTATTATCCTTGGAGCCGTCATCCACAAATACGATTTCAATATGATCTTCAATGGCTGCAAGTTTCTCATTTACAGTCTTAACAAAGGTCTCAACTGTTTCATGCTCGTTATAGCAGGGTACAACCAATGAGACGAGATAATTTTCAGAATTATCATTCATATTCATAACCACTGGAAAATAAAGTGTGTTTTATCAATCTGTCAGAAATTCATGACGTGAAAGCGAATTGGTTTTGAAATAACCGCCTAAGGCCGTAGTCGTAGTCTCCGAGGTCATATCCTTCACCCCCCGTGATTTAACACAGTAATGTACTGCGGTGATCGTCACCGCCACATTCTTGGTGTGTAACAGGGTCTGCAACGCCACCAGGATCTGCTGCGTAAGACGCTCCTGCACCTGCGGACGGCGGGCAAAGAACTGCACTATGCGGTTGATCTTGGATAATCCTATGATCTTATCTGACGGCATATAGGCAACCTTGGCAGTACCATCCATCACCACAAAATGATGCTCACACGTTGAGGTCACGGTTATACCACCAACCTTCACCATTTCATCAAAGTGCATCTTATTATCAAATACACTGACCTTGGGAAAATTTTTATAATCAAGCCCTGAGAAAATTTCATCTACATACATACGGGCAACGCGTGAGGGAGTGCCTGAGAGCGAATCATCATGAAGATCCAGTCCCAAAGCCTGCATGATCTCAGATACCGCATGCTCAATCACAGCTTTTTTCTCATCCGGGCTTTGATTAGAGAAATTCCCGGGATTTTCAAGACCGCGCTCAATCAAGGCATCGCGCACCATGCGTGCCTCCGGACTTAATTCATCCTCTGCACTCATAGAAAAATTCCCCATCGAACTGTTCACTTTTAATCTTCAGGATCCGCATCAGCGCATTCAACATCGAAGAATTCATCACAAAGCTCAGGATTCTCCTCAATAGTAAGAAGCTCAAGACCGAATTTATCTGACACCATCTCACCTAAGGCGGCAATACCGGGATTTTCCGAGGCATCATGACCGGTTACAAAAACAGCAATGCCGCGCTCATTGGCAAGATGCCAGGTCTGCTCATCACAGTCCCCGGTAATGAGAGCATCAAAATCAGGCTCGGGATTTTCATCAAGCAGGAAGGATCCTGAGCCCGAGCATACCGCAATGCGTGATATTTTCTGCTCAGAGGGAGCTGCAATCACCCGTATTCTGTTACCAAGACCAGCAGACAGACGTCCTGCTATGACACCTGCTGCTGTAGGATCAGGGAATTTTGCCCGCATAGCAATTGACTGCGGAACACCGTCCTCGATAAAGCTGGCGTCAGCTGCCCCGCAGATCTCAATGAGGCGCCTGTTGTTTCCAAGCTCCATATTGGCATCAAGGGGCAGGTGATATGCAATAAGATTCATATCAGCATCAAAGAGAGCCTGCAGCCTTTCCTTCAAGGATCCGGCATATGCGTGCTGCTGACCTCTCCATATAAGTCCGTGATGGACCAGTAAGGTATCACAGCCGTCATTTACGGCAGCCTCGATTGCATTTAACGAGGCGGTACAGGCCACGGCAAGAGAAAAGGTTTCCTCACGCCCTGCTACCTGCAGGCCGTTTAATGATGCATCCTTGAATGATTTTGCATCAAGGAAGCTGTCAAGGAATGAAACAAGTTCTGAGGTCTTCATAGAAATTTCCCCTAGAGAGCTACTACAGAAGGCTTGGTACCGGTAACCTGCTGTACACGGCGGGCTATACCGTTTGCAGCATCTTTGCTTTTAGGGGCTCCGGCATAGACACGGATAAGGCTGCGCCCGTTGATAACGGCAGGCACCTGACGTGCTGAAATTCCGGCAGCCTTAAGCTTTGCTACCACCGAGTCAGCATTCTGCTTTGATGAAAATACACCAACCTGCACGGCAAATCCTGATGAGGGCACCGATACGTTGCCGGTGTTAGTGGTGGTACTCTGAGTCTTGGCATGACTTGATACCAGACGCTCAGTATTACTGCTGTTTGCAGGTGCCTTGGCAGTGCTTTGAGTATTTTTAGAGCTCTTTAATACCTCATTTTGAGGCCTGGGAGTATTGTTTTGTGCCTGAGCCTGCTTTAAGCGCTGCACCTGGGCATTACCATCTGCCGGGATTGCCCTTGGGACAGCATTTGCTGCAGTATTATCTGTAACACCTGCAAAAGGATCAGCATTATCATTGCTTTGAGCAATAGAGAGGGCCTTATTATCTGCAAAGGGATCACTCTCATCTGTATTTTCTGCAGGCTTATCTCTGGTGCCGGCATTCTGAGCTGCAAGCTGCTCAGGAGTGATATCGGCGCCCTCAACAGGAGAGAGCAGATCAGAATAATCCGAGCTGCCGTCTGGTCGCCCGTTATTTTCACCGACCGCACCATGACCGTTGACGGCAATTGAATCTGCTGACTTCTTATAAATCTGACCGGGATCCATAATAGCCGGCACCATGATCATGGCAATTGATAGCAGTACTAACAATCCGAGTATACGATTACGAATTTTTTTTCCTAAAGCCATAGTCAATTCCGTTCACGTAAAAATTTAATACATTCGTCCATGCAGTCATCAGCCTCAGCCACGGTGACAAAGGAGCCGCAGACATAGATAGCATCATCAGCACCGGCATCATGGCAGCATTGAAGCAGCGCATCGGAGGTATTATCAAAGGATTTTATCAGAGACTTATCAACATCAGCCTTAATCAATGCATTTTGAAGCCGCACGTTCTCCTCGCCGCGGGAGGTATGCAGTGAGGTAACATAAAATTTATCAAAGACAGATGCCAGCACCGCTAAAACGCCTTCAATATCCTTATCCCTGAGCATACCTATCACAGCATACCTATGCCCTGTCACATGCAACTCTTCCACCATCTTCTTAAGATGTTCTGCTGCCGGCAGATTATGCGCAACATCAAGATAGATATCAGGAAAGGCACATACCTTCTGCATTCTTCCTGGCAGCACGGTATCACTGACACTTGAAACTATAGCAGAGTATGAAATTCTGTCTAAGCCTGAGCTCTTCAATAAAGATAAGGCCTTAAGCGCTACTGCCACACATTCTCTTGGAACCCTGGGCGATGGAATAGCAAAGTTCACTACCAGATCCTGCTCTATATTACGCTCAGAGTATGAGCAGTCTGAATCAAATCTGGCATTAAAATCGCGTCCGTGCTCAAAGATGGTAGCATGCATTGCCTGCGCACGCTCTCTTATCACATCAAGCGCGCTTTCATCCATAGCACCTGCTACGACGAAGGAGTGCGGCTTTATGATACCGGCCTTCTCTGATGCAATCTGCTCAATGGTATTTCCAAGGATCTGCATATGATCAAGTCCGATTGAGGTGATGACGCTGACATCCGCATCCAGAAGATTTACCGCATCAAGACGTCCTCCAAGGCCGATTTCCAGAACCAGAGCCTCTACATTGGCTTTTTTAAAACAGATAAAAGCAGCCAGGGTCGTGTATTCAAAATAGGTAAGCGCAACAGACGGCTCCTTATTGCTTGCATCAAAGATTAAGGAGAAAGCCTGACACAAAAGCTCATCATCGACCTCTCTTCCGTTAATCATCACCCGCTCATTAAAGCGATGCAGATGCGGTGAGGTATATAAACCGCAGCTGATGCCGCTTTTAATCAGGGCCTGAGAGATCAGAGCCGCCGTACTGCCCTTGCCGTTAGTACCTGCAATGGTAGTAATGGGCAGATCATTTAGGGAGTCCAGTTCCAGTCTGTCAAAAACAGTCCTGATCCGCTTTAACCCAAGCTCTATATGATCAGGATTTAGTGACTGAAGATGATCAAGCCAGGCTTGAAGTGAGCCTGGCTTTTGAATTTCTTTAATATTTTCCATCAGATGCGCGTTGCGGCCTTCTTAACTGGAGCCTTACGGACCACTCTGCGGGAATTCTGCTCCCGGTTGTCCCGGATCTCATCTACTGCCGTGTCAGGATCGGCAACCAGCATCATCATTGAAATGAGCTTTGCCAGTTCATCACGCATATCCTTACGGCTGATGATCATATCAATTGCACCCTTGTCCTTGAGGAACTCGGCATGCTGGAAGCCCTCAGGCAAGGTCTCACGGACTGTTTGCTCAATCACGCGGGGGCCTGCAAAACCGATAAGGGCATTAGGCTCTGCAATATTTAAATCACCAAGCATGGCCAGTGATGCAGATACACCGCCCATGGTAGGATCCTGCATCACACTGATATAAGGGAGAGCAGCCTTTGACAGACGTGCCAGGGCAGCTGAGGTCTTGGTCATCTGCATCAGGGAGAACAGAGATTCCTGCATACGGGCACCACCTGAAGTGGCAAAGCAGATCAGAGCACGGCGATCCTTTAAGCACTCGTTGACAGCGGCAGCAAAGCGGGCACCGACCACCGAGCCCATGGAGCCGCCCATAAATTCAAACTCAAAGGCACAGGCTACAACCGGCAGCCCCTTTAAGGTACCCTTCATTACAACCAGTGCATCCTTCTCACCGCTTTTCTTCTGAGCAGCCTTGATGCGGTCGCTGTATTTTTTGAGATCCTTGAACTTCAGGATATCCTTAGGCTCAAAGTTGGTGCCGATCTCTATACGGCCTTCCTTGTCAAGAAAAGCTTCCAAACGGGCTCTGGCTTTGATACGCATATGATGACCGCACTTTGGGCATACGAAAAGATTACGCTCAAGTTCTGCACGGTAAAGCACCTGCTGGCAGGCCTCGCACTTAGTCCAGACGCCTTCTGGAATTTCATGCTTCTCTGACGGGGTGTTCTTTTGAAAAACTTTGTCAAACCAGCTCATTACTTCTGCTCCGCTTGTGGCGATAAATACGCCTTAATTTTCTATGCGTGAAATAAGGATGTAGATAAAGAAGAGAATTCAGTTATCCTTTATAACACAGTATAACTGTGCTCATTATGCCCTGATTTTTTAATTAAATTAAGCATTGTGATCACGCTACAACATCGGTAAATTATACCGCGCGCATGATTATTTTCAAAAAAAGCCTAAACACACGTTAAAAAACGCCTGTTTAAGCCTTTGTACTTCAGATTTTCTGCGAAACTACTTTAGAGAGCAGTCCAGAAATCAGGTGCAACCTGCAGAAGATGAATGCCAAAACCGCCAAAATTCTCCTTCATATAGCCTGCAATGACGCGACCGTTAGCATCATATGACAGAGAATCCTCAATAAACTCGACGCCGCAGCGTTTTAAATAATGATAGGCACGGGTGGCATCATAAGATCCAAGAGCAATATGTCCCTTTTCATAGTAAAAGGGTGAATACATGATCTCAAAAAGCTTTCCTGCAAAGGCACTCTTTTTGCCTTCACGCACAGGACGGTGCAGCACCTTTGCAAGTCTTGAGGCCATAGCCACACTCTCATCCCTGGAATCTGCATTCATTCCCATGTGAGCTACATGGAAATTAAGATAAGCCAGAACTGTGTTTTCGGCAAAATCGCTTACCGCAGCCTCATTGCGCTCAGAGACGGCTTGCTCATCAATCATAAAACAGCCAGTTACAGCTGCAACCTTGGGATTTAACAATGCCTTATATGCAACAGCTCTATCAGTTCCTCCGGATACCATAAAAAACATCGAGGAAAAATCCTGAGTCAGGACATTGAGAGTACTCAGATCATTTTCTTTGCAGGGATAGTAGTTTACCATCTCAAAGCCAAGACTCTGAGCACCGGCAATATCTGTTGCACCTGATACACAGGGGATCACAGCATATTCATGAGCTGCGCAGTACTCAAGAAGCTCCCTTTCAGAGGAGTTTAAAACCATATACTGAAAGCCTGCGGCAGCTGCTTTTTCGACACTGTTTTTATCAGAAAGTGAGGATATACCGACAAGACACTGACTCTGAGCCTTTCTTATGGCATCGAGAGCCTCAAAAGCTCCTTCACCCTTCAAGGTGAGCACCGGAAGATTGCCCTTTGTCAGGGAAGAGGCCAGAAATACCGCATCCTCACAGGAATTTACTGCATATTCAGGAATAAAGCCAACATCTTTAAGTTTGTCAAAAATTTCAGATTTCATAGAGTTTTTCTCATTAATAAATGCCCGGGACCTAGTCCAGAATGTTCAGAACAAGCGGAAGAAAAATTACTATGATTGCAGTAATTCTAGCAAAAGCTGCTTTAAATAGTGCGTTGTCACCGGATTATTTGTCGTTTAACGTCTTTTGACGGTGCAAATAACGGATTTTTTCTGAGCAATGCTCTTTTTGTGGCAGATCCCTATATACTTACGCAAATTTGAAAATGTTACTTGAAAAGTAAAATGTTAGTTCTATAATATCAGATACACGAAGTAAACTTTATTGGGAAACATGATGACCGATTTAAAAAAAGACATTATCTACCGTCGCATTAAAGAACTAATCATTTCCGGCTTCTATCCGATGGGCGCAAAGATCTCTGAGGGCATGCTTGAGCATGAGCTTCAGGGTAACAAGGCTCCGATC
>CAVFIO010000063.1:0-11902 GCA_963622535.1 Akkermansia muciniphila
GCGGACTTGTAAAGCAACTGGAACCTGAATTTACTGGCGAATATCTATTTGTTAAATAAGCTTTTTGTATTGTGCCGGATCGGACGCGAGATTTTGCGACAAAAAAATTGATTAAACATTTGAACGATTGTTCAATTGTTGTATAATAACTTCAGTTAGAGTTTATGGGCACTTTTTAATTACGGGAGTTTACAGTTATGAAGGTCCGTTGCGATATTGAAGGTCTCGATTGTGCACATTGTGCCGCTAAGTTAGAAGGACTGCTTGCAAAGCAGTTTGCCGGTGCAACCTTAAATTATTCCATGGGTTCTCTGGTATTGGATACTGCAGATGATGCTGATGAAGACGAGGTTGTTGAGTTAGCAAATAAGATAGCAGCAGGCTTTGAGGACGGCATTACCATCACTCTGCGTGATTAACCGTGTTTACTAACAGGGGCAATGGCTCCTGTTTTATACATTAAAACAATTGAACGTTTGTTCAAATATTAAAATAAAATCTTTTCAAGAAATTAAAAGGAGCAACATATGCTTGCACATATGAGCTTTAGAGAAAAAGCATCACTGCTGTTTGCCTTGGTTGTAATGTTATTCTTAATAGCAGAAGAGCATGGGAAGTTTTTCTCTCTATCTGATCTGGCTATGGCTATCTTATGCCTAATTGCATATATTCCTCTTGCTTATAAGATAGTATGGTCTGCTCTTATGGGCGTGATTAAGACTCATCGCTTAAATGAAGAGACATTGATGGTGATCGCAACCTTTGGCGCCTTTGGAATTCATGATTATGCCGAGGCCTTAGCGGTAATGGTATTCTTCATGATAGGTGATGCCTTTGAGGAGTATGCTCAGGGACGGTCAAAAAATGAAATTACCTCGCTCATTAAGCTTAAGCCTCAAAGTGCCCGTGTCATTCACGAGGACGGTACTGAGGAACTGTTAAAGCCCCGTAAGGTAAAGGTAGGGCAGGTTATACGGGTCCTGGCAGGTGAGGCTGTTGCTCTTGATGGTGAGCTTTTAAATGATTCTGCAGCCATTGACACCTCTGCCTTGACAGGAGAGAGTGAGCCGCGTGCCTATGTCAAAGGTGATGAGATCAATTCTGGCTGTATTAATTCAGGATCGGTAATTGAGCTCAGGGTTACCCGTGATTATAAGAACTCTTCAATTACAAGATTACTGAATCTTATTGAGGATGCCGCAGCTAACAAATCACGTCCTGAGGCCTTAATCCGCCGCTTTGCCGTGTGGTATACCCCGATTGTGGTCTTTTGTGCAGCCGTGCTTGCTCTGGTGCCCTTATTTATTGAAGGTGCTTCATGGGCTGACTGGGGCACCCGTGCGCTGGTATTTCTGGTGGTCTCCTGCCCCTGTGCTCTGGTTTTATCTGTGCCTCTGTCATTCTTTGGCGGAATGGGAGCCATTTCTAAAACAGGTGTGATGATCAAAGGAACGGTTTTTATTGAAAATCTGGCCAAGCTTAAAGCCCTGGCATTTGATAAGACCGGTACCATCACCAAGGGGGAATTTTCTCTAACTAAAATAGTTACCTTCAACGGTGTCGCGGAAAATGATGTTTTAAGTATTGCAGCATCCTTGGAAAAGCTTTCAACACATCCTCTGTCAAGGGCTGTAGTAAAGGCAGCTGATAAAAAAGCTCTTCATCTTTCAGAGGTAACCGATGCTAAAGAGGAAGCAGGCTTTGGTCTTAGCGGCAAATTAAATGGTAAGGAAGTTTCCGTCGGTCGCTATGCACTGGCATCCCGCCTGTGCGGTGAGGATATTCCTCATCATGAAAGCTCAGGTACCGATATCTATGTTACCTGTGACGGCAGATTAATCGGTGTTTTAGAGCTCTTTGATGAGCCTAAGGCCGGAGCAGGGGAGGCAATTGCCGAGCTTAATGCACTGGGAGTTAATACCTGTCTTATTACCGGTGATAAGAAAAGTGCCGCAGACAAGGTGGCCTCAGATCTTAAAATCAAGACCGTGCTTTCAGAGCAGCTGCCTGAGGATAAGCTCAAAAACTTTGAAGCCTTTAAGGCAAAATTCGGCGTAGCAGGCTTTGTCGGTGACGGCATCAATGATGCGCCGGTGCTTGCAGCCTCTGATGTCGGTATCGCAATGGGACAGTTTGGCTCGCAGGCTGCAGTTGAGGCTGCCGATGCCGTGATCATGACTGATGATCTTACCAAGATCCCCCGTGCGGTAAGACTCTCCCGTAAAACCTATGCTCTTGCAATGCAGAATATGTGGTTCTCGGTTGCAGTAAAGCTTGGAATACTGATTTTAGGAGCCTTGGGCTTTGCAAATATATGGCTTGCAATCTTTGGTGATGTCGGTGTGTTGATTCTTGCCGTATTAAATGCCATGCGTTCACTGGGCTTTGTTAAAGTCAAGGAATACAACATCTCAAATACCTGAGGTTACAGCTCTGCTTTTTCCTTAGTAAGTGGAAGGGATCTTGATGATCCCTTTTTTTACAGCTTTAAGCATCTTTTGATAAAAAAATGTGATCTGTCTTTAATTTTTATTTCAGTTAGCGTACGATTACATGAATTAGCGTATGGTTACTGTAGCTTATAAATGGTTACAGTAGCTGTTGAAGGTAACTGTTTTGTTGGCAATTCCAGATATCAGAAAGATATGGAAAAGAAAATTTTTGAAATAAAGGGTATGTCATGTGCAGCATGTGCAGCCCGAATCGAACGTAGTGTAAAAAAATTATCAGGCGTTCATGATGTAAATGTCATGCTGCTTAAAAACCGCATGTCTTTACTTTGCGATCCTGCCTTAATCGGTGATCAGGATATTATCAAGGCCGTCACAGATGCAGGATATTCTGCATCCATATCCTCAAAGTCCTCTGAGATCAGGCGCAGCAGTGATGCAGAGGCCAGGCGTCAGAAGGTACAGCTTGTGGCAAGCTTCGGCTTTCTGGTGCTGCTTATTCTGGTAGCCATGGGACCTGTATTTGGCCTGATTGTCATTGATGATGTATTTTATGCAGGTATTCTGCAGCTTCTCCTGGCGCTGGTAGTGATGATCCTGCAGCGTAAATATTATATTTCCGCCGGCAGGGGACTTGCTCACGGCAGCTTTAACATGGATTCACTGGTGTCACTGGGATCGCTCGTATGCTTTGCCTTTTCCATATACGGACTTTTATCAGTGCCTGAAGGGTATAAGTTTTCCCTGGGTCAGGGCGTCCCACTCTATTTTGATACCACAGCTGCTATCTTAACCTTCGTTGCCATCGGCAAGTATTTTGAGGAGCGCACCAAGGTTCGCACCTCTGATGCGGTGATGATGCTCTACGATCTGGCACCTAAGTTTGTTACCCGTAAGGACTCAAACGGTGAATATCAGATCCCGCTTACTGATGTCAGAGTAAATGACATTCTGGTGATTAAGGCAGGCGATCAGATCGGTGTTGACGGCGTAGTTGTAGCAGGCTCCGGTTTCTGCGATGAAAGCTCCATTACCGGTGAAAGCAGACCTGTAAAAAAGACAGTGGATTCGAAAATCATTTCCTCTACAGTTCTGACACAGGGAGCATTAGAGATCAGAGCCCAGGCAGTAGGTGCCGAGACCACATTATCAAAGATCATATCCCTGGTAGATGATGTCACCTCCAGAAAAGCTCCGATTGCACGTATTGCTGACTTTATTGCCGGAATTTTTGTACCGGTGGTGATTTTTATAGCCGCGCTGACCTTTGTATTCTGGTATTTTCTTTTAGGTGCAGATCTGCGTGATGCTTTAAATTTTGCAGTATCGGTTCTGGTTGTGTCCTGTCCGTGTGCTCTGGGACTTGCCACTCCTCTGGCTATTGTCGCAGGAACCGGACGTGCTGCAAAAGCCGGGATCCTGTTTAAATCACCAGAAGTTGTAGAAACGTTGCGCAAGGCCTCGGTCTTTGTTTTTGATAAAACCGGTACTCTGACCTCAGGCAATATGACTGTAACCTCGGTAAATTACAGGCAGGGGGCAGATCAGAATGAGGTTTTGGCTGTTGCAGCCTCTCTTGAGCGTAAAAGCAATCATCCTCTGGCCCTGGCTGTATTGCGTAAATTCTGCGATGCGAAGATTATGGAGGTCAGTGACTTTGTGCTGCGTGAAGGCGAGGGCATTGAGGGAATTATCAATGGTAAGCGCTGCGGCATCGGTAACCGCCGCATGGTAACAGTTGAGAAGGTCGCCTTTGAGCAGGAGCTTGATACCCTAGCCTCCGTGCATGAGGGGGCGGGATCTTCTGTGTTATACGTTATATATGATGATGCCGTGCAGGCAATCCTGACCGTATCAGATGAATTAAAGCCGTCATCAAAGGCGACAGTTGCCGCGCTTAAAAATATGGGCATTCATACTCTGATGCTCACCGGAGATACAGAAAAGGTAGCTCATGCAGTTGCTGAGGAGCTTGGAATTGAAAACTACCGTTCAGGCTTATATCCCAAGGACAAGGCCGACATTATCAGTTCACTGCAGCAGCAGGGCCACAGCGTAGTCATGATTGGTGACGGTATTAATGATTCTGTTGCTTTGGCTACCGCGGATATCGGCATAGGTCTTGCAGGAACCTCCGATATTGCAGTCTCCTCCTGTGATGTGGTGCTGTTACGCGGCAATCTGATAGATGCGGTCTCGGCAGCCAGGTTGTCCCGCAGCACTATGACTGTCATTAAGCAGAATCTCTTCTGGGCCTTCATCTATAACATTATTTTTATTCCGGTGGCCGCCGGTGCCTTCTCATCCTTTGGATGGTACATGACACCGATTGCCGGTGCTATCATGATGTCTCTGTCATCTGTATGTGTAGGGCTTAATGCTCTGAGACTTACAGGAATAAAAATTGAAGAAATATCAGATAAGATTGGGGAAAAGATGAATCATAAGGTTATCAGTGTTGACGGTATGAGCTGCAAGCATTGTGTGAAGGCTGTGACAAATGCTCTGCAGGCTCTTGATGGCGTAACTTCAGTTGAGGTGTCTCTTGAACGCAAGAGCGCAGAGGTCAGCTTTGAAGGTGAAATTGCCGATGATGTCCTTAAAAAGGCAATTACCGATGCCGGCTATGAGGTAAGAGGTATTCATTCATAGTTGCTAATTTTTATCATTTGAGAAGGTAAAATTAAGACCGCGGCTTAGTCTGCGGTCTTGAACTATCTGCATGCTGTACCCATTTTGGTTGCAAATGACAGGAAAAATGAGACTAGAGCGTGCCAGATCTCATTTTTCAAGTAAAATAGCGTGCGGTTTCTTGGAAATACGGCCTGGGCTTTGGCGGATTGAAAATCTTGTTCGGTCCCAAAAGCCGTATTCAGAAGAAGAAAGCCTGTAAAAGGCCTGTCCGACACATCGGAACACATAAAAAAAGGACTTAGAAATGTGGAATTATTCTGATAAGGTTAAAGATCATTTCCTTCACCCGCGCAATGCGCGTGTCATCGAGGATGCCAACGGCGTCGGTGATGTAGGCTCCATTATCTGCGGTGACGCATTGCGTCTGATGCTGAAAATCAATCCTCAGACTGAGGTGATTGAGGACGCCGCTTTCCAGACCTATGGCTGCGGCAGCGCTATTGCATCATCATCTGCTTTAACTGAAATGCTTAAGGGCAAAACCTTAAAGGAAGCAGAGAAGATTTCAAATCAGGAAATCGTGGATTTTCTGGGCGGCCTCCCTCCTGAGAAGATGCACTGCTCAGTGATGGGGCGTGAAGCTCTGGATGCCGCTATTGCAAATTATCACGGCAAGACCTACGAGCAGTCTCATGATGACGGCGAGCTTGTCTGTCACTGCTTTGGTGTCGGTATCAACAAGATTAAGAAAGCAGTGTGGGAGAACCATCTGACCACTGTTGAAGAGGTAACCAACTATACCAAGGCAGGCGGCGGCTGCGGATCCTGCCGTATGCGTATTGAAGAGATCATCGATGAGGTCTGGGTTGATCTTGAAAAGTGCGGTGTAGCCCGTCCCGGTACCGTGCCTGCTCCTATTGAGGCTAAGATCGTAACCACCACCTCAGCTGCAGTATCCAAGATCCAGTCAACCATCGATCAGAAGACTGAAACCTCTCCTATCTACAAGGAAGTGAGCGAGATCCTGTCTGAGGTCAATGAGGGATTGCAGCCTGACGGCTCAGGTGTTGAGCTCGATGCCATTGAAGGCACTGATGTGTGTGTGAAGCTTTCAGGTGCAGCCTCCAAGGGCATGATGAAGACCATGACTCTGGACTTCATTGAAAAGCGCCTGACAGAAGGCACCGGTCGTCAAATCAAGGCTATTGCAAGATAAGGGGATCTCATGGACGTATACAACTTAGGTACAGGCTCAGGCATTTACCTTGATAACAATTCAACAACTCAGATCGATCCTTTGGTAATTGAGGCCATGATGCCTTACCTCAATACCTATTACGGTAATGCTTCATCCCAGCATGGTTTCGGTTTGCCCGTAGATAAGGCTATTGCCAGAGCCCGTGAGCAGGTTGCTGATCTGCTTGGCGCTGAATACCCTGATGAAATAATCTTCACATCCTGCGCCTCCGAGTCTGACAATACCGCTTTATGGTCATCATTGTGGGCACAGAAGGGCAAGGATGAGATCATCACCACTGATGTTGAGCATCCTGCAATTATGCAGACCTGTGCCTTCCTTGAAAATCACGGCGTTAAGGTTCATTACATGCAGGTTAATAAAAAGGGCGATCTTGATCTTGAGGAGTTCAAATCCCTTTTAAACGAGCGTACTGCTCTGGCATCAGTCATGTGGGCCAATAATGAGACCGGTAATATCTACCCGGTACCTGAACTTGCCCGTATTGCTCATGAGCATGGGGTGATGTTCCATACCGATGCCGTGCAGGCAGTGTCCAAGGTTGATATCAACCTTAAGGAAACTGATATCAACATGCTGTCTTTCTCAGGTCACAAGATCCATGCACCTAAGGGAATAGGTGTGCTTTATCTGCGCCGCGGTACCCGCTTTGTGCCTTTCATGAAGGGCGGTCATCAGGAGCGCGGCCGTCGTGCCGGTACTGAGAATGTACCGTATATCGTAGGTCTTGGTGTTGCCTGTGAGCTTGCCAAAAAGCACTTAGGTGAGGTTAATTCACGTATCAGGGCTATGCGCGACAGATTGCAGGATGGAATTTTAAAGAGCATTCCTGAATGCTTTGTCACCGGTGACGTTGAGAACCGTACTGCCAATACTCTGAATGTAGCTTTCAAGTTTGTTGAGGGTGAGGCAATTTTACTGCTTTTAAATGAGTACGGAATTGCTGCATCATCAGGCTCTGCCTGCTCATCTGAATCTCTGGAGCCTTCACACGTTATGCGTGCTATGGGAGTGCCCTTCTCGGCAGCTCACGGTACTATCCGCTTCTCCTTATCCCGCTTCAACACCGATGCTGATGTTGATAAGTGCCTTGAGGTTCTTCCCGGTATTATCGAGCATCTGCGTGCGCTCTCTCCTTACTGGAAGCAGAATAAGCCTCAGATTGCAGGCCTTGATCATGATTTTGATGAGTCCTCAACCGAGGTTCGTGCCTGATTTGCCTGCTTTTATATAATTTAAAGCCGGCTTAATGCCGGTTTTTTAATTGTGCAGATCCCGTCTGCACAATTTAACAGAGACGATCCTGCCTCCCGTCTGCACTACAAAGATCCACAATTCTAAATTCATTTTCTGCCTTGTTCAATTACTGCGCAGTGCTTACAATGAGCAGAGTAATGAATATTTCAGGATATCCTGCAGAAAATTATAGGGATCAAAAAATGACAGATTATGCATCTTTAGCTAACGGCGGTTTAACTCGTATCAAGCCTTATCAGGCAGGCAAGCCCATTGAGGAGGTAAAGCGTGAGCTCGGTTTGGATGATGTTATCAAGCTTGCCTCGAACGAAAATCCGTTTGGTATGAGCCCGCTTGCTGAGAAGGCTGCTGTTGAGGCTGTCAGAGGCTGCAACATTTATCCTGATTCAAACGGCTTTTATCTAAAGCAAAAGCTAAGCTCAAAGTTCGGTTATAAAAGTGAGATGCTGACTTTGGGGGCTGGCTCAAATGAGCTTATCAATCTGCTTTTCCAGGCCTTTGTAAATGATCGTGTTAACGTGGTGTTACCTCAGTATTCCTTCGTAGTCTATTCAATGGAGGCTACCGTAAACGGTGCTCAGACAAAGATAGTTCCTCTTAAGAACTGGAATGTTGATTTAGATGACGTTTTAGCCGCTATTGATGAAAATACCCGCATTGTAGCCTTTGCCAATCCGTCAAATCCTATAGGTACTGCAGTAAGCTCCAGGGCCATGCGTGAGTTTGTCGCGAAGGTTCCAAAGACTACGCTCGTGGTGATAGATGAGGCCTATAACGAGTTTAACGAGGGCGATCCTACCTATGAGGACAGCGCCAAATGGGTAGATGAGTTTGAGAATCTGGTGGTATCCAGAACCTTCTCCAAGGCATACGGTCTTGCCGGTCTGCGCATCGGTTATATGGTATCCAATCCTCAGATTGCATCTATGATGAATACCCTGCGTGCGCCCTTCAATGTAAATTCTGTAGCTCTGGCAGCTGCAATTGCAGCCCTTGATGATCAGGAATTTATAAAAAAGGTTGTTGATAACAACACCAGTGAGCGTGAGCGATTTGTAGCATTTTGCAAGCAGCACAATTTAAAGTGCATTGATTCTAAGGCAAATTTTGTTGCAATTGATTTTGCACCTCACGATGCCCAGCTTATAGCCAGGGAGCTGTTAAAGGCAGGTGTGATCGTGCGCCCCTTACTTGGATATGAGTTACGTGATATTCTGCGTATAACTATCGGCACCGTCTCCGATAACGACAGATTATTCTCCGAGCTTGAGAAGCTCTTAAAGTAAAAGGAATTGAAATTGAACAGCCTGAAGCTATCCAAAATTAAATCAGTGCAGGGCCGGGTGACTCTGCCCGGATCTAAGAGCTTATCAAACCGTGCCTTGCTGCTTGCCGCTTTATCAAGCGGTAATACCGAGCTTTTAAATCTTTTAAAGTCAGATGATACTGCCCGTATGCTAGAGGCCCTGAAGGCCCTCGGAGTTAAGCTTGCACAGCGCGGATCTGCCTGTGAGGTAACCGGAATTGCCCATGCCTTTGATATAGGCCTGAATTCAATCACTCTTGATTTAGGTAATGCCGGTACTGCCATGCGTCCATTGTGTGCCGCTCTGGCCTTTTCAAAGGGCGTATTTACCTTAACCGGTGAGCCCAGAATGATGGAGCGTCCTATAGGTCCGCTGTGTGAGGCTTTAAAGAGCGTCGGTATTCACGTTGATTATCTGAATAATTCAGGCTTTCCTCCGGTTCAGGTCCGTGGCGGTCAGGTCACATCACATGAGCTGGAAATTGACGGCTCGCTCTCATCTCAGTTTATTACGGCATTACTTATGGCCGCTCCCCTGTGCGGCGGTCTTAAGATCCGTATTTCAGGAGATCTCATTTCAAAGCCCTATGTCGATTTAACCATCGCACTTATGCAGGCCTTTGGTGTGACGGTGAAGCGCCGCGGCTACAGTGAATTTGTAGTTGATGATACTGCTCATTATGTGTCCCCTGACTCCTTTATGATAGAGGGGGATGCTACCGGTGCCTCATACTTTGCCGCAGCTGCCGCAATTGCAGGTGAGGTTGAGATCTATGGACTGGGCAGAAATTCAACTCAGGGAGATGCGGCCTTTTTAAATATTCTTGAGCGTATGGGGGCTAAGGTTACCCGTGATGAGCATTCTGTCACCATATCCAAAGCTCAGGTGCTGCATGGCATTGAGGTTGATATGAATGCCATGCCTGATGCCGCCATGACTTTAGTTCCTATGGCCTTATATACTGACTCTCCGGTAACCATCACCAATATCGGATCCTGGAGAGTAAAGGAGACTGATCGCATTGATGCCATGGCCTGTGAAATGCGCAAGCTTGGCGTCAAGGTTGAGACCGGCGCTGATTTTATCAGTGTTGACTGCTCGGTGCGTAATGAAGAGCTTCCAACCTTCAATACCTATAATGATCATCGTATGGCTATGTGCATGTCGCTTACAGCCTTTGACAGAAATGTCATCATCAATGATCCTGAATGCGTAAGCAAAACCTTCCCGAGCTACTTTAAAGAGCTGCGCAGTATCAGCATTGATGAATAATTATGATCCTGTCTGTGTGCTGCACTGGCAGGTTTTCTGTATCTGCTATCTTCAAGAAGACAGCAGATCTTAGGAAGGTACTGTCACTAATATGAAACTACCAGCAGTTGCCTCAGCTTTAGCTGCGTTTTTACTGGTAATGCTTCCTGCTCATGCTCAGCGCATAAGCTTTGATACGGAAAAACTTGCCTTTAAAGCAGATTTCCCTGAAAAATGGTGCGTACTTGAAACAGCAAATGCACGCGATGCCTTTTTTAAGGGCTATCTGCAAAAGGCTGCCGGAAAGTCGCTTAGGATCCATGCAGTTGCAATGCCCTGTGCTCAGTTGTCTGATTATCGCAAGCAAGGCTCGCATTTACCTAAGCAGTTTTTAGCCTTATCTCAGGTCGGGGTTGACGGCAGTTATGTGCGCTTTCTTTTAGGCAAGGGAGTATATGCCCGCCTTGTCAGCTCCTTTGATCCTGAAAAAGGGATCGCAAAAATTGAAAAACGTACTGCAGACAAGCTCAAGGATTACGGCGATGAAGTGTCAAAAATGGATGCCAGGATCTTAGGGACTGACAAACGCGGTAATATCTGGATGCAGGGGGCGTTAGATATTAAAGAGCAGTCACAGGATCGAAAAAATCTGCAGATAGTCGGAGCCTCCAATCTTGTGGAGAAGTATCCCTTTGCGGTTTTTTACGGGAACACTGAAAGTGAGAGTGATCTTAAATACGGCATGAATGCGGTGTCTTTGGTTATGGGAAGTATTAGTAGCAGATAACTTATTGTTTGCCAAATAAAAAATGCCGGGTAACGCCCCGGCATTAAATGTGCTGATTAATAGTTTTCTGCGTGAACTTCAAAGTAGCTTTGAGGATGGTTGCAGATAGGGCAGACATCAGGAGCCTTGGTACCTACCACGATGTGACCGCAATTGCGGCACTCCCAGACCTTGACCTCAGATTTTTCAAATACCTGCTTGGTATTAACGTTGTTCAAAAGGGCGCGATAACGCTCCTCGTGCTTCTTTTCAATGGCGCCGACACCACGGAACTTGGCGGCAAGCTCAGGGAAGCCCTCTTCCTCAGCTTCCTTTGCCATGCGTTCGTACATGTCGGTCCACTCAAAGTTCTCACCGCCTGCGGCTGCCTCCAGGTTCTCTGCAGTGCTACCGATCCCGCCTAGCTCCTTAAACCACATCTTGGCATGCTCTTTTTCATTCTGTGCAGTCTTTAAAAAGAGCTCGGCGATCTGCTCGTAGCCTTCTTTCTTGGCGACAGATGCAAAATAGGTATACTTGTTGCGGGCCTGGGATTCACCTGCAAAAGCCTCCTGCAGGTTCTTTTCAGATTTAGTGCCTGCATACTTGTTGGCAGGAGCCTGAACCTCTGGTTCATCGCTTTCAAAAACATTCTCTTTCCTGCACATCGGGCAGACAGCGGGTGCTTCATCAGCTACTGTGGTGTAGCCACAGATTTTGCATGTATATGTAGGCATAAGAAATCTCCTTTTTCTTAATAGTAATTGTTACTGATAGTATATAGAATAATGTTTAATTTTCAACCTAAACTATAAAAATTTCTTGTGTTTCAAATGTGATGCGTCTCAAAAATTTATAACCCTGGTAAATTTTTTTGTGTATTCAGCTCTCAATTAAGTACCATAGCTGCAGGGAAAAAAAGTTCAGTCATCAGTGTTTGTGATCAGGTTGTCTTATGAATGGTACATATCATATACCG